>NZ_JBVJIJ010000002.1:207254-650101 GCF_055586325.1 Dactylosporangium sp. NPDC051087 | reverse complement strand
GTGACCTCGGTCTGGGCTACGTTCTGGCCGTCTCCTGCAACCACCTCGTCCCGGTCGACGGCGGCAAGGCTCGCCTGCGCGCTGACCGGATCGCAGCCGGGCTGCCGGCCTCGGCGTGGCACCGCCGGTCGGCCGGCGTGGGCTCGAAAGGGCCCCGCTACTACGACTGGGCCTGGCTCGGTGACGTCAACACCGACACCGACCCCGCCGACGGCGGGCAGCACAGCCTGCTGATCCGCCGCAACACCAGCACCGGCGAGCTGGCGTTCTACCGCTGCTGGACACCACAACCGGTCACCCTCGCCCGACTGGTCGCAGTGGCCGGGATCCGCTGGAGCGTCGAGGAATCGTTCCAGGCCGGCAAGAGCCAGGTCGGGTTGGACCAGCACCAGGTCCGTCGGTGGAACTCGTGGCACCGGTTCGCCACCCTGGCCATGGCAGCCCTCGCCGTGCTGACGATCTGCGCCGCCGACGCCGCCCGCACACCAACCGCCGCCACCGACCTGATCGACCTCACCGTCAACGAAATCCGCCGCCTCATGAACAGCCTGCTGATCAGCCCAGTCCACGACCTCGCCCACCGTCTGCGCTGGTCACAATGGCGACGCCGCCACCAAGCCCGAGCCCGCCGCTCCCACTACGCACGACGACTCAGCGCCGAGCTTCAGCCATGATCCCGAACGGCGGCTGCCGTACTAGTGCCTGCGACCAGTGGCGCAGCACACACCGTCCCGGGCCGCGAACCTGTCACGTTCCGGGTGGGGTGCGCCGTCGTGCTTGCATGACCACACAGCGGATGACGATCAGTGAGATCAACCCCGAGGCGTACCAGGCGGTGCTCGGGCTGGAGAAGTACATCAGGGCGCATGTGGACCCGGCGTTGCTGCACCTGCTCAAACTCCGGGCGTCGATCCTGAACGGATGCTCGTTCTGCGTCGACATGCACACGACGGAGGCCATCGCCGAGGGTGAGGACACCCGGAAGCTGTTCGCCGTGTCGGTGTGGCGGGAAGGCCCGTTCTTCGACGAGAAGGAGCGGGCCGCGCTCGACCTCACCGACCACGTCACCCGGCTGGGCGAGCACGGCGTGCCGGACGACGTGTGGGACACCGCGGTGGAGCACTACGGCGAGCAGGGGGTTGCGGACCTCCTCATGGTCATTGCGACGATCAACGTGTGGAACCGTCTCTCCGTCGCGACCAGGAACCAGCCGAAGGTCGCGTGAGCGAGGAGTTCCTCGCGCACCGGCGGATGCTGCTCGGCCTGGCGTACCGCATGGTCGGCACGCTGTACGACGCCGAGGACGTCCTGCAGGAGGCCTACCTGCGGTGGTCCCGCGCCGACAGGTCCGAGGTCGCCGAGCCGCGCCGCTACCTGACCAGGGTGGTGGCGCGGCTCGCCGTCGACGCGCTCCGGGCCCGCCAGGCGCGGCGGGAGGAGTACCCCGGGACCTGGCTGCCGGAGCCGGTCAGCACCGGGCGGCCCGACCCGTCCGGCCTCGCCGCGGTGATCGACACGTCCGACGTGTCGATCGCCGTGCTGCACCTGATGGAGCGGCTGACCCCGCCGCAGCGGGCCGTGTACGTGCTGCGGACCGCCTTCGAGCTGCCGTACGCGGAGATCGCCGGGATCCTCGAACGGGCCGAGGAGGACTGCCGGCAGCTGCACCACCGGGCGGGCGCCGCGCTCGCCGGGCGGGCCAGGTTCAGCACCGACCCGGCCGAGCACGCCCGGCTCCTCGAAGGGTTCGTGGCGGCCGCCCGCGACGGCGACGTCGCCCGCCTCGAAGCGCTGCTGCACGAGGACGTCATCGCGTGGAACGACGGCGGCGGCAAGGTCAGGACCGGCCCGAACCCGATCCGCGGGCGGGCGAAGGTGGTGCGCTTCTTCACCGGCATCATGCCCGACCGGCCGTTCGCCGCCGTCCCGGCCGGGGTCAACGGCGGGTACGCGCTGCTCGTCGACGCGAGCTTCCGGTACGCCATGTGCCTGTGCGTCGTCGACGGCCGCATCCACGACCTGTTCCGGATCGCGAATCCCGCGAAACTCTCAACCTTTGCGGCGGCGGGCTCGTAGTAGGGGTATGCGCGACTTCGACGAGTTCGCCGCCGCGGCGACCCGGCCGCTGCTCCGGCTCGGCTGGCTGCTGACCGGCGACCCCGAACAGGCGCAGGACCTGGCCCAGACCACGCTGATCCGCACCTACGGCGCCTGGCACCGGGTCAGGCACGGCGACCCCGGCGGCGGTGACCCGCTCGGCTACGCCCGGCGGGTCATGGTCAACCTGCACACGGACTGGCTGCGCCGGCGGCCGTGGCGGGAGCAGCCGCGCGCCGAGCTGCCGGACACCGGCACGCACGACGGGGGCCAGGGCGCCGTCGAGGACCGCGCCGCGCTCGTCGCCGCGCTGCAGGCGCTGACCCGCCGGGAGCGGGCCGCGATCGTGCTCCGCTACTACGTCGACCTGTCCGAGCAGGAGACGGCGCAGACCCTCGGCGTCAGCGTCGGCACGGTCAAGTCCGTCTGCTCGCGGGCCCTCGCCAAGCTGCGGACCAGCCCGGCGCTGCGCGACGGCCACCGGGCAGATCACCCCTTCGTCCCGACGGGAGACCGCACATGAACACGGAGATCGAGCTCGGCGAGCGGCTCACCGACGCCGCGGCGGCCGCACCGGACCAGCTGGGTGTCACGATCGAGGAGCTGCGCCGGCGGGGGGCACGGCGCCGGCGGACCCGGATCGCGGTCACGTCCGCGGCGGTCGTCCTCGCCGTGGCCGGCGGTGCCGCCGCGGTCGCTCCCGGCGGCGGGTTCGGCGGCGGCACGGGCACCGCCGGCGACGACGGCATGGCGGCGGTCGGCGCGCCCCCGCCCACCGGCGCCGGCCCGTTCACCGGCCCCCCGGCGGAGCCGGGCGACCCGGAGAAGGAGCTGCTGGCCGTCGCCCCGGCGGCCACGATCGACACGGGCGAGGCGGTCGACCGCGGGACGCTCACGATGTGGTTCACGGTGCGCGAGGACCGGTTCCTGCAGGCCGTCGGGGTGCGCGGACCGGACGGGCGGCTGTCGCTGCACGGCGTCACCAACGACCCGGACGTGACCGGCGACGGGCCGGGCGGCCCCGGGTTCCACGCCGGGTGGGAGTTCGGCGCCGGGCAGGACCGGTTCCTCACCGGGTACTTCGTCGGCGACGTCACGACGGTGACCCTGACCGCCGACGGCAGGCCGCTGACCGCGAAGACCGCCGCCTGGAGCGGCGACCCGGCCGTGCACGTGTGGTGGGTGCGGGTGCCGCAGGCGCCGGACATCCTGTGGAAGGCGGCGCAGGTCCGCGACCTGACCGGGCTCGACGCGGCGGGCAGGGTCGTGGCGGCCGTGCCCGGCGGCGGCGTCGGCGCCGGCTGACGCCTCCCCAGCGGCGCGAAGTCGGCGTATGGTCGATGGCCGAGGAGGCCCGCCCGCCATGCCTGCTGAGCGTTCAGGACCGTCCGCGTTCGACTACGTCGTCGTGGGTGCCGGACCGGCCGGCTGCGTGCTGGCCAACCGGCTCTCCGCGGACCCCGGCACGAGCGTGCTGCTGCTGGAGGCCGGCGGGCCGGACAAGGCCCGGGAGATCCGGATCCCGGCGGCGTTCAGCAAGCTGTTCGCCACGCCGTACGACTGGAACTACCGCACCGCGAAGCAGCCGGGGCTCGCCGGCCGGGAGCTCTTCTGGCCGCGGGGCAGGACGCTCGGCGGGTCCACGTCCATCAACGCGCAGATGTGGATCCGCGGCTGTGCCGCCGACTACGACGACTGGGGCGTCGAGGGCTGGTCCTACGCCGAGGTGCTGCCGTACTTCCAGAAGGTCGAGCGCCGCATCGGCACGGGCGACGGCACCGGCACGTACGGCACCGGTGGTCCACTGTGGATCCGGGAGCTGCGCAGCCCGCACAGGATCACGGCCGCGTTCCTGCGGGCGTGCGCCGACGAGGGCATCCCGGCGACCACCGACCTCAACGGCCCGGACAACAGCGGCTGCTCCCCGACGCCCGTCACGCAGCACCGGGGCGCCAGGTGGAGCGCCGCCGACGCCTACCTGAGGCCGGTGCGGAAGCGGCCCAACCTGACTGTGCGCACGGACGCGACGGTCGACCGGTTGCGGCTGGCGCGGCGCCGGGTCGTCGGGGTCGCCTACAAGGACGCCACCGGGACCGTCACCGAGGTGACGGCGCGGCGCGAGGTCCTGCTGTGCGCCGGTGCCGTCAACACGCCGCAGATCTTGCAGCTGTCCGGGATCGGCGCCCCGGACGTCCTGCGCGCCGCCGGCGTCGAGCCGGTCCACGAGCTGCCCGGCGTCGGGGCGAACCTGCAGGACCACCTGTCCGCCGGGGTCGTCCTGACCTGCCCGGAGCCGATCACGATGTTCGCCGCCGAGTCGCTCGGCAGCGTCGCCCGGTATCTGTTCGGCCGGACCGGGATGCTGTCGTCGAACGTCGCGGAGGCGGTCGCGTTCATCGCACCGGACCGCGGCACGCCGCCGGAGATCGAGCTGATCTTCGCGCCGGTGCCGTTCGTCGAGCACGGGATGGTGCCGCCACCGGCGCACGGGCTGACGGTCGGGGTGGTGCTCCTGCAGCCGCGCAGCCGCGGCACCGTCACGATCAGCGGGCCGACCGCCGCAGCGCCGCCGGTGATCGAGCCCGGCTATCTCACCGACGAGGCCGACCTGCGGCGGCTGATCTGGGGTGTGCGGGTCGCCGAACGCCTCGTCCGGTCCCCGGCGCTCGCGCCCTACACCGGGGAGCCGTTGGCGCCCTACGGCGGGGTCGTCGACGACGACGGGCTCGCCGAGTCGGTCCGCCGGCACTCCGAGACGCTGTACCACCCGGTCGGCACGTGCCGGATGGGCACCGGCGACGACGCCGTGGTCGACCCGGCGCTGAAGGTGCGCGGGCTGACCGGGCTGCGGGTCGTGGACGCGTCGGTGCTGCCGGTCATCAACCGCGGGCACACGATGGCGCCGGTCTACATGATCGCGGAGAAGGCCGCCGACCTGATCACCGCGGGCCGCTGACGGCGCCGGACCGGGCCGTCCGGCGCAGGAGCAGGACGGCCGCCAGGGGCCAGAGCGCCTGCGCGGCGGCGGCGAGCCGTTCGGCGAGGCCTACCAGTACACCCGCCGCCAGCGCCAGGCAGAAGAGCACGACCAGCGCGGAGAGGACCGCGGTGGCGCCGCGCAGGAGGGCCGCCGGGATCGGCTGGGGTGCGCCGCCCGGGACGCGGCCGAGCGCGGGCCACAGCGCCAGGCAGGCGAACGCGACCGTCGCCGCGAGCTGATGCGCCGCCGACGAGCCGGTGGCGGGCAGCGGGAACGCGGCGACGAGGAGCGTGCCGATCCCGCCCGCGGCGAGCATGACCCGGCCGGGCGTGGCGAGGGCGCGCAGGCCGAGGGCGGTGACGGCGTGGCAGAGGCCGACGCCGAGCAGGGCCACGGTCATCACCCAGCGGTGGGCGGCGCCGTGGCCCGCGAGGGCGCTGATCGTGTCGCGCAGCGCGTCGAAGCCGGCCGGTTGGAGCGCGGCGGCGAGGGTCCAGCCGCCGATGAGCAGGACCGGTGCGGTGGCCGAGGAGACCACCGCGGACCACCGCACCGGATCACGCATGTCCAGCAGTATGCGTCAGGAGCCGTACACCTCGAGCTCCCACAGCGAGTAGCCCCACTGCGTCGCCCGCTGGGTGCCGTTGACCCGCAGGTAGCGGCCCGAGCCGTTGACCGTCACGTCGTCGATGCCGCCGTCGCTGGTCGTCGTGCTGTAGACGTTCGTCCAGGTGTTGCCGTCCGGCGAGGTCTGGATCTGGTACGCCTTGCCGTACGCCGTCTCCCAGTTGAGCCGCACCCGGTTGATGGTCCGGGTGGCGCCGAGGTCGAGCCGGATCCACTGCGGGTCGGCGTAGGCGCTGCCCCAGCGGGTCCCGGTGTTGCCGTCCACGGCGTTGGCGCCGTTGTGCGCGCTGCCGGGCTCGACCGACGACACGGTCACCGGGCAGTTGCGGCACAGCGACTGCGGCCCGGTGCTCGGGGTGCCGTACACGTTGACGTCGAAGATCGAGTAGCCCCAGGCGGTGCCGCGCTGGGTCTGGTTGATCCGCACGTAGCGGCCGGTGCCGCTCAGCGTGACGTCGTCGACGCCGCCGTCGCCGGTCGTGGTGGTGTAGACGTTGGTCCAGGCGCTGCCGTCCGCCGAGGTCTGGATCTGGTACGACTTCGCGTACGCCGCCTCCCAGTTGATCCGGACCCGGTTGAGGGCGTACGAGGCGCCGAGGTCGACCTGCCACCACTGCGGGTCGGCGTGCACGCTGCCCCAGCGGGTGGTCGCGTTGCCGTCGACGGCGTTCGCGGCGACGAGCGTGCTGTTGGGCTCGACCGACGACGCGGTCGCGGTCTTGCCGCGGGCGATGTCGGTGGCCGGCTGGCTGCCGTCGGTCTTGATCCGGATGTTGCGGTAGAAGATGTCGGCGCCGGCGCCGTCGTTCTGCACGCCGATGTAGCCGGTCTGGATCGCCCGGGTGCTCATGTAGTCGTTGATCTTCACGCCGTTGAGCCAGATCTCGACCCGCTGGCCGTGGACGCCGACCTCGTAGGTGTTCCACTGCCCGGGCGGGTTGAGGGCCGCGGCGCGCAGGGCACTGTCGGGCGCCTTGAAGCTGTAGACGCTGCCGGTGGTGCGCGACGGGTCGGCGTCGGTGGCGTCGATCTGGATCTCGTGGCCGGCGTTGACCGGGCCCCAGGGGTCACCGTTGGGGTCGGGGAAGCCGATGAACACGCCGCCGTTGTCGTCGCCCGGCATCTGCCAGTCGACCTTCAGCGAGTAGTTGGAGAACTGGCTCACCGGGTACCAGAGCAGCCCCATCCCGCCGAAGCTGGTGAGGGTGCCGTTGGCGAGCGTGAACCCGCCGGGGCCGGCCTGGCGCCACTGGTTGAGGCTGGCCTGGCTGCCGTCGAACAGCGCCTGGTAGCCCGTCTCGGGGCGGCAGTCGGCCTGGGCCTGGCCCGCGGCCCACTTGATGCCGCCGAGGAGGTGGGCGGTGAAGTTCGCCTCGGTGTAGGACGCCTCGGTGTGGCCGAGTCCCGTGTACCAGCTGCGTCCGCCGTCGAACTGCTTGCACCAGGAGATGGGGTGGTCCCCGGCCATCGAGCCGCCCGAGTAGGAGCTCTCGTCGAGGCTCATCAGGACCTTGGCGGTGCTGCGCGGGTTGGTCTGGTAGTTGTACCACTCGTCCGTGCGGGTCCAGGTCTGCGGCAGGTGCGCGGTCGCCGGGTTCGCCCGGTCCTCGACCTTGATCGTCGCCTGCTGCTGCGCGGGGTGCGAGGCGAACCAGGCGCCGACGAGGTTGCCGTACCAGGGCCAGCTGTACTCGGTGTCGGCGGCGGCGTGCACGCCGACGTAGCCGCCGCCGGCCCGGACGTAGGTCTCGAACGCGGACTGCTGCGTCGCGTCGAGCACGTCGCCGGTGGTCGACAGCCAGATGACGGCCTTGTACTGGGCGAGGTTCGCGGCCGTGAACGCCGCGGCGTCCTCGGTCGCGTCGACGGCGAAGTTGTTCGCGGTGCCCAGCGCCTGGACGGCGGCGATGCCGTTGGGGATCGAGCTGTGCCGGAAGCCCGCCGTCTTGGAGAAGACGAGGACCTTGAAGGCGGGGGCGGCGGACGCGGGGGTGGCCGCACCACCCGCGGCGAGGACGGTCGCGACGGCGGCCGCCGCGATCAGTTTCCGAACGGGTATACGCACAGGACGTGCTCCTTCCGGATGGATCGCGGGCCTGTGCGGGACCGTCGCGATCGCGGGGAGGGAGGAGCGCGCCGAACGCACCTTCCGTTGCTTCTGTCAGAACTTTGCCCCGGATAAACAAAAGTGTCAATGGGTCACTTAAGTCGTGCACGACTTAATCGCGTGCTACCGTTTTGGGCGTGAGGGATGTTCTGGCACTGGACCAGCAGGTCTGCTTCGCGCTCTACACGGCCTCCCGGGCCGTCACCGCGCGCTACCGGCCACTGCTGGACGAGCTGGGCATCACGTACCCGCAGTATCTGGTCCTACTCGTGCTCTGGGAGCACGACGGCAGGACCGTCAAGGAGCTCGGCGCCGCGCTGCGGCTCGACTCGAGCACCCTGTCGCCGCTGCTCAAGCGCCTGGAGGCGGCCGGCCTCGTCACGCGGGCGCGCCGCGCCGACGACGAGCGGTCCGTCACCGTCCAGCTCACCGGGGCGGGCGCCGCGCTGCGCGAGCGGGCCCGCGCCGTCCCCGCCAGGCTCGTCTGCGAGGGCCGGGAGGGCGGGCTCGGGATCGACGAGCTCGACGCCCTGCGCGAGACCCTGGTCCGCCTCACCGCCACACTCACCGACCTGCAAGGAGATGCTCCTGATGGCAGTCCTGTACACCGCTGACGTCACCGCCACCGGCGACGGCCGCGACGGCCACGTCACCAGCACCGACGGCATCATCGACATGGACGTCGCCGTGCCGAAGGAGATGGGCGGCGCCGGCGGGGCGACCAACCCAGAGCAGCTGTTCGCGGCGGGCTATGCGGCCTGCTTCCACAGCGCGCTGCGGATCGTCGCCCGCCGGGCCAAGGCGCCCGTCGACGGCAGCGAGGTCAACGCCCGGGTCGGCATCGGCCCCAACGGCAGCGGCGGCTTCGGGCTCGAGGTCACCCTCACGGTCACCCTGCCCGGCGTGGAGGCGGCCGCGGCCCAGCAGCTCGTCGAGGCCGCGCACCAGGTCTGCCCGTATTCCAACGCGACCCGCGGCAACATCGACGTCAAGCTGGAGCTGGCATGAGCGGGCCGGTCACGGGCAAGGTCTGGCAGCTCGCCGCCCGGCCCGAGGGTTTCCCGTCGCCGGAGGACTTCCGGCTCGTCACCGAGGAGCTGCCGGCGCCGGGCCCCGGGCAGGTCCTGGTCCGCAACGACGTCATGTCGGTCGACCCCGCGATGCGCGGCCGGATGAACGACGTGCCGTCCTACGTGGCGCCGTTCCAGGTCGACGCGGCCCTCGACGGCGGCGCGGTCGGCACCGTCGTCGCTTCGCAGAGCCCGGACCTGGCCGTCGGCGACAGCGTGCTGCACGGGCTCGGCTGGCGGGAGTACGCACTGCTCGACGCGAAACACGCCCGGGCCGTGGACACCACGGTCGCGCCGGCGTCCGCGTATCTCGGCGTCCTCGGGATGCCGGGGCTCACGGCGTACGCCGGACTCCTCGACGTCGCGAAGATGCGCCCCGACGAGACGGTCTTCATCTCCGGCGCCGCCGGGGCGGTCGGCACCCTCGCCGGGCAGATCGCGCGGCTGCGGGGCGCACGGCTCGTGATCGGCTCCGCCGGGTCCGCGGAGAAGGTGCGCTACCTCGTCGACGAGCTCGGCTTCGACGCCGCGTTCAACTACAAGGACGGCGACATCCGCAAGCAGCTCAAGCAGCTCACGCCCGACGGCATCGACGTCTACTTCGACAACGTCGGCGGGGAGCAGCTGGAGGCGGCGCTGTTCCGGATGAACGTGCACGGCAGGGTCGCCGTGTGCGGGGCGATCTCGCAGTACAACGGCCCCGACGCGACCGGCATCCGCAACCTCACCCTGCTCATCAGCAAGCGGATCACCATGCAGGGGTTCCTGGTCCTGGACCACTGGGGGCGGCGGCAGGAGTTCATCGGGGAGATGGCCGGCTGGCTGCGGGAGGGGCGGGTGCAGGTCGCGGAGACGTTCGTCGACGGGATCGACCACGCCGTCGACGGGTTCCTCGGCATGCTCCGCGGGCAGAACCTCGGCAAGATGATCGTCCGGCTGACGTGAGCAGGTCCGCGCTGGCGCTGGCCGGGCTGCTCGCCGCGGCCGGGGTGACGCACCTGGTCAACCCGGGGCCCTACGACCGGATCGTGCCGCGGTCGCTGCCGGGGGCGCCGCGGACCTACACCTACGTGAGCGGGGTCGCCGAGCTCGCCCTCGCCGCGGGCCTGGCCCACCCGCGGACCCGCCGGGCGGCCGGGCTCGCCTCGGCGGCCTTCTTCGCCGCGGTGTTCCCCGCCAACGTGAAGATGGCCGTCGACTGGCGGCACGCGCCGCCGGTTCGCCGGGCCGTCGCGTACGGGCGGCTGCCGCTGCAGGTGCCCCTCGTCCTGTGGGGGTTGCGGGTGGCCCGGCAGGCCCGGGTTCAATAGACGGATGCTGCGAACTGCACGGCTCGAGCTGCGACGGTGGCGGGACGAGGACCGGGTGCCGTTCGCGGCGCTCAACGGCGACCCGGAGGTCATGCGGTTCTTCCCGCAGCCGCTGACCCCCGCCGAGAGCGACCAGATGGTGGACAGGATCGAGGCGCAGTTCGCCGAGTACGGCTACGGGCTGTGGGCCGTCGACGTGGTCTCCCCCGAGCCGCTGGGCTTCATCGGCTTCGTCGGGCTGGCCTGGCAGCGTTTCCCGGCGCACTTCACCCCGGCGCTGGAGATCGGGTGGCGGCTCGCCCGGTCCGCGTGGGGGCACGGGTATGCGACGGAGGCGGCGGTCGCGGCGCGGGACTTCGCGTTCCGGCCGGCGCCCGGCGGTGCCGGGATGGCCGAGATCGTGTCGATCACGACCCGGACCAACGAGCCCTCGCAGGCGGTGATGCGGCGGATCGGCATGACCTGCGACCCGGCCGACGACTTCCGCCATCCCAACCTGGCGCCGGACCACCCGCTCGCCGATCACGTGCTGCACCGGTTGCGCCGCCCCGCCTGAGCCGGTGCGGCCGGTGCCGCGGCTCAGCGCAGCAGCTGCAGGTGCAGCTGGAAGGCGACCTCGGCGTTGCGGATCGCCGGCGGGCGCAGGGCGAGCAGCTGCCGCTCCAGGACCACCTGCAGCTCGCGGGGCGGTGCCTCGGGCCGGGCCATGATCCGCACCCCGACCGGGCGGGACGGGCCGAGCCGGAACTCGACCATCAGCTCCTCGGTGCCGTGCCGCACGCCGGTGAACGCCCGGTCGACGATGCCCCTGGCCCGGTCGATGAAGTCGCCGAGCTCGGCCGGGGTCGTCGCCCGGCGCACCTGCTCCTCCGGCGTGAGCAGCACGATCCGCCCGCGGTCGACGTGCCGCAGCGCCCGGCGGTCGTCCGCGGCGCCGTCCTGGCCGGCCCGGCCCCGGGCGGCGCTGCCGGACACCGGCTCGGACTGGGTGCCCGGCCCGGGCCGCACCGCCTGCGCCGGCCGCGCGCCGGGCCCCCGGCGGGGTTCCAGGCGCAGCGCGAGGGTGCTCACCGCGCCCGCGGGCAGGCCGATCTCGATCGGGCGGCCCGCCTCGACCGCCTGGCGGAGCCGGGCGTACATCGCGCCGGTCAGCAGGACCGCGAAGCCGTCCTCGACCTGGCGGGCGGTCGGCTCGGCGGTGCCGCGGACCAGCAGCAGGAAGTTGCAGCCGATCCGGGCCGAGCGCTCGCCGCCGGGCGCCACGATCGCGGCCGGGCCCTGCTGGCCGGGGGTCCACACGTACGTCTGCGGGACGTCGGCGAGCCCGGGCAGGAACGCGCACACGTCGGCGGCCTCGCGCAGCGCCTCCTCGAACGCCTCCAGCTCCTCGTCGGCGCCGCCGATGTAGGAGGTCGCGTCGCCCGCGGTGATCGTCAGCTCGAGCCGGTCGCCGATGTGCACGACCCGCAGGAACGGCAGGTTGTACGCGGGAGCCTTCGACAGCATCGTCGCCGCGCGGAACTCGGCGTCGTCGACGACCGGGGCACGGCCGGGACGGAACCACCACGGGTGCGGGTAGTAGCGCTCCTGCGCGCCGAGCAGCGACAGCACCCGGGCGTGGCCGAAGCGCTGCACCACCGCGGTCTCGCCGGCCAGCAGCGGCAGCGCCACCAGCGGGGGCCTTTCGAAGGTGGCCGTCACGGGGATGTCGTCGGGCGCGGCGGCGTAGACGAACCCGGTCACCCGGCCGTCGACGTCGATGCCGGGCTGGCCGAAGACGCTGACGTCGCCGGCCTCGACGAGGCTGCCCTCGGCGGCGAGCCGGTGCACGGTGCGGGCCATCGACAGCGGGTAGCCGGGGGCGGGCGCCCCGGTGCGGACCACCGCGAACACCATCTCCCGCTGGCCGTGCCGCTCCAGGCCCTCGGTGGTGTACAGCAGTGCGGGCAGCATGCCGGAGGCCGTGCGGATGCCACCCTCGTCGATGGCGACCGACAGCTGCCGGGGGATGAGGACCTCCCGGCCGACGGGTAACGCGGAGCCCACGGGGCCGATCATCGCATCCGCGCGCAACAGTTGACCTTGGACGAACGGCTGCCGCCGCCGTCCCGCCCGCAGGGTGGCGCTTCCAGGTGCGGCCCGCGACGATGGTGTGATGCGGATGACGTCGGAGCCGCCGGCCGAGTACGTTGCGTTCGTCTCCCGCCACCTGGAGCCGTTGCGCCGCGACGCCGTGCGCGTCGTCGGCGGCGAGGAGGACGCGGATCATCTGTACGTCGACGTCCTCACCGACGTCGCGACCCGGTGGAGCTGGCTGGAGCTGCAGCGCACCAGGCTCGGGCACGAGAGCGCCGCCGACGACTTCCTCGGCCGGGTCTTCGCCCGCCGGTCGGAGCGGTACTTCCTCGGCGAGGACGGGTTCGGCCACGACGACCTGCAGATCCAGGTGATACCGGAGCATCCGCACGAGCCGCCGGCCCGCCGCGTGTATGTCAGCACCGCCGTCCGGCTCGCGCCGATGCTCGTGCCGCGGCGCAGGAGCAGCGCGTTCGTCGCCGGGCCGGTGTGCGAGGCGGCGATCGCCTGGTGGCACGCGTACGAGGCGATCCGGCGCCGGAGAATGGCGTACGTCGGGTTTGTCGCGATCGCGCTGCTGATGGCCCTCGCGAGCGTCAGCGCACCACCGGCGCCGGCGTGACGCATGCCACCTTCGGGCGGCGCGGCGGCGTTCACCGGTCCATTCCGTAGGTGTTCGGCCTGTTCCGGCCGGTCCGGTCGCGGGCGGTCCGGCCCGCTCCGTCCGGGTGGCGGGCCCGGGGCCACCGGCACCCGGCACGCCGGTTTGACGGATCCTGCTAGTGTCCGCCGAGGGCCGGTTGGGGGTGACATGAGCACGACGACACGGGACACGACACGCCGGGCAGGTCGCGCTGCGGTGTGCTCGGCGGGTTCCGAGCAGGCAGCGCGCCGGATCGCACGCGCGGTCGCGTCGCTCGGGGTCGTCGCCGCCGTCGCCGCGGGCGGACTCGGCTCGCTCCTGGTCGCCGGGCCCGCGCACGCCGCCACCGCCGAGACCGACATCGAGGCGAAGGTCGGCAACAACACCATCCAGGGCAAGGCCGGCGGGAAGGCCGCCATCGGCTTCCAGATCACCAACCGCGGCAAGATCGACGCCGGGGTGACCGTCACGATCCAGGTCCCGGCCAACTCCGAGATCGAGTCGGCCGGCGGCTGCACCGTCGGCGGCAACCGCCGCGCCGCCAGCTGCCAGCTGCCGCTCAAGGCCGGCGCGTCCGTCAACGGCTCGGTCCAGGTCGTGCTGAAGACCGCCGGCGACGGCGACGGCGCCGTCGTCGCCCGGCTCACCGCCGGCCAGAAGATCACCGACCCGAGGGACAGCAACAACGCCGACCGCTTCAAGATCCGGGTCGCGGGTGCGAGCGCCACGCCGAGCGCGTCGAAGACGACCCGCGCGCCGAGCAGCGCGGCCGCCGACCCGACCGGCACCTCCGACGAGGTCATCGCCCCGCCGGAGGCCGGCAACGGCGCGATCCCGCGCGAGGACCCCACCAGCAAGCCCGCCAGCAGCTCCGGCGGCCTCGGCTTCGGGTTCTGGGTCGGGGTGGTCGCCATCGTCGCGGCGCTCGGGCTCGTCGGCAGCCTGTTCTACTTCCGCCGCAAGGACCGCCTCGAGCCGGACACGGGCGTGTTCCACCTGCCGCCCATGCCCGGCAACGACAACCCCACGTCGGTGATCACCCCCGGGGTGTACGGGTCGCCGCCCCCCGCCCATGGCCAGGGCTTCCCGGGCGCCCACGGCGCCCCCGGCGCGCCGAGCGTCTACGGCGTGCCGGCCGCCGCTCCCCCGCCGCCCGCCTTCCCGCCGCCGGCCGCACCGCCGGGGGCACCGGGTCACGGACCGGGTGCCAACGACCAGACCGTCATCATGCGCAGGCCCGACAACCTGTGAGCTGACCGCGCCGGATGGCCGGATCAGGACCCGGCGGGCACGATTGAGCGATGCGCAGCGATCGGTCCACCTCGATGCGGCAGGCCGCACTCGGCACGGCCCTCGTCTTCACGGCCAGCGGCGCGCTGCTCGGCACGTGGGTGTCGCGGATCCCGGCGGTCGTCGACCGCCTCGACATCACCGCCGGTGAGCTCGGCCGGGCCCTGCTCGCGCTCGGCATCGGGTCGCTGCTGTCGATGCCGCTGACCGGGCACGCCTGCCGGCGCGTCGGCAGCCGCGCGTGGGTCGCGGGCACCTCGGTGCTCGCCGCGGCGGTCCTGAGCTGCGTCGGGCTGGCCACGAACCTGGTCCAGCTGACGGTCGCGCTGTTCGCGCTCGGCATGGTCTACGGCTCGTGGGACGTGGCGATGAACGTCCAGGGCAGCGCCGTCGACCAGCGCGCCGGGCGGGAGTGGATGCCGCGGTACCACGCCTGCTGGAGCCTGGGCTCGATCCTCGGCGCGGCGGCCGGCTCCCTCGCCGCCCGCAACGACGTCGGGACCGGCACCCATTTCGCGATCGCCGCGTGGTGCGCGGCCGGCGCCGCGTTCGCCGGGCTGACCCGGTACGTCGACGAGCGGGCCGAGCCGGCGGCGGCCGGGGACGCCGGGGAGCGGCGGCGTTTCACCGTGACCCGGGTGCTGCTGCTCATCGGCGCGCTGACGTTGTGCGCGACCGTCATCGAGGGCGCCGCCGCGGACTGGCTGGCGCTGTACCTGCACACCGGCCGCGGGTTGTCGGAGGCGTCGGCGGCGCTCGGCTTCACGGTCTTCGCCACCGCGATGACGGTCGTGCGCTTCGCCGGTACACCTGCCACGGCGAGACTCGGCAGAGCCGGCGCGGTCCGGGCAGGTGGTGTCCTCGGCGTCGCCGGCGTGCTCGTCACGGTCCTGTCGCCGTGGCTGCCGCTGACGTACGCCGGTGCGACGCTGTGGGCGGCCGGGGTGTGCCTGGTGTTCCCCGCCGCGGTGAGCGCCGCCGGGGAGACCGACCGGCCCGCCGAGTCGATCGCGCTGGTGACCACCATCGGCTACGGGTCGATCCTGGTCGGCCCGCCGCTCATCGGCGCGCTCGCCGACGTGGTCGGGATGCAGCGGGCGCTGCTGACCCTCGCGGCCCTCGCCGCCGCCGTGGCCGTGCTGGCGCCCGCGGTCGGGTCGCGCACCGCCGATCAGTCCGGCAGCGCGTCCATCGCCCGGTAGATGCGTACGTCGGAGACCGGGTACGCGGTGCCGAGCGCCTGCGCGAACAGCCCCACCCGCAGCTCCTCGATCATCCAGCGGATCTCCCGCAGCTGCGGGCTCATCGTCATGCTGGCGACCAGCTGGTCGTACTCCCGCTGGACCTCCTGCACGGTGGCCATGCGGTCCCGGTCGCGGGCGGTGTCCGTCGGGACCTTCTCCAGCCGCTTCTCGATGCCGCGCAGGTACCGTTCGAGGTCCGGGAGGCGCTGCCAGCCGGTGTCGGTGACGAAGCCGCGGTACACCAGCCGCCCCAGCTGCCCGCGCATGTCGGTGAGCGCGGGGAGGAGCAGCGGGTTCTTCGTGCGGGCGAGGCGCTGCTCGACGTCGTAGGACGCGGCGAGGATCCGGCGCACGTTGCCGACGACCTCGAGGGTCAGGTCGACCATGTCGGCGCGGACCTTGTCGCGGAGCTTCGCGAACGCCTCGCCGTCCCACACGGGCCCGCCGGCGTCGGTCATGAGCTGGTCGACGGCGCACGCGGCGCAGTCGTCGAGCAGGTCGACGGCGTTGCGGTGCGGGTTGCGGCTCAGGGCGAGCTTCGCCTCGTTGGACAGCCGGCCCCCGACGAACTTCGCCGCCGGCGGCAGCGTCAGCTGCAGCAGGCGGCGGGTCCCGGCCCACATCTCGTGCCGCTGCCGGGCGGGCAGGTCGAAGGCCTTGACCGCCACCGACGCGCCCTCGTCGACCAGCGCCGGGTAGACGGTGAGGGTGTGCCCGGCGACGGTCCGCGACAGGCTCTGCGGCAGCGTGCCGAAGTCCCAGCTGGTGCTGCCGGTCCGGGTGACGTCGGTCGCCGCCTCCGCCACCGTCGCCTGGACCTTCGGCGCGAGCCGGTCCCGCAGCTGCGGCAGGCTCTTGCTCTCGGCGAGGACGGCGCCGCCGTCGTCGACGACCCGGAACGACATCTTCAGGTGCTCCGGCACCTTGGTCAGGTCCCACGCGTCGCGCGGGACCGTCACCCCGGTCAGCCGGCGCAGCTCCCGCTCCAGGGCCTCCAGGAGGTGCCCGTCGCGGATCGGCATCCCGGCCAGGGCGTCGCGGGCGGTGTCCGGCGCCGGGACGAAGTTGCGCCGCAGCGTCTTCGGCAGCGACTTGATGAGCGCCGTGACGAGGTCCTCGCGCAGGCCCGGTACCTGCCAGCTGAAGTCGGCGTCGCGGACCCGGCCGAGCAGCGGCAGTCCGATGTGGACGGTGACCCCGTCGGCGTCGGCGCCGGGCTCGAACTGGTACGTCAGCGCGAACCGCTGACCGTCCTGCTCCCATGCGTCGGGGTACTGGTCCTTCGCGATCCCGCCGGCGGTGTCGTTGACGAGCATCGCCGGGTCGAACGTGAGCAGGTCCGGCTGGTCCCGGCGGGTGGCCTTCCACCAGCTGTCGAAGTGCCGCCCGGAGACGACGTCCTCGGCGATCCGCTTGTCGTAGAACTCGAAGAGGGTCTCGTCGTCGACGAGGATGTCGCGGCGGCGGACCCGGTGCTCGAGCTCCTCGACCTCCTCCAGCAGCCGCCGGTTCTCGGCGAAGAACGCGTGGTGCGTCTCCCAGTCGCCCTCGACCAGCGCGTGCCGGATGAACAGCTCCCTGGACAGCGCCGGGTCGATCCGGCCGTAGTTGACCTTCCGGGAGCTGACGATCGGCACCCCGTACAGGGTGACCTTCTCCATCGCCATGACGGCCGCGGCCTTCTTCTCCCAGTGCGGCTCGCTGTAGTTGCGTTTCACCAGGTGCTGCGCGAGCGGCTCGATCCACTCGGGCTCGATGCGGGCGGCGACCCGCGCCCACAGCCGGGTCGTCTCCACCAGCTCCGCGGCCATCACCCAGCGGGGCGTCTTGCGGAACAGCGCCGAGCCGGGGAACACCGCGAACTTGGCGCCCCGCGCGCCGAGGTACTCGCTCTTGTCGGTGTCCTTGAGCCCGATGTGCGACAGCAGTCCGGACAGCAGCGACACGTGGATGTTGAGCGGGGCGGCCGGCTCCTCGTTCGGTGTCACGTCCATGCTGCGCAGGACCGAACGCAGCTGGCTGAAGATGTCCTGCCACTCGCGGACCCGCAGGTAGTTGAGGAACTCGGCCTTGCACAGCTTGCGGAACTGGTTGCTGGACAGCTCCTTCTGCTTCTCCTGCAGGTAGTTCCACAGGTTGACGTAGCCGAGGAAGTCGGAGTCCTTGTCGGCGAACCTGGCGTGCAGCTGCTGCGCCTGCGCCTGCTTCTCCACGGGCCGCTCGCGCGGGTCCTGGATGGACAGTGCGGCGGTGATGACCATGACCTCGCGGACGCAGCCGTTGCGCTCGGCCTCCAGGACCATGCGGGCCAGCCGCGGGTCGACGGGCAGCTGCGACAGCCGCCGGCCCAGCGTCGTGAGCCGCTGGCCGCTCTCCAGCGCGCCGAGCTCCTCCAGCAGCTGCACGCCGGCGCTGACGTTGCGGCGGTCCGGCGGGTCGATGAACGGGAACGCGGCCAGGTCGCCCAGGCCGAGCGAGATCATCTGGAGGATGACGGACGCGAGGTTCGTGCGCAGGATCTCCGGGTCGGTGAACTCGGGCCTGCCGTCGAAGTCCTCTTCGCTGTACAGCCGGATGCAGACACCGTCGGACGTGCGGCCGCAGCGGCCCTTGCGCTGGTTCGCCGACGCCTGCGAGACGGGTTCGATCGGCAGGCGCTGCACCTTCAACCGGTGGCTGTACCGGGAGATGCGGGCGGTGCCCGGGTCGACGACGTACTTGATGCCGGGGACCGTCAGCGACGTCTCCGCGACGTTCGTGGCGAGCACGACCCTGCGGCCCTGGTGCGACTGGAACACCCGGTGCTGCTCGGCGAAGGACAGCCGGGCGTACAGCGGCAGGATCTCCGTGTTGCGCAGGTCGAGCTTGGTGAGCGCGTCGGCGGTGTCGCGGATCTCCCGCTCGCCGCTGAGGAAGACCAGGATGTCGCCGGGGCCTTCGGCCTGCAGCTCTTCGACGGCGTCGCAGATCGCGTCGGTCTGGTCGCGCTCCTCCTCGCCCTCGTCGGGCGCCTCGATCGGCCGGTAGCGGACCTCGACCGGATAGGTGCGGCCGGACACCTCGACGATCGGGGCGTCGCCGAAGTGCCGGGAGAAGCGCTCCGGGTCGATGGTCGCCGAGGTGATGATCACCTTCAGGTCGGGGCGCTTGGGCAGCAGCTGCCGCAGGTACCCGAGGATGAAGTCGATGTTGAGGCTGCGCTCGTGCGCCTCGTCGATGATCAGCGTGTCGTACTGCCGCAGGAGGCGGTCCTGCTGCATCTCGGCGAGCAGGATGCCGTCGGTCATCACCTTGACCATCGTCTGGTCGCCGGACTGGTCGGAGAACCGGACCTTGAACCCGACGGTCGCGCCGAGCTCGCTGCCCAGCTCCTCGGCCACCCGCTCGGCCACGGTCCGCGCCGCGATCCGCCGCGGCTGCGTGTGGCCGATCTGCCCGGTGACGCCGCGGCCGAGCTCGAGACAGATCTTCGGCAGCTGGGTCGTCTTTCCCGAGCCGGTCTCGCCGGCGACGATGACGACCTGGTGGTCGCGGATCGCGGCGAGGATGTCGTCCTTGCGCTGGCTGACCGGCAGCTGCTCCGGATAGGTGATCCGCGGCGTGCCCGCCCGGCGGACGGCGACCCGCTGCTCGGCGCGCTCGACGTCGGCGCGGATGGCCTCGGCGATGGCGGCGGCGTGCGGGGACTTCTTCGCACCCTCGATCCGCCGGCGGAGCCGGTGCTGGTCCTGCGGCATGAGTCCGCTCAGGCGGGCCCTCAGCTCGCGCAGCGCGCTCAGGTCCGGTCCCCCGTCGGGGCGCTCCTGAACGTCCTGGTCCCGGCGGGGTCGCCGGTTCGGCCCTTTTCCGCTCCTCCGGCCGGGTGCTCCCGCCCTCGGCGGATCGGCCTTCGGGGGACCAGCCTCCGGCGGACCGGCCTTCGGGGGACCAGCCTCCGGCGGACCGGCCTTCGGGGGACCGGCTTCTGGTGGACCGGCCTTCGGTGGACCGGCCTTTGCTGGATCGGCGGTGGGCCCGCTGCCCTCGCTGCGGCGGGGCTCGGTCTGGCTGGAGGGCTGGGGCACGTCAGACATAACGCTCGCAAGAATAGGCACGCGTCGCCGCGATTGCCCGGTGATTTTCCGCTACCTGGACTTTCCGGCCGCGCGGCCCTCTCGGCAAGTCGTCACTCCTGCCACTACCGTCACAGCCATGGCCTCCTCGAGCAGACCCGCCGTGCCCGCGAAGCCCCGGCCGCCGAAGGCGCTGGAGCTGGCGACCGTCGAGCAGGACGACCTCCGCGACGAGGACGCCTACACCGGGCTCGGCTTCTACGACCTGGAGCTGACCGGCCGGTCGGCCAAGGGCGCGGAGTTCCGGCAGTGCCGCTTCAACCGCGCCGACCTGAGCGGCACGGCGTTCGTCAAGGTGTCGCTGACCGACTGCCTGGTCGAGCGCTCGAACTTCGCCAACCTGCACGGCGACCAGTCGTCGCTGATCCGGGTGGCGGTCAGGGACTCGCGGCTGACGGGCCTGCAGTGGCTCGACGGGGTCCTGCGCGACGTGACGCTGCACGACTGCCGCATCGACCTCTCGGTGTTCCGCGCGACCACGTTCGGCGCGGTGGTCTTCGAGGACTGCAACCTGGCCGGCGCGGACTTCACCGGCGCCGACCTGGCCGGCACCACGTTCACCCGGTGCGACCTGACGGGCGCCCAGTTCTCCGCCGCGACGATGACCGGTGCCCGGCTGACCGACTGCGACCTGTCCGGCATCGGCGGGGTGACCAGCCTCGCCGGCGCCACCGTCAGCACCGGCGACCTGATCACCCTGTCCCGCGCCCTCGCCGCCGCCCTGGACATCAGGCTGTCGGACGCCTCCTAGCCGGTCGTCGGGGGCGGCCCGCTCCATCTGGGCCGGCCCGGGGGCAGCCCGCTTTATCTGGGCCAGCCCAGGCCGGGTGCGACGCGGCTGCCGCCGCGGCGGGCCGTGACCTCGATCTCGATCCGCATCCGCGGGTCGGACAGCCCGCACACCTGCATCGTCGCGGCCGGCCTGACCTCGCCCAGCCACTCGCGCAGCACCGGCCAGCACGGCTCGAAGTCCGCGGCGTCCGGCAGCAGATACCGCACCCGCACCACGTCCGTGACCCCGGCGCCGGCCTCCCGCAGCGCGGCGTCGATGTTGACCCAGCACTGCCGCGCCTGCGCCACCACGTCGCCGGAGATCGTCATCGACGCGTAGTCGAAGCCCGTGGTCCCCGACACGTGCACCCAGTCACCGTCCACGACCGCCCGCGAATACCCGATCTCCCGCTCGAACGTCGACCCGCTGGAGATCAACCGCCGCTCACCCATGCCGCCCACGGTAGTGGACCGGCAGAGCTGACCGAGCCGGCGCATCAGATCCACGTCGTCGGACATCACCCAGCAACCGGATCGGCGTAGAACTTCCGGAAGCCGGCCGCTGCGTCGGTACGCACGTCGACCGGCCGCCGCCGGTGCTGGCATGCTTGTCGGCATGGCGTCGACAGTGAGCCGGGGCGCCCGCCCGAGCCGTGCCGACCTGGCCGCGGCGGCGGACAAGGTGCTGCCGGACGTCATCGCGCCGGGGCTGGACGTCCTGCTCTGCGGGATCAACCCCGGCCTGTGGTCCGCGGCGACCGGGCACCACTTCGCCCGCCCCGGCAACCGCTTCTGGCCGGCGCTGCACCTGAGCGGCTTCACCCCGCGGCAGTTCCTGCCGGCCGAGCAGGACCAGCTCATCGGCCTCGGCCTGGGCATCACCAACCTGGCCGCCAGGGCCACCGCCCGCGCCGACGAGCTGACCCGTGACGAGCTGACCGCCGGCGGCGAGATACTCAAGGCGAAGGTGCTGCGTTTCGCACCCGCCTGGCTGGCTGTGCTGGGCGTGACCGCGTTCCGCACGGCGTTCGGCGCGCAGCGGGTCAAGGTCGGCCCGCAGGAGCAACGGTTCGGCGGCGCGCGGCTGTGGATCCTGCCCAACCCGAGCGGCCTCAACGCCCACTTCACGCTCCCCGCGCTCGCCGCCGAGTTCGCCCGGCTGCGGCAGGCCACGACGGCACCGTGACCACCGGCGCAGGACGGTCAGACGGTCGACTGCCCCCGGGGCGGTGAGACGGTCGCGCCGACGGCGACGACCGGCTCGCGGTCGTCGAACGCCGCACCGGCGTCCGGTCCGAGTCCGGACCAGCTCCACGAGCAGCACCCGTCGATCGTCCTCAGACTCCTCCCGGACGAGCGACACCGAGCCGGTGGAACACCCGGCACCGGCACCGGGTCATGACCAGGCGGCGTACTCCTCCGGGCGGGGATTCTCGGTGAGCCGCCAGTCCGGGCCGAGCTGCTGCACCCGGCGCCGGCCCGGTGCGGAGGGTGGCCAGCCCGGTTCTCCGGTCGCGGCGAAGCGGACCCACGTTGCGTGGATGCGGCGGGCCAGGCTCGCCGGAGGGGCTGCGGTGCCGAGCAGCTTGCGGTGTCCGCGCAGGCCCGGTAGGTCGAGCATGTCGAAGACGAACGGCAGGTCCAGGACGTGGCTCGCGCCGAGGCGGCCGTCCAGGCTGTCGGAGCGCCACGTGAACTCGTACTCGTAGGTCGCGGCCGGGGCCGGGGTGTGGGCGGCGGCCATGGCGCGAGTGCCCGCGCCGAACAGGCCGTCGCCGAGGATCGCGATGCGGAGGTCCGCTGCGGTGGCGTGCGGTCTGGTTCGCCGGTACGCGGTGATCAGCGCGACGGGATCGTCGTGGAAGCGGGCGGCGGTGGCTGTCACGTCGGCGTCTGTCGTGTTGTCGAGCAGGCCGTGGGGGGCCAGGTACAGCGCGCCCTCTTCAGCGGTGTTGCCGATGAGCAGCGGGATGTCGCCGGGTACCGCGGCGGCGGGCTGCTCGTCCAGGACGAGGCTGAACGGGGTGATGCCGCCGAGCGGGTCGCGGGCCGCGGGCGTGGTGAGGTCGAGCCCGGAGAGGTGGGGGATCACCTGGACGAGACGGTCGTCGCTCAGGTCGGCCAGGGTCCGCGCGGACGGGTCGACGTCCAGCCGGCGGCCTACGGCGTCCGTGACGACCTGGGCCTGGCCCGCTGTGAAGGCGCCGCGGCCGTTGCCGCTCTGCATGGCCGCCCGGTGCAGGAGCCCGGCGGCGGCCGGGTCGGCGAGCACGCCGCCGACGATGGTGGCCCCCGCGGACTGACCGGCGAGGGTGACGTTGCCGGGGTCGCCGCCGAATCGGGCCGCGTTGTCCTGGACCCAGCGCAGGGCGGCGAGCACGTCGAGCAGGCCCCGGTTGTCGGGCGCGTCGTGCAGGTGCAGGAAGCCAGGGATGCCGAGCCGGTAGTTGACGGTGACCAGCAGGACGCCGTCGCGGGCGAAGGCGCTGCCGTCGTACAGCGGGGCGTTGCCGGAACCGGCGACGCAGCCGCCGCCGGGGACGAAGACCAGGATCGGCGCGGGCCGGTCGGCCGGCTGCGGCGCCCAGATGTCGACGGTGAGGTAGTCGTCGCCGCGGCGCCAGCCGGGGCCGAAGTACGGCGACATGTCCAGGGCGCCGAACATGTCGCGGGCCGGCTGCGGCGCGGTGGGCCCGGGGCGGGTGGCGTCGCGGACCCGGTCCCAGCCGGGGTGCGGCTGCGGCGCGGCGAAGCGGCCCGCCGCGGTAGGCCCGGCGGCGTAGGGCACACCGAGAAACACGGTGCCGGTGGGAGTGCTCCGGCCGCGGACCGGCCCGGAGGTGGTGGTGACGTCGAGCATGGTGCGGCTCCTTGGACGGGCGGCCCCGCCGCGCTGGGCAGCGGGGCCGGGGCGGGCGTCAGTACCGGGGGAACGGCGCCCATCGGGTGAGTGCGAAGGCGTCACCGCGACGCTGCACTTCCAGGGCGCTGTGGCCGCTGAAGTGGGCGGGCAGGAGCAGCGCCGTGGTGTCCGCGGCCCAGCCGAGCAGGGCGGCGCGGGTGCGGCGGGCCTGCGCGGGGTCCTCGCAGAAGCAGCTGTTGGACTCCGGGTGGGTCAGCTGCAGCGGGGTGTGGACGAGGTCGCCGGCGAACAGCGCCCGGTCGCCGCCGGACAGTAGCTTGACGACGCTGGAGCCGGGGGTGTGGCCGGGGGCGGCCTCCAGGGTCAGGTGCTTGTCGACGGTGTACGAGCCTTCCCACAGGTGCACCTGGCCGGCGGCGTGCACCGGGGCGACGCTGTCCTCGTACACGAACTCGTTGACGCCTCCGGCGATGCCGGGATTGTCGGCCGGGTTCCAGTGGTGGAAGTCGGCGGCGGGCATCAGATAGGTGGCGTTGGGGAAGGTCGGCACCCACTCGCCGTCGACGAGGCGGGTGTTCCAGCCGACATGGTCGACGTGCAGGTGCGTGTTGATGACCAGGTCGACGTCCTCGGGGCGGACGCCTGCCTCCGCGAGCCGATCGAGGTAGCCGAGGTTCAGCCGGTGCCAGGGCTCGACCGCCGGGCGGTGCTTGTCGTTGCCGACGCCGGTGTCCACGAGGATGGTGCGGCCCTCGCTGCGCAGCAGCCAGGTCTGCATGGCGACGTGCACGAGGTCGTCGTCCGCGCCGAGATGGTCTGGGACCAGCAGGTCGGTGTTCGCCTGCCAGGCTTCGGCCGGCATGTCGGGGAAGAAGACGCCGGTCGGCATGATCGGGCCGTGCATCTCCTCGATGCGGGTGACGGTGACGTCGCCGATCTTGAGGTCGGTCATGGTGTGCTCCTTCGCGGAAACGGTCAGTGGCGCGGCAGCGTGGCCAGCACCAGGTTGGGGTCGGTGGCGGTGATGGAGGCGGCGCTGGACACGTACGCCGTGGTGCGCGGACCACGACCGAGGTGGGGTCGTTTGCGCATGGCTGTTCCTGTTCTCGAGTGGGTTCCGAGGCAGCACGTTCTGGGCGTGCGAGGTCCGGCCCTCCATGCGGAGCGCCCGGGAATGCCAGGTGAAAAGGCTTGTTACTCGCCCGTCAGCGTTTCGTGCCGACGCTCGGACGCGTCGGTGCGGCTGGTGGCGACGCTGTGGGCGAGCAACGTCATCGCGGCATGCGACGCCGAGCCGGGTTCCGTGGTCGCGATGACGATCGTGTGGTCCAGCTCGGTGCGCAGGGCATGCTGGGTGACGTGCATCGTGCCGACGAGCGGGTGGCGCATCTCGTACCCGGCGTCGTCCCCGGCCTTGACCCGCTGGCCGGCCCACATCGTGGTGAACTCGGCGCTCTTCACCGACAGCTCGCCGATGAGGTCGCGCAGCCTCGCGTCGTCCGGATAGTGCCCGGAGGCGGTCCGCAGCGTCGCCACCACCGCCCGCGCCTTGGCCGTCCAGTCGGCGTACAGCTCGCGGGTGTGCGCGTCGAGGAAGACCATCCGGGCCATGTTGGGCCGCTGGTTCGGCCGTTGCGGCGCCCCCGGTTCGAGGTGCCCGGCGAACAGCGAGTGGCCGAGCGCGTTCCAGGACAGCACGTCGCTGCTGCGGCCGAGCACCACGGCGGGAACGTCGCCCAGCGCGGTCAGCAGCCGCCGTACCGCCGGTGTCAGGCGCTGGGGTGCGGGCTTACGCCCGGCGGGCTGTCGGCGGGTGCCGCCGGCCAGTTCGTGCAGATGCCGTTGCTCGGCGTCGTTGAGATGCAGCGCCCGGGCGATGGCGTTGAGCACCTCGGGTGAGGCGTTGGACGACTGTCCCTGTTCCAGCCGTGAGTAGTAGGAGGCGCTGACGCCGGCCAGCAGGGCCAGTTCCTCGCGGCGCAGGCCCGGCACGCGGCGGCGGTCGCCGTACGTGGGCAGGCCGACATCCTCTGGCCGCAGCTGGGAGCGCCGGGTCTGGAGGAAGTCGCCGAGTCGTCGTCTCGCATCCATGTCACCGAGTATCGGCGCGGATTCCGGGGGCCTGCCACACCTTCGCAGGGATAGGCACCGCCGGCGGTGCCCGAGGTGACCGCCCGTCAATCCCCGTCCTGGGTGTGGCGCTCGTCGACCGCCGCTTTGAGCAGGTCGCGGGCCTCGGCGGCGCCGTCGAGCTGGCGGTTGACCCGGTGGGTGACCTGCCAGCCCTGCTCGGTGCGGACGAACTCCCAGCGGTTGGCGCCGGTGCGCCAGATCCGGAAGGTGCCGGTTGTCTCGTCGCGGAGCACCAGCTGTGAATAGGCGGTGGCGACGGCTCGGTCGCCGTCCACCTCCAGGTGCGGCAGGCCCTGCAGGTGGGCGGCGCCGGAGTGGATCAGGCGCTGGTGCAGGTCGCCGGTGATCATGTCGGCGATGGCCGTGCGCCCGTGCAGCACTGCCGGGTAGGTGTCGTAGACGCCGTCGTCGGTCCACAGCCGCGCGGTCGGGGCCGCCGAGCCGCTGTCGACGGCGGGACCGTACGTGGCGAGGATCTGCATGAGGGCCAGCCGGTCCTCGAGGTCCCTCACCCGGCGTTGCAGCTCGGCGATCGCGCGGTCAGGCTCCGTCATGCCGTTGCCTCTCAAAGGTTGACCACGTCGCCTGCGCGAAGAGCCCCCGAAACGCCGTCAGCCGTTCGGCACAGTGCTCCGCGCCGGGACCGCGCAGGACGACGTTTATCGTGGCCACGGCCGCCCGCAGCTGCTCGACGTGGTGGCGTGCGCCGCCGGGCCCGCGCCGGTCTCCCAGGCGCTGAACTGTCCGGGCGGCCGAGGACGGGACTGACGATGCCGGAGCACAAGCATGAGCTTACCAAGCGCTTGCTTGGTTCGGGAAGCCCTTCCGCGGAGGCCAGTCTGCGGTTGTCGGTGAACCAGGACAGGCACGACTCGATGAGCGACCGGCGACCTGCAGCCGGTGCAGCAGTTCGTGACGGACCTGTTCCCACAACCCGTGCCGGGTCCACTCGGTGAACCGGCGGTGCACCGACGGCCGGGACACCACGAAGAACGCCACGAACACCCCGGCTGCATCATGTGCGCGATCGCCGCAAGGACCGCCCGTCGTCCGCCGGGCGCTTCCCACCACCCTGGGGCCGTTTCGCAGCAGCCGGCATCAACGGATGCCGGGCCCGGACGGATCCGGCGCCGGGCGTCGCGGGCCGCGGCGGGACGTGACGGGTGGCTCAGCCGGTGAGCTCGCCGGGCGGGCCCTCGAACCGGGCCGCCCGCTCGCGCAGCAGCTGGCCGAACAGCCCGCTCGGCTGCCCGCAGTCGGCGCAGACGAAGTTGTCGTCGAGTCTCGGGCCGCCGCACTGGTCGCACGTCCCCCGGTCCCGCGGGTCCTGATATGCCCGCAGCGCCTCCACGAACGCCCGCGCCGCGCCCGGGGAGAGCGGCACCGGTGCCCCGCCGCCGACCCGCAGCTCGACGACGGCGGCACGGTCGCCGCCGGGCGGGTCGAACACGCCGACCCTGCGGGCGAACTCCTCCACAGCGGCCGCCACGTCACCGGCCGACGCGCCCGACCATCGCATCGTCATGCCCGCGACCCTAACCCCACCCCCCGACACTTTCCCGCACCCGTCACCCGGGGTGGCGGCTACGGCAGCAGCAGGTTCACGTCGCCGAACTCGTGCCAGAGGTACCCGTCCCGGACCGCCTCGGCGTAGCAGCGGGTGAGGAGGTCCCGGTCGGCGACCGCGGCGAGCAGGTCCAGGTGCGACGCCTTCGGCTCGTGCAGGCCGGTGAGCAGCCCGTCGACGGCCCGGACGCCGCGGTCCGGGGTGACGATCAGGTCGGTCCAGCCCTCGCCGGCGACGACCCGGCCGTCGGGGCCGGCGACCGTCTCCAGGGCGCGGACCGCGGTGGTGCCGACCGCGATGACCCGGCCGCCGCCGGTACGGGTGTCGTTGACCAGTCGTGCCGTCGCGGGCGGTACGCGGAACCACTCCGGGTACGGGCGTTCGTGCGCCTCGGGCGAGGCCACCCCGGTGTGCAGGACCAGCGGCGCGAGCTGCACGCCCGCCGACACGAGCCGGGTCACGACCCGGTCGGTGAACGGCCGCGCCGCGCTCGGCATCTCCGCGCTGCCCGGATGGGTGGCGAACACGGTCTGGTACGCCTCGATCGGCCACGGCCGCCGCACGTACGGGTAGCGGATCGGCTGCCCGTACCGCAGCAGCAGCTCGATCACGGGCGTCCCGGCGCTGACGGAGGCGAACCACAGCCTGCCCCGTGAATAGGGTTCCTCCAGGGTGACCGTCGCGCCGCCGGGCAGTGGCAGCGGGCCGGGCGCGCCGGGGTGCGGGCGGAGGCCGGCGTCGCGGACCTCGACGAGCCAGCGTCCGTCGGCGAGCCTCGTCGAGAAGTGCACCCGCAGCCGCGTGCCCTCCACAGCCATGGAGGCGGGCAGCGTGCCGGACGTGTTGACGACCAGCAGGTCGCCGGCGCGCAGCAGGTCGGGCAGGTCGGTGAAGCGGTGGTGGCCGACCGTCGAGCCCTGCCCGGCGAGCAGCCGCACCCCGTCGCGGGCGGTGCCGCGCGCCTCCGGCGGTTCGTGCGCCTCCAGCTCGGGTGGCAGCACGAAGTCGAGCGAGGTCATGGTGACCGTCACAGCCGCACCCGCCCCGACGGGGGCCGCGCGGTGACGAGGCCGACGAAGGCCGGGGTCACGGTCTCCGGCAGCGGCCGGTCGCTGATGTCCTCGCCGGGGAACGCCTCGGCGTGCATCTGGGTGCGCAGGTCGCCCGGGTCGACCCACCAGACGCGGACGGCCGGCTCCTCGACGGCGAGCACGTTGCTGGCCTGCTCGGCGGCGGCCTTGGCGGCGCCGTAGCCGCCCCAGCCCGCGTACGCCTCGACGGCCGCGTCGGAGGTGACGGTGACGACGGCGCCGTCGTGCTCGCGCAGCGCCGGCAGTGCGAGCTGGGTGAGGGCGAGCGGTGCGACGACGTTGACCTCGAACACGTCGCGGAGTGTCGCGAGTGGATAGTCGGCGAGCGGCGGTTGCGGGCTGGGCCCGAGGATGCCGGCGTTGTTGACGAGCAGGTCGAGCCGGCCGGTGCGCAGCGCCGCCTCGACGAGCGCGGCCCGGTGCGCGGGGTCGGTGACGTCCCCGGGCACCCGGATCACCCCCGCGGTGCCGGCAGGCCCGGCGGGAAGAGTCCGGCCGTCGACGACGACGGTCCAGCCGGCCGCCGCCAGGGCGGTGGTGAGCGCCTGTCCGAGTCCCCGGGAGGCGCCGGTGATGATGGCAGTTGGCATGGCACCGACGCTAGGCAGCGGCCGGCCGCCCGCCATCGGGCCGAGGACCGGGGACAGCGCGGGTCTTTGGTCCTAGGTCCAAGAGCCGACGTGTTCGTGGCCGCGGCGTCGGTACTGTCGGATCCATGGCCTCCTGTGACCGCGACGAGCTCCGCGAGGTCAGCGCGGCGGTGCTGGCCGTGACGGCGCACCTGTCGGTCCGCGAGGTGCTCCAGACGATCGTGGCGTCCGCCCGGCGGCTCCTGGACGCCGAATACGCGGCGCTGGGGATCCCGGACGGCAACGGGTCGTTCCGGGAGTTCCTCGCCGACGGCCTGTCCGACGCGCAGTGGCGGGCGATCGGCCCGCTGCCCCGCCAGCACGGGCTGCTCGGGGCGATGCTGCGCGACCCGAGCCCGGTCCGCTCGGCCGACATCCGGACGCATCCGCGGTTCGAGGGCTGGCCGTCCGCGCACCCGGAGATGGTCGACTTCCTGGGCATGCCGATCGTCGACGGCGACGAGATCCTCGGCGAGATCTTCCTCGCCAACAAACGCCGCCCCGACGCCGACAAGCACCGCCCCGACGCCGGCGAACGCCACCCTGACGCCGACGAGCACCACCCCGACGCCGGAAGGCGGCACCCCGGTGCGGGGCACGGCGGGTTCGACGCGGGCGACGAGGAGCTGCTGCGCCTGCTCGCCGCCCACGCCGCGATCGCCATCGTCAACGCCCGCCTGTACGAGCGCGGCCGCGAACTGTCCATCGTGGAGGAACGCCAGCGGATCGCGCGGGAGCTGCACGACGCGGTGACCCAGAAGCTGTTCAGCCTCCGGCTCACCGCCGAGGCGGCCGCGGCCCTGGTGACCCGGGACCCGCAGCGCGCCGTCGCCGAGCTGGACACCGTGCGCCGCCTGGCCGCCGACGTGACCGCCGAGCTCAAGTCGGTCGTGGTCGGCCTGCGCCCGGCCGACCTCGCCGGCGACGGCCTGGCCACGGCGTTGCGGCGGCAGGCCGAGCTCCTCGACCGGGTGCACGACGCCCGGATCAGGTTCACCGGCGACCAGCTGCCGAAGCTGTCCGAGGAGCGGCAGGAGGCGGCGTACCGGGTCGCCCAGGAAGCCCTGCACAACGCCCTGCGGCACGGCAGTCCCGGCAACGTCGGCATCGACCTGCGCCGGTCGGGTCGCGGCTTCACCCTCCGGGTCACCGACGACGGGACGGGGTTCGACGCCGGTACGCCACCCGGCGCCCAGCGCAGGCTCGGCCTCGCCTCGATGCGTGAGCGCGCCCGCAGCGTCGGCGGCAGGCTGACCGTGACGTCGAGGCCCGGCGCGGGCACCACCGTCGTCATGGAGGTCCCCGGTGGCTGCTGACACCCCGATCCGGGTCCTCGTCGTCGACGACCACCCGGTGGTGCGGCAGGGCCTGCGCACCTTCCTCGACCTGCAGGACGACATCGTGGTCGTCGGCGAGGCCCACGACGCCGCGTCCTGCGTCGCGGCGGCGGAGGCGACGGCCCCGGACGTGGTCCTGCTCGACCTCAGGATGCCCGGCGGCGACGGCGTCGAGGCCCTGCGGTCCATGCAGGGCCCGCAACGGCCCAGGGTGCTGGTCATCACCAGCTTCACCGACCCGGCCGCGGTCCTCCCCGCGGTGCGGGCCGGCGCCGCCGGTTACGTGTACAAGGACATCGACCCGCCGGCCCTGGCCGCCGCGATCCGCGCCGTGCACGCCGGTCACGTGCTGCTGCACCCCGACGTCGCGCGGCTGCTCACCGACAGCGGCCCGGCGCCGGAGTCCGCCCACCTGACCGCCCGGGAGCGGGAGGTCCTCGCCGAGGTCGCCCGCGGCCGGTCCAACCGGGAGATCGCCCGCGCGCTCGGCCTGGCGGAGAAGACGGTGAAGACGCACGTGAGCGCCATCCTGACGAAGCTCGGCGTGCAGGACCGCACCCAGGCCGCCCTGTACGCCGTCCGCTCAGGCCTGAGCTGAAGCCGGTCGACCCGCCGCGCGCAGGTGGGCCAGGACGAGCGGGTCGACGGCGCCGTCGACGAGGCGCTCCTCCAGGTTCTCCACGCCCGCCCAGCCGGCCAGGTCGGTGAAGCCGAGCGCGGTGACGCGCCGGGCCACCTCGTCGGCGAGCTCGCCGGTCAGCGGCAGGAGCGTCGCCGGGTCGGGTTTGCCGAAGTACAGCTCCCACAGGTCGATCAGGCCGCCGAGCCGGGTCACCGGATCCGGGTCGTCGTCGACGCGCAGGTCGACCTCGACGTCGCTGAGGCCGCCGTACCCGGCGCCGCGGCGCACGACGAGCAGCGCGGCGCTCTGCCGGCCGCGGCTGTCGCCACCGGCCCGGTCGCCCGCGGCGAGCGCGGCGTGCAACCGCCTGGCGAGGGGCTCGCCGGGCGCGGCGAGCCAGGCGGCCTCCATGTCCCGCACGACCTCCGGCCCGGTGAGGATGTTGCCCTGGATCGCATACCCGTCCCCGGCGACCCCGCCCGCCCAGGCGAAGCACTCGTCGCCGGTGAACGTGGCGCCCGCGCCGTCCCGCCCGACGACGCCGAGCTGCCGGGTCGCCCGGCCCGGGTCGGCGGCGGTGAGCCCGGCGACGGTGTCCGCGGCGGCCGTTCCGGTGCGCAGCAGCGCCAGGCCCTGCACCCGGTAGGCGAGGTTCGCGAACGACTGCGTGGCCAGGGCCCCGACCTCGGCCTCCGCGGCGGGGACGGCGGCCCCCACGGCGAGGAACTTGCTGGCCACGGCGACACCGAGCGACAGCCCGTCAGCGGATCGGCCCACGATCGAGAACGTCATGGCGCATACCGTAAAGGACTCAGGACGGCAGGGTGCCCGGCGGCTGGGACAGGCAGACGAACGGCCCGCGCACTCCGGCGCTGAATCGCTCCGCCGCCCGCAGCGCCACCTCGACCCGCCGCTGCGGCGCCATCCTGGACCCGGCGGTCGCGAACAGCGCCCCGAGCGCGATCTCGTCGCCGACGCCGACCGCGGCATACCCGTCGGCCGCCTCGGCGACCTGGTAGTCGTCGTGGACGGTGAACAGCCGCCCCTTCACGCCGACGAGGAACGTGCCGCCCTCTTCGCGCTCGCTGTCGCGGCGGGCCCAGCCGCCGGCCTTCAACGCCTCGCGGACCGAGTCGATGAAGCGCGTCGCCATGAAACGCTCTATGTCGCCGACCGGCTTCGGGGGTTTCAGCGCGTACCGGATGAGCTGCCCCATCCGGAACGACGTGGTGAAGCCGAAGAGGTAGCCGTTGTTGTGGAACACCTTGCTGTCGGCGCGCACGGTCAGGCTCCATCCCGACGCGCCCGCGCTGTCCCCGCCGATGTACACGGTCCCGGTGTGCACCAACCCCACGATCGCCGTCATGCCCCGCCCCCGTCCACGCCGTCCACACCTGACTCAAGCACAACGGGTGCCTCGGCCGGCGCGCCGGGCCGGGCATACCGCGCCAGACCGTCGACCATCAGGTCGATCGCGAAGGCGAAGCGCTCGTCGCCGCTGCCCTCCGTCATCGCCGGGGCCATCGCGACGAGGTTCGGGAAGCGGTCCACGGGCAGCGAGCCGTAATACTCCCGGACCTGCGCCAGATAGGGCTCCACGTCCGCCTCCGTCTGCCGGCCGTGGCTGACGTGGATCGCGGACTCGACGGCGTCGGCGACGATCACCAGCGACATCTGGTCCATGCCCCAGGCGGCGATCTTGTCGGGGATGCCGGCGCCGCGCAGGACGGCGAGCATCGCCTCGGTGTACCGCAGCGAGTTGGGCCCGGTAGGTATGTTCGCCCGGGCGACCTTGACCAGGTCACGGTGCGCGAGGAACACCGCGCGGCTGTCCCAGCAGCTCCGCTTCACCACCGCGGCCCAGTCCCCCCGGCGCGCCCGCGTGGGGGCGACCGGCAGGGGGATCTCGCCGATCACCCGGTCGAGCAGCTGCTCCAGCAGCTCCTCCTTGTTGGCGAAATACGCATACAGCGAGGCCGGTCCGGTCCCCAGCTCCTGGGCCACCCGCCGCATGCTCAGCGCGTCGAGGCCGTCCTTGTCGACGAGCCGGAGCGCGGTCTCGATCACGGCCTCCGCGCTGAGCGGCTGCCGCGCCGCGGGCGCCTTCCGCCGGGCCTTCCAAGGTGGCGCCGGCAGGCCCGCTTCGGGAAGCGCGCTGGACTCGGAGACGGCTCGGGCTGGCACCCGCCAATCCTACTTGACACGAACAGCGTTCGTACGTAGAACCGTGTTCGTGACAAACGAACAGCGTTCGAAAACGCCGTACCGCTGGCGCTGGGCCGTGCTCGCCGTGGTCCTCGCCGCCGAGGTCATGGACCTCCTCGACGCCACGGTCATCGCCATCGCCGGCCCGTCCATCCGCGCCGACCTGGACGGCGCCGGCACGGCCTTCCTGCAGTGGCTCTCGGCCGGCTACACCCTGGCGTTCGCCGTCGGCCTGGTCAGCGGCGGGCGGCTCGGCGACATCTTCGGGCGCCGCCGCATGTTCCTCGCCGGGGCCGCCGGCTTCACCCTCATGTCGCTGCTGTGCGCCGTCGCGCCCGGCCCGGCCACCCTCGTCGTGTGCCGGATCCTGCAGGGCCTCGCCGGGGCGGTCCTCATCCCGCAGGGCCTGGGCCTGATCAAGGCCACCTTCCCGCCGGAGCAGGTCGGGGCCGCGTTCGGCGCGTTCGGCCCGGTGATGGGCCTGTCCGCGGTGTGCGGCCCGATCCTCGCCGGCGTCCTCGTCGACGCCGACCTCTTCGGCACCGGCTGGCGGATGATCTTCCTGATCAACCTGCCGGTCGGGGCCGCGGCCCTGATCGGCGCCTGGCTGGTCCTGCCGCGCGGCGGCGACACCGATCCCCGGCTGCGGCTCGACCTCGCCGGCACGGTCCTGCTGAGCGGCTCGCTGCTGCTGCTCGTCTTCCCCCTGGTGCAGGGCCGCGAGCTGGGCTGGCCCTGGTGGTCGTGGGCCGTGATGGCCCTGTCCCTCCCCGTTTTCCTGCTGTTCCAGGGGTACCAGCGGCGCCTGCACCGCACGGGGCGCAGCCCGCTGATCGAGCCGAGCCTGCTCGCCAAGCAGCGGTTCACGGCGGGCCTGCTCGTCGGCCTGATCTTCTTCGCCGGGCTGATGGGCCTCACCCTGATCCTGAGTGTGTACCTCCAGCTCGGGCTGGGCTTCTCGCCGCTGCGCGCGGGCCTCACCCAGTCGCCGTGGGCGTTCGGCACCGCCGCCGGGGCGGTCGCCGGGCACATGCTCAGCGCCAGGTTCGGCGGCCGGCGGCTCCTCGTCGGCGGCACCGCCGTCCTCGCCGCCGGGGTCGTCACCCTGCTGGCCACCCTGGCGGTGGTCGACGGCCCGGTCTCGTCCGTGGCGCTGCTGCCGGCGCTGCTGGTGATCGGCCTCGGCATGGGCTGCTCGATGGCGCCGTACTTCGACATCGTCCTGGCCTCGGTCGACGAGCACGAGGTCGGCTCGGCGTCCGGCACCCTGACCGCGGCCCAGCAGGTCGGCGGCGCGATCGGCGTCGCCGCGCTCGGCACCGCGTTCTTCGCGTGGGCCGGGCCGGGCTTCGACGACGGGCTGCGGCAGGTGCTGTGGCTGGAGCTCGGCCTGCTCGCCCTCGCCGCCGCCCTGTCATTCCTCCTGCCGGAACGCGCCCGCCCCGAAGAGGCCGCCGCGCCTGGTCCGGAGGTGGTCCCGGCGGCCGGGTGACAGAGCCGGTGACGTGGGTTAACCCGGGCGTTCACGGGGAAACAGGTACATGCGGGCGAGAGGAGAAGCCATGACGTACACCGTGAACGACCGGCCGGCCACCGCGCCGCGCGTGCAGTCCCCGCCGATCCCGGCGACCGCCGTCTCGGCGACCGACCACCGCTCAACCGCGGACCTGGTCAAGCTGGCCGCCGAACAGATCTCCACCCTGGTGCGGGACGAGCTGAAGCTGGCCCAGGTCGAGCTGGCCCAGAAGGGCAAGCGGGCCGGGGTCGGCGTCGGCATGTTCGGCGGGGCCGGCCTCGTCGCGCTGTACGGCGTGGGTGCCGTCCTCGCGGCCGCCATCATCGCCCTCGCGGCGGTCATCCCGGCGTGGCTGTCGGCGCTGCTGGTCGGTGTGGTCCTGCTGGCGGTCGCGGGGGTCCTCGCGCTGCTCGGCAAGACGCAGGTGCGCAAGGCCGTGCCGCCGGTGCCGCAGGACGCGGTCGCCAGCGTCAAGGCCGACATCGACACGATCACCCACTCCGTCAAGGACCGGGGGCACCGATGACGGCGACGCATTCGACGAACGGGCACGCCACCCCGACCGACCCCGAGGCGCTCCGGCAGGAGATCGCCCGGACCCGGGCGGGGCTCGGCGAGACCGTCGAGGCCCTCGCGGCCAAGGCGGACGTGAAGACCCGCGCGCAGGACGCCGTCTCCACGTCGGTGACGGCCGCGAAGCTGCGGATGCGTGAGGGTGTCGAGCAGGTCGCGGTCAACGCCGCGTATGCGGGTCGCGAGCTGCGGACCCACCCGCGCCGGTCGATGGAGCTCACGCTGCAGCGGATGGTGCGGTCGGTCCGGGAGCGCCCGGCGCCGTGGGTGGTGGCCTCGGGGCTGCTGGTCCTCATGGCCCTGGTCGGTTACCGGAAGGGGCGCGAGTGAACAAGGTCCTGTACAAGCCGTTCAGCATCGCGTTCAGCGTGGCCGGCGGTGTCGCCGCCGGGATCGTGTTCAAGCAGATCTGGAAGCGGCTGTCCGGCGAGGACGAGGCGCCCCAGGCGACGTCCCGGGACTACGGCTGGGGCGAGGTCCTCGCGGCCGCCGCGCTGCAGGGCGCGATCTTCGCCGTGGTGAAGGCCGCGATCGACCGCGGCGGCGCGGCCGGTGTCCGCCGCCTCACCGGCGACTGGCCCGACTGACGGGCATCCCGGCACAGGCGTGAGAAGGGTCTCCCCCACCCGGGGAGGCCCTTCTTCGTGTCCTCCGGCCGGTGGACACGGTGTCGTCCGGTGTGCCCCGGCAACGCATGCGCTCCCGGCCCGGAACCGTTCCGCGCAACACGGACGGCCCAAAGTCTGTCCTGCGAACGTGATCCAGCGCCGGCCCCGCACGAGGGAGCGGAACCGGCGCGCGGGAGTCCGGTGTCGGGCCGTCGGGCGGACGACCCGGCACCGGAACCCCGGTCACGTGTTCCGCGACCGCCACACCAGCAGCACCGCACGGATGCACAGCACGGACGCACGCCGCCACGCACGGACGCACCACCCGGGCGGCGAGGGCAGGATGCCAGGGAGAAAACGGGTCCGGGCCGGGATGCCCCAACAACATCCCGGCCCGCCCACCACCGGGCGCCTCACCAAACACCCTCGGGCAGTCCTACCGCAGCAGCGCCTGCGCCCTGTCCCGCACGTCGGCGTACACCTTGCGGGTCTGCGCCGGGCTCTCCGCCACGACCTGGGTCCCGGTCGCCGTTCCCGGCACCTGCCAGGCGGGCGCCTCCGCGCCGCCGTCGAGGACCCACGCGGCCTGCCGGGCGGCGCCGAGGGCGACGTACTCCCCCGGGTCCGGCACCGCGACCGGCACCCCGAAGAGCGCCGGCGCGACCTCGCGGACCGCGGCGGACGCCGCCGCACCGCCGATGAGCAGGACCCGCTCGACCGGCACCCCGAGGGTCCGCACCGCGTCGATGCCGTCGGCGAGACCGCACAGCATCCCTTCGACGGCGGCCCGGGCCAGGTTCGCCGGGGTGGCGTTGCCGCGGGTGAGGCCGTTGAGCAGCCCCCGCGCGTCGGGCAGGTTCGGGGTGCGCTCCCCGTCGAGGTACGGCAGCAGCGTCAGCCCGCCCGCCCCCGGCCCCGCGGACCGGGCCAGCTCGTCCAATGTGGACAGGTCGACGCCGAGCAGCGCCGCGGCGGTGGACAGGACACGTGCGGCGTTGAGCGTGCAGACCAGCGGCAGGTGCCGGCCGGTCGCGTCGGCGAACCCGGCGACCGTGCCGCTGGCGTCCGCGAGCGGCCGCTCCGACACCCCGAACACCGTGCCGGAGGTGCCCAGCGACACGACGATGTCGCCGGGGCGCAGGCCGAGCCCGAGCGCGGCGGCCATGTTGTCGCCGGTGCCCGGCGCAAGAAGGGCACCGGCGACGGTCTCACCCACCACCTCGGCCGGGCCGGCGACCCGTGGCACGGCGAGGTCCTTGCCGAACGCCATCCGCAGCAGCTCCGTCTGGTACGACCCGGAGGCCGGCGACCAGTAGCCCGTCCCGGACGCGTCGCCCCGGTCGGTGGTCGGGCCGGCGCCCTTGTCCGCGCGCAGCAGGTGGGTGATCCAGTCGTGCGGCAGCATGACGCTCGCGGCGCGGGCCGCGTTGTCCGGCTCGTGCTCGGCGACCCACCGCAGCTTCGTCACGGTGAAGCTGGCCACCGGCACCGACCCGGTCGCGGCGGCCCACGCGGCGGCGCCGCCCGGCAGCTCGGTGATCAGGTCGGTGGCCGCGCCGGCGGAGCGGGTGTCGTTCCACAGCAGGGCGTCGCGCACGACGTCGCCGGCCTCGTCGAGCAGCACCATCCCGTGCTGCTGCCCGCCGATGCCGATCGCGGCCACGCCGTCGAGCAGCCCGTCGCCGGTCGCCTCACCGAACGCCCGCCACCAGTGGGCCGGGTCGACCTCGGTCGCGTCGGGATGCCCGGCGCGACCTTCCCGCACGACCTCACCGGTGTCCGCGTCGCAGACGAGCACCTTCGTCGACTGGGTGGACGTGTCGACGCCCGCCACCAGCCGTTGGGTCATGACCGGACGCCCAGCAGGTGCTCCATCGCCAGCTGGTCGAGGTATTCGAACGCGCCACCGCGGGCGGCGAGCTTGTCGACGTCGAACTCCTCGGCGCGCAGCGACTCGATCGTCTCGCCCTCGCCGAGGGTCGGCTCGTAGAGCTCGTTGACCCGGGCCGCCTCGAGAGCCGCGGCGACCTCCGGGTCGGCCCGGAACGACGCCACCCGCTCCTTGAGGATCAGGTAGTTGCGCATGCAGGCGCGCGCGGTCTCCCACACGCCGTCGTAGTCCTCGGTGCGCGGCGGCTTGTAGTCGAAGTGGCGGTAGCCGGTGTACCCACCGGTCTCCAGCACGTCGACGGTCCAGAACGCGCCGCGCAGGTTGCCGGCGCCGAAGCGCAGGTCCTGGTCGAAGCGGGGACCGTGCTGGCCGTTGAGGTCGATGTGGAAGAGCTTGCCGTGCCACAGCGCCTGGGCGATGCCGTGCGCGAAGTTGAGGCCCGCCATCTCCTCGTGCCCGACCTCGGGGTTGAGGCCGACGCGGTCGGGCTCCTCCAGGGTCGAGATCAGCGCGAGGGCGTGGCCGATCGTCGGCAGCAGGATGTCGCCGCGGGGCTCGTTGGGCTTCGGCTCGAGGGCGAAGCGGATGTCGTAGCCCTGGTCGCGCACGTACGCGCAGAGGAGGTTGAGCCCCTCGCGGTAGCGGTCCAGCGCCGCCGACACGTCCTTGGCCCCGCCGGACTCCGCACCCTCACGGCCGCCCCACAGCACGTAGGTCTCCGCGCCGAGCTCCGCCGCCAGGTCGATGTTGCGCAGCACCTTCTTGATCGCGAAGCGGCGGACCGCGCGGTCGTTGGAGGTGAAGCCGCCGTCCTTGAAGATCGGGTGGCTGAAGAGGTTGGTGGTGACCATCTCGACGCGGATGCCGGTCGCCTTGAGCGCGTCCTTGAACCGCGAGATCAGGTGGTCGCGGGTCGCGTCGTCGCTGCCGAAGGGGAACAGGTCGTCGTCGTGGAACGTGACCGCGGCGGCGCCGAGGTCGGACAGCCGGTGGACGGCCTCGACGGAGTCGAGCGGGGCGCGGGTCGGCCCGCCGAAGACGTCCTGGGCCTGCCAGCCGACGGTCCACAGCCCGAACGAGAACTTGTCGGCGCGGCTGGGCTGGTAATCGTTCATGGAATACCTCTTAGGCGGGGTGTTCGTTGGCGGACGGTTAGCACCCTACGCCGCTCGGCAGGGTTAGTTCAATATCAGAACTAACCCTGTTTCGCGAGGCTACGTATGCCGAAATATCCGGTTCGATGCGGACAAAGTGTTGCAGGGACAACGGCGGGACGCGGGTTCAGGCGCGGAAGACCACCCGGTAATAGGTCTCCGAGTGCTGCAGCGCCAGCAGGACCGCGCCGCGCACCTCGGCGTCCGGACCGAGCACCGACGCGCGGATCTCGACGCCGCGCAGCGCCGGCGCCAGGGCGTGCCGCGCCACCGCCGCCCGCAGCGGGTCCAGCAGCAGGTCCCCGATCGGCGCCAGGCCGCCGCCCACGACGACGACCGCCGGGTTGTACGCGTTGATCAGCCACGACGCGGCGAGGCCCAGGTGCTCGCCGACCTCGGCGATGACCGACGCGGCGAGGGCGTCGCCGGCCCGGGCCGCCGCGGTCACGTCCCGCGCGTCGAACGTGCCGAGCTCCGCCAGACTCGACGCGGCGCCCTTGTCCAGGGCCCGGCGGACCGCGCGGACGATCGCCGGGCCGGACGCGACCGTCTCCAGGCAGCCGACGTTGCCGCAGTTGCACGGCTCCTCGTTGCCGGGGACCGCGTTGTGCCCGATCTCGCCCGCCGTGCCGCCGACGCCGTGGAAGACCCTGCCGTCGGACAGGACACCGGCCGAGAGGCCCGTGCCCGCATACAGCAGCGCCAGGTCCCCGACCCGGCCGCCGGCACCCTCCAGGTTCTCGGCGACCGCGGCGGCCTGACCGGCGTTGTGCACGTAGACGGGCGCGCCGAGCTCGGCGGCGAGGATGTCGCGGACGGGCACGTCGCGCCAGCCGAGGTTGGGCGCCAGCAGGCACACCCCGGTGTGGAAGTCGGTGAGCCCCGGCAGCACCGCGCCGACGGCGGCGAGCCTGGCGGTCGGCAGCGCCGTGCTCTCGATCGCGGCCCGGGCCTCGGCGGCCACCATCCGCAACGCGTCGGCCGGCGCCACGCCCGTGCTCACCGCGGCCGGTGTACCGGCGGCCAGCGCCGTCGGGGTCGGGAACTCCCGCCGGGCGATCTCCTCCCCCGCGGCGTCACCGATCGCGACGGTGGTGCGCCGGGCCCCGATGTGGGCGCCGACCACCAGCTGGGAGCGGGCGTTGAACTCCAGCAGGATCGGCGGGCGCCCGCCGCTCACCGCGGTCGACCCCGGCCCGATCTCGCGGACCAGACCGTCGGCGATCAGCTCGTCGACGATCGCGGACACCGTCGGCTTCGCCAGGGTGGTCGACCGGGCGATGCTCGCGCGCGAGACCGGCCCACCCTCCTTGACCAGTGCCAGCACCAGCGAACGGTTGACCTCGCGCATCACGTTGTGATCGGCGCCGCGTCTGGGCTCCGCGGGCGGTTCGGATGCGCGCTCGCCCACGCGTTCGTCTGGTCGCATAATCCGACAACGCTACCCCGGCGACCGCCCGCAGGCGCGCACCCTACATTGGTACCGGACATTCCCCACCGGCTGGCTTGCGAAAGCCAGCCCCGTGGCAGGCCCTCGGCGCCCGCCACGGGCCCGGCGATACTCTGAAGCGGGAAGGCAGTCTTTGCCATGCACATCTCGGCACGCGGCGACTACGCGGTGCGCGCCTCGCTCGGCCTGGCGGCCGCCTACCCCGCGGTCGTGTCGGCCGCCGGGCTCGCCGACGAGCAGGAGATGCCCAGGAAGTTCCTCGAGGCGGTCCTCGGCGACCTGCGGCGGGCGGGCCTCGTCCGCGGCCAGCGCGGCGTCGACGGCGGCTACGTCCTGACCCGCCAGCCGTCGGAGATCATGGTCGGCGACGTCCTGCGCGCCGTCGACGGCCCCCTCGCCGAGGTCCGCGGCGTCCGGCCGGAGGAGGCGATGTATTCCGGCACCGCCGAGCACCTGCAGCAGCTGTGGGTGGCGGTCCGCGCCGCCGTCCGCAACGTCCTCGACGAGGTCAGCCTCGCCGACGTGGTCCGCGGCCGGATGCCCGCCCACGTCCGGCGGCTCACCACGCCGCCGCAGGCCTGGCAGCCTCGCTGAGCCGTCCCGGCCCGGCGGCCGGCTGAACCCGGCCCCGGCGGTCCGCTGAAAGTCCCGGAACCGGGGGTGGGCCGCGGGTTCCGGACCTACGCTCAGGTCATGTCTAAGGCGCACGACCCCTATCTGCAGGCGGCCGAGGGCTTCCTGCACGCCATCCGCGACGAGCTGGACATGGCCGACGACCTGCAGATGGACCGGACCCTGCAGATCACGCAGACCTACGCGCTGGTGAGCATCGCCCGCTCGCTCAACGTGCTGAGCGACCAGGCCGAGATCGCCGACGACTCGCCGCTCGCCATGGCCGGCAACCTCATCGGACGCTGACCCTCCGCCGGTCCACGCCTGCTCGCCACGCCTGCTCGCCACGCCTGCTCGCCACGCCTGCACGCCACGCCTGCACGCCACGCCTGCACCCGGCCCGGATCCGGCCCGCACCCGGCCCGCTCGCCACGCCTGCACCCGTGCCCGCACCTTGCCTGCTCGTCGTGCCTGCTCGTCGTGTCTGCTCGTCGTGTCTGCTCGTCGTGTCTGCTCGTCGTGTCTGCTCGTCGTGTCTGCTCGTCGTGTCTGCTCGTCGTGTCTGCTCGTCGTGCCTGCTCGTCGTGCCTGCACCGCCTCTGCCGCGCCCGCCGCGCCTGCCTGCCCGCTGCGCCCGCACGCTGCTCGCCGCGCTCGCCGCGCCCGGCCTGCCCGCTGCGTCGTGGGGCTGTGCCCTGCCGTGCCCGTCCTGGGCCCGCGCGCCGGCTCTCCCGCTTGCCCGGTGTGCCGGTGTCGGGGTGGTGTCAGGTGGTGGCGCCGGCGGTGAACTCGTCGCCGACCTGGGCCACGTATTCGGCGGCGGCGGTCCCCGCGTTCGCCAGCTCCGACTCGACGACGGCCAGGCCCGGGGTCACCGGGACCGCGCCGAGCTCGCCGAGCAGCTCGCGCAGGTGCCGCTCGGTGGCGTCGGCCTGCGGGCGGACCCCGGCGGTCACCACGGTCACCGCGGCGACGTCCTTGAGGCCTTCCGCCGGGAGCAGGTCGAGCAGGACCTTCAGGACGCCCGTGTACGTGCCCTTGTACGTCGGCGTCGCCACCACCAGCACGCTGGCCCGACGCAGCCTGCCGAGCGCGTCGGCGACCGCGCCGTCGCCGGTCTGCAGCAGCCGGGTGCCGAGGGCGGCCACGTCGATGGTGTGCGGCACCGGCTGGCCGAGCCGGTCCGCGAGCGCGGCGCCGACCTCCTCCGCCAGGTGCAGCGTCCGGGAGTGCGGACGCGGGTTCCCCGAGAGCACGACGATCATCCCGGCAGTCTATCTCCTATCGAAATGATCGGAAATAGCGAGTGATTTTGTTGACGGTCGTTCGCGGCCGGGACGGCCGCGGCCTACGGCCACCACCAGCGGCGGGAGAGGGCAGGCCGTCCACGGCCTGACCGGCGGCTGACGGGAGCAACGGACCTCGGCCACGACGAACGTGAGCAGGGCGCTTCGGCTCTTGGCTTTTGGCCTTTGCCTTTGACCTTTGGCTTTCGGGCGTTGGCTTCGGCCTTGGCTTTCGGCCTGTCTGCCGCGGTCGTGGCCCTGCTCGACGGACGTCGGTCAGACCCAGGCCCGGGGGTCGGCGACGAGGTCGCGGACGCGCTCGGGGAGCTCGCCGGTGACCACGTCCTCGATGGTGACCGTCTCGAGGATGAGACGCTCGTTGGCACGCAGGGCGATCCACACGTCCTGCAATGCGGACGCGGCGCCGTGATAGCCGAGGTCTTCGGGGCGCTGGCCGCGGACGTTGGCGAGGGGGCCGTCGATCACGCGAATGATCTCGGCGAGGCTGATCTCGGCGGCGGGCCGGGCGAGCCGGTAACCGCCCTCGGGGCCGCGCTGCGCGACGACGATGCCGCCACGGCGCAGCTGCAGCAGGATGCTCTCGAGGAACTTGGGTGGGATCTGCTGGGCGGACGCCAGGCGGTCGGCGGTCACCAGCTTGCCGTCACCGGCCGACGCCGCGAGCTCCGCCACCGCGCGGAGGGCGTAGTCGACCCGGGCTGAAAGGCGCATGCTTCATCCTCCCACGCGTCGCAACAGGCCTTCCTGCACGGCGGTCGCGATGTGGCGGCCGTCGCGGGTGAACATGCGGCCGGTGGCGAGGCCGCGGGCGTCGGAGGCCGACGGGCTGACCGAGTCGTAGAGGAACCACTCGTCGGCCCGGAACCCCCGGTGGAACCACAGGGCGTGGTCGAGGCTGGCGCCGACGAAGCCGCCGGGGCCCCAGACGGCGCCGTGCACGGCCAGCACCGAGTCCAGCAGCGTCAGGTCCGAGGCGAACGTGAGCGCGCACGCGTGCAGCAGGGGGTCGTCGGGGAGCTTGCCGTCGATGCGCATCCAGACGCGTTGCGTCGGGGAGGCGGGGCGGTCGCCGGGGCGGACCCAGCCGGGCTCGCCGACGTAGCGCACGTCGATGGGGCGCGGGATGATCGCCCAGATGCCGGCCCGCTCCGGGTAGTCCGAGAGCCGCTCCGCCATGGTCGGGACCTCTTCGGGCGGCGGCACGTCGGACGGGGCGGCCTCGTGGTGGTCCAGGCCGTCCTCGGGGACGTGGAACGACGCCGACATGAAGAAGATGACCTCGCCGTGCTGCTTGGCCACCGAGCGGCGCACCGAGAAGGAGCGCCCGTCGCGGATGTTCTCCACCGCGTAGGTGATCGGCTCCGTCGGGTCGCCGGGGCGCACGAAGTAGCCGTGCAGCGAGTGCACCTGGCGCTGCGGGTCGACGGTGCGGCCGGCGGCGACGAGCGCCTGGCCGGCGACCTGCCCGCCGAAGACGCGCTGGGGGCCGACCGGCGGGCTGATGCCCAGGAACCGGTCGTCCCCCAGCGCTTCAAGATCCAGGAGCCGGACGAGTGCGTCTACTGCCGTCTGTCCGCTTGCGAGCTCATCCACCCCTGCAATCTAGAGGCAATCACGCCCCGTGTTCGTGTGACAGTGCTCCCAGCGTGTGCACGCGCAGGGTGTTGGTCGAGCCGGGCGTCCCGGGCGGGGAGCCCGCGACGATGACGACGTCGTCGCCGGCGCTGAGCCAGGGCAGCCCGACCATCGCCATGTCGACCTGCTGGAACATCTCGTCGGTGTGCTGGACGAACGGCACGTCGAACGTCTGCACGCCCCACGAGAGGGCCAGCTGGTTGCGCACCGTCGGCTCCGGCGTGAACGCCAGCAGCGGCAGCTCGCAGTGCAGCCGGGCGAGCCGGCGGACCGTGTCACCGGTCTGCGAGAAGGCGACCAGCGCCTTGGCGCCGATGTTGCGGGCGATGTTGGACGCGGCGTTGGTGAGCGCGCCACCGCGGGTGCGGGGGTCGTGCTGCAGCCGCGGCACCGACAGCGAGCCGCCCTCGGTGGTCGCGATGATCCGCGCCATCGTGGCCACGGTGATGATCGGGTAGCGCCCGACGCTGGTCTCGCCGGAGAGCATGACGGCGTCGGCACCGTCGAGCACCGCGTTGGCGACGTCGGACGCCTCCGCGCGGGTCGGGCGGGCATTCTCGATCATGGAGTCGAGCATCTGCGTGGCGACGATGACCGGCTTCGCCGACTCGCGGCACAGCTGGACGGCCCGCTTCTGCACGAGCGGCACCTGGTCCAGCGGCATCTCGACGCCGAGGTCGCCGCGGGCGACCATGACGCCGTCGAAGGCCGCGACGATCTGCTCGAGGGCGGCGACCGCCTCGGGCTTCTCGACCTTGGCGATGACCGGGCGGTGCACCCGCTCCTCGTCCATGATCTCGTGGACGAGCTTGATGTCGTCGGGCGAACGCACGAACGACAACGCGATCCAGTCGGCGCCGAGCTGCAGCGCGAACCGGAGGTCCTCGGCGTCCTTGTCGGACAGGGCGGGGACGCTCACCGCGACGTTGGGCAGTGAGACGCCCTTGTTGTTGGAGACCATGCCGCCCTCGGTGACGAGGACGGTGATGTCGTTGCCTTCGACGCTGGTGACCTCGACGGCAACCTTGCCGTCGTCGATCAGCAGCCGGTCGCCGGCCTTCACTTCCTGCGGCAGCTTGGTGTAGGTGCACGAGACCCGGTCGGCGGTGCCGACCACGTCGTCGCTGGTGATGACCGCCGTGTCACCGGTGCGCCACTCGTGCGGTCCGTTGGCGAAGCGACCGAGCCGGATCTTGGGACCCTGGAGGTCGGCGAGAATGCCCACGGAACGGCCGGCGGCAGCGGCGGCCTCACGAACGAGAGCGAACACCGCGGCGTGGTCCTCATGGCTGCCGTGGCTGAAGTTGAGCCGCGCGACGTCCATCCCGGCGTCGACGAGGCCGCGAATTCGCTCGGGCGAAGAAACAGCTGGTCCGAGCGTACAGACGATTTTTGCGCGTCGAGTCACACACTGAGGCTAGCCCCTCCGCGCCGTGACGATTCGGCCGACCCACGGGGGAGCCATCAGTTGAGACACTGTCCACCGGGGGTTTCCCCGATAATCGGACGATGTCTCCCCGCTCTCAGTGGCGTCTGCCGATGGGCACGCGCGACACCCACGAGCCGCACCGGGTCGCGACGCCGCTCGAGCTGCTGTTCGACCTGTGTTTCGTGGTGGCGATCGCCCTCACGGCACAGTTGCTGCACCACGCGGTCGCCGAGGGTGACGTACTGCACGGGATCGTCGCCTATCTGACGGTGTTCTTCTCCGTGTGGTGGGCGTGGATGAACTTCACGTGGTTCGCGTCGGCGTACGACACCGACGACGTCGCCTACCGGCTGACGACCCTGGTGCAGATCGCCGGGGTCCTCGTGCTCGCCGCCGGGGTCCCGGACGCGTTCCACGGCCACTTCGGCACGGTCACCGTCGGGTACGTCATCATGCGCGCGGCCCTGGTCACCCAGTGGCTGCGGGCGTCGTCCGTCGCCGAGGGCCGCCGCACCGCCCGGCGGATGGCCCTCGGGGTGTCGGTGTGCATGATCGGCTGGGGGCTGATCCTGCTCACCCACGGGACGACACACCTGGTGCTCTTCTTCGTGATGGTCGCCGCGGAGCTGGCCGTGCCGATGTGGGCGGAGCGCGTCCGCCCGACGCCGTGGCACCCGCATCACATCTCGGAGCGGTACGGGCTGCTGTTCATCATCGTGCTCGGCGAGATCGTGCTGTCCACGACCGTGGCGGTGCAGGCCGGCTTCGTGCAGGACCGCCTGTGGTGGGTGGCCGCGAGCGGGCTGGTCATCGTGTTCGCGTTCTGGTGGCTGTACTTCGACCGGCCCGCCCACGAGATCCTGGTGGACAACAGGCATGCGTTCATCTGGGGGTACGGGCACTACGTGGTGTTCGCGGCCGCGGCGGCGATCGGGGCCGGCATCGCCGCCGTCGTCGAACGCCCCGATCTGTCCGGCGCGCCCGTGACGATCCCGGTCGCCGTCCTGCTGGTCGCGTTGTGGGCGCTGCACATCCGGCCACGGACGTGGCTGGAGCCGGCCGCCGCGGTCCTGGTCCTGGCCGGCACCTTCGCCGGCCCGTCACTGGTCGTGACCGCGGGGATTCTGGCGGTACTGGTGGCCGCGCGGCTGCTCAGTGCTCCCGCTCGCCACCCGTGAACGCCTCCGCGCGGGCCCGGCCGTCGACACTGTGACTGAACACCCGGGCGTCGCTGTCCGCCGTGTGGGTCTGCCCGGTCAGCGTCGCGTGCAGCGGCATCGCCGAGGTCATCTCCGCCCGTACGCGCGGCAGCGACGACGGGTGCGCGTCACGCAGCCACGTCACCATGTGCTCCCGGATGAAGCACCGCAGGTCCCACAGCTTCGGCGCGTCGGTCGCGCTCACCAGGGCCCGCAGCCGCATCGCGCTGCCCGTCGCCTCCACGACCTGCAGCACCGACACCCGCCCGTCCCACAGGTCGGTGGACTCCAGCGCACGGCGCAGCTCCTCCCGCGCCTCCGGCACCGGCAGCCACCAGTCGACGTCGAGCATGACGTCCCCGAGCAGCGCCGCCTCGGTCCGCGTCCAGTTCTGGAACGGCTTCTCCGTGAAGTACGACGTCGGCAGGATCAGCCGCCGGTCGTCCCACACGTGCACGACCACGTACGACAGCGTGATCTCCTGAATCCGCCCCCACTGCTCCTCGACGATCACGACGTCACCCAGCCGCACCGCGTCACTGAACGCCAGCTGCAACCCGGCGAACACATTGCGCAGCACACTCTGCGCCGCCAGACCGGCGACGATCCCAGCGAACCCCGCACTGGCGATCACACTCGTGCCGAGTATCCGGGCCTGCGGGAACGTCATCAGCATCACCCCGCCCGCGAGCACCGCGACCGTGGCCACCGTGACCCGCCGGATCATCACCACCTGGGTGTGCACGCGCCGCGCCTGCCGGTTGTCCGGCACGTCCGTCCTGAACCGCGCCAGCGCCGCTTCCTCCGCCACCACCAGCAACGCCGCCAACAGCCACGCCGCCGTCCCGATGATGACCAGCTGCTCCACGTGCAAAAACGTGTGCCGCCACTCGGCCTCGTCCGCGGTGTCCCGGATCACGAGGTACACCGCCGACAGCACCACCACGAACTGCGTCGGCCGGTGCGCCTTGTTCGCCAGCTCGGTCAGCAACGCCGACCGCCGCCCCGCCCGCAGCAGCACCAGATGCACCGCCTGCACCAGCAACAACGCAATCAGCGCCGCCCCGAGCGCAATGCCGAGCGGCTCCACCGTGTCGTTGAGCGTGTCTCGCATTCGGCGCTAGGTACCCGCGCTCCCTAGCCCCTAACGTGTCCTGCGTCGCACCCACCAGAGAACCGCTCCCCCAACCACACCGACCCCCACCACAACCCACCCGGCCCCCACGCCGGCCCCACCGTTCCCAGGCCCGGCACTCTGCGAAGGCCCACTTCCCGGCTGTACGGACGGCGGCAGGTCGGCGGTGAGCGCCTTGACGGGGTCGACGATGCCGAAGCCGTACTCGTCGTCCCGGCCGGGCTTGCCTTTGTCGGTCGCGGTCGCGGTGAGCCTCCGGACGACCTCTGCGGCGGGGAGCTGGGGATATTTCGCCCGCACCAACGCCACGACCCCGGCCACGATCGCCGTCGAGTTGCTGGTCCCCTCCCCCGTCACGTACTTCCCGAACGCCCCGGTGGAAACGATGTCCACCGCCGGCGCCGCCAGCACGACTTCAGGCCCTGTCGCCGAGATCGCGGCATGCTTCCCGTCCTTGTCCGTCCCCGCGACCGCCACCACCCCGGGCACCTTCGCCGGAAACCCCACCTGCTTGTTCTTCGGCGCGTTACCCACCCCCGCAACCACCACGACATCAGCTTTGACGGCGGCTTCAACAGCGGCCCTAAGCTGTGGGTATTCGCTTGTGACGGCCGCGACACAGATGACCTTCGCGCCTTGGGACACCGCCCAGGTGATGCCTTCTCCGAGGTCGATCGGCGAGCCCCCGAACTCGCTGTGAACCGTCTGCACAGGCAGGATGGTCGCCTTTGGCGCGATACCGAGCACGCCGCCGCCGTTCGGCAGCCCGCGACCCGCGATGAGACCGGCCATGGCGGTGCCATGCCCATCCGTGTCGGCCTTGCCGTTGCCGGTCGGTTGCTCGCCGAACTCCTTGCCGGATATCACGGCCCCGGTCAATTCCGCATGACGATCGTCGACACCGGTGTCGGTGACGGCGACGAGCACCCCTTGTCCCTCGCTGAGCTTGTGAGCCTGCGAGATCTGCAGCGCTGCCAAATGCCACTGCCGGTCGCGGACGACGTCAGCCATCGCCGGACTTGGCAGCATAGCGCCGATGATGAAGGCGGTCACACTGCCGACGACGGCCGGACGCACCGCTCTCAACGGTCAATCCCGAGAACGCCTGGTCCCGGTTCGTGAGGACGAATCTCGGGTGGCTCGATCACCGGAGGAACGCCTCTGGGGGCCGACCATGATTCGTCCTGGTCGGCATGCGCCATTCGCCGACGATGCGCATACTCCTCGAACGATGCGTCCCGGTGCGATCCGGCGCGACCCGCCGGATGCGCCGCCAGCGGACGAGCGGCCGTCGCGCCGCCCGGTCGAGGAGCTGCCGGAGGTCCACCGATCACACCTCGCATCGGCGCGCCATTCGCAGCGGCGCTTCCGCTGACAGGCCCAAGACCGAAGCGCGGGTCCGCACCCAGAACTCGGCCCGGACCGAAGGGTGAAACAACCCCAGCGCCACCAATTGTTCGAACACTGTCAGCAGTTCCTGGAAGAGAAGCGATCGGACTGTGGCCTGCGTCTTCAAGTCCCCCGGTGGCCAGCAGAATCGGGTCATCCCGTGTCGGCACAGGCGTCGATTCGGGCGGGTCGAACCGCGGAGCTGGGAAACGGCTGACGGCCGATCGACCAGAACCACCGCCGGCCGACCCGCCCGAGCCAGACCCGCCGCTGGAAGCTGGCAGCACGGGACCATCCGCCGCCAGGCTGATCCGCTCATAGGTGGGAAGAAGGACGTCCAGACCAGCGGCCGGCTCGGCAACCGCCGCATCCGTGGCAATGAGCACACGGCGGGCACGCTCGTCCAAGAGTTTGCGTGCGAGCTGTCCGATTCGTTGATCGGGCACCCGCTCCGTCTTCTCGTACTCCTCGACTAGCGGTGCCAGCTCACCGCGCGCCTGATGTATCGCATCGACGATCAGACCCAGATTGGTGCGGACGTCCGCGGCACCACTGGCCGTTAGGGACATGGCACGGATCATGTCGTTGAGGCGCTGGATGAAAGCGGTCGCCGCTTCGCTCTTTTGTGGGGGCCAGGCTTCGGCGAGCTGGTCCCGCAGCGTTCGCAGGCGGTCCCGCTGGGTTTCCAGAGCGGTCTGCTGGCGGCGCAACGTGGCAAGGTGCAGGTGGGCGTTCGCGGCGTCGTCGGCGGCGACCATCTCCCACAGCTGGGGCAGCCGCCAGCGACCGTACGACTCGGCCATCAGATCGACCTGCCCGTCTTCGGGTCGTGCTGGGCGGCCCACAGCGCTGTGTCGACCTTGGTCGAGGCGACGGCCAGCGCTGTCTTGAACTGCTCGCCGCTCAGCGTGTCGGCCTGCGCGTATGCGGCCGCCACCTCTTCGGCGGCCTGCACGAACACCTCGCCGTTGTGGACGAACGTGTCCATGAGGTCGAGCAGTTCGATGAGTTTCCGGTGGTACGCCGTTGCCGCCGCCTGCACGTCCGGGCTGGCCGTGCGGGTGCCGAAGGACGGTGTGTCGACGAACGTGCGGAGGATCTGCTCGTGCTCGGGTGACAGGTGCGCGGTCAGGTCGCCGCGCAGGCCGGCCCCGAACGAACGCACCGCTTCCAGATCGACCGTGAACCCCGCCGCATGATCACTCACCGCGTCCTCCCCGCCACGATGTGCAATAGACAGACGTGACGGTACCGCACCACCCGAGCCCCCTGACGCCCAGAATCGCGGCAACCGCGAAGCGTGACGAAACCTATCGTCCGCGCCGCCGGCGCCAGGCCAGCAACCCCGCACCCGCAAGCACCACTCCCCCACCGACGATCGCCCACCCGACCGACGACCGCCCCGGCGACGGCGACGACGAGGACGAGGGCCCGACCGAAGCCGGCGACGTCGGCGGTACCGAAGCCGTCAACGCCGCGACAGGATCGACGATGCCGTACCCGTATTCGTCGTCCCGGCCCGGCTTTCCCCGGTCGGTCGCGGTCACGGTCAGCCGCCGGACAACCTCGGCGGCCGGCAACCGCGGAAACTTCGCCCGCACCAACGCCACCACCCCAGCCACGATCGCCGCCGAATTGCTGGTGCCTTCGCCGGTGACGTATTTGCCGAACGCTCCCGTCGACACGATGTCGACCGCCGGTGCGGCGAGCGTGACCTGCGGTCCGGCTGCGGAGATCGGCGCGTGGTCGCCGTTCTTGTCGGTCCCGGCGACCGCCACGACACCTGGGATGGTCGCGGGGAATGCGACCTGTTTCGCGGTCGTCGTGTTGCCGGCCGACGCCACCACCACCGCATCCGCGGCAATGGCGGCCTCCACCGCTCGTCGGACCTCGGGGTATTCGCTCGTGCCCGCGGCGATGCAGATGACCTGCGCCTTCTGCGACACTGCCCACTCGATGCCCGCTGCAAGGTTCACCGGTGAGCCGCCGAACTCGCTGCGGACCGTGCGGACCGGCAGGATCTGCGCCTTCGGAGCCACGCCGAGGACGCCGGAGCCGCCGGTGAGTCCGCGGCCTGCGATCAGGCCGGCCATCGCCGTGCCGTGCCCGTCGGTGTCCGTCCTGCCGTCACCGCTCGCCTGCTCACCGAACTCTTTTCCAGGGACCACCGCGGCGGCGAGCTCGCTGCGGCTGGCATCGACGCCGGTGTCTGCGACCGCCACCAGCACGCCCTCGCCCTGGCTGACGCTCTGGGCCGCGGGGATGTCGAGCGCTGCGATGTGCCACTGCCGGTCGCGGATCTGATCGGCTTCGGCGCTGAACGACGACGCCAGCACGAGCGCAGTTGATGACGCAGCCACCATCGCGATCCGGGTGATCAACCTCAACGGTCGATCCCGAGCACGCCTGGACCCGGATCGTGCGCGGCCGGCTCTGTGGCTTCGAGCACTGGCCGCACCCCTTCCGGGACCGTCCATGTGCCGTCGCCGTCGCCCCGTGGTGGACGGCGGCTTGCCGGATGCTCGACGCCGGCGCTGGAGGGTCTCCCCATCGCCGGGGTCACTGCCGACGGGCGGTGCATCGCCGCCGCGGTGCCGTCGCCACGGCTGGCCGCTCCCCCGGTCCCCGGCGCCCCGACAGGCCGCGTCGTGACAGTCTGACCGACAGATCCGCCCTCCCGGACGAAACCACGCGTCCCGATGACCGGGTATGTGAGAGCCTCACCGCCGACTGACCGGCCGGATGCCGGCGAACCGGACGACGGCACGACGTCAGGGGCCTGCCCACCGGCGAGCGCGAGGTCGTCGGGGACCATGGCGGCGGCCGGTGGATCGAATCGCGGCGCGTGCAGGCCAGTCAGTGCGGCACCCCCGATCGGTGCGGGGTGGAGGACGTTACCGCCTCCGGTGCTGCCCGGACGCGTCTCACCGGGTGTGGCGACCGGAATCACGCCTTGCGCACTGAACCGCGTGTACACCGGCAGTGGCACGTCGAGCGGCCCCAGGGCCTTCACGACGGTGGCGTCCGCCGCGATCAGCACGTCGCGTGCTCGCTGATCCAGCAGCTTCTTGGCGTGCTGGCTGATCCGGGGGTCGGCCACCTCGGACACCTTCTCGTACTCAGCGACCAGCGCCGCCATCTTCGAACGCGACTCCTGGAGCACGTCGAGAATGTGGGCAAGATTGGTCCGGACCTCGCCCGCGCCACGAGCCGCACCGGTCATCGCGTCGATCATGTCGTTCAACTTGTCGATGAATGCTGTGGCGGCTTCGCTCTTCTGTGGGGGCCAGGCCTCGGTGAGATGGTCCCGCAGGGTGCGGAGGCGGTCGCGGTGGGTTTCCAGGGCGGTCTGCTGGCGGCGCAGGGTCGCCAGGTGCAGGTGGGCGTTCGCGGCGTCGTCGGCGGCGAGCATCTCCCACAACTGGGGCAGCCGCCACCGGTGATAGGTCTCCGTCATCGGTCCGAGCCCGGCCGTTGATCACTCATCGCGTCCTCCCCGCCACGATGGGCTATTGACAGGGGTGACGGTACCGCAGGTTCAGCCGTGGTACGAGGCAGGCATGTCGCAGGCGTCGAGGCTCTGTTCATAGCCGTCGAAGAAGGCGCCGGTGCGTTGGGCGGCGGAGCCGTGGGCGCCTTCCTGGAACCAGGGTTCGTCTTCGGGGTCGGCGACGGAGAGGAGGCCGTCGCGCAGTTCGTCCAGGTCGCCGTCCTCGAGGGTGAAGTCGCCGACCTTGATGGAGTCGCCGATGTACGCGCCGGAGAAGCAGTCCGCCTGGAGTTCCTGGTAGATGGTGAAGGCGTAGTTGATGCCCAGGCGGTTCTGGATGGCGTGGCCGTACTCGTGGCCGAGGAGGTAGAAGACGAAGGCGTCGCCGAGTTGTTCGTAGACCTTCTGGGACCAGTTGACGTCGTAGGCGATGAAGTCGCCGACGGGGCAGTAGGCGGCGTTCTCGGTCGGGATCGGCTGGGAGCCGCACATGACCTCGCCGTCGATGCGGTACGGCACGACCCGGGACACGGGACGGAAGCCGACGATCCGGGAGCTCCAGTAGCGTTCGACGATCCGCAGCGCGATGCGGACGTCGTTGGCGAACCCCGGCTCGGGTGCCGCCGGGCGGGCCGGCACGGCTGCCGCCGCGGGAACGGGAACGGAATACGCGGGCGGCGGCGAGGACGAGGACGTGGGGAACGGCGGCGCGGAAGGGATGGCGGGGGCCCAGAACGGCGGAGGGTCAGCCAGCGCGGGGGAAGGCAGCAGCACGGAGATGCCCACGAGGAGCAGCAGCACAAGCACCGGGCGTTTCATGGCCGACCGGTACCCGGGAGCGGTACCCCCGAAGAGGCCCGCTCCCGTTTAGCACCCGACAAACAAATGGGTCAGGCGGTGAGCGCCACGGCGCTGGGCTCGACCGGGGACGGCAGGGTGCCGTCGCCGCCGAGGTACGCGTGGATCGACGCCGCCGCCGATCGACCCTCGGCGATCGCCCAGACGATGAGCGACGCGCCGCGGTGCATGTCGCCGGCCACGAAGACGCCCGGCGCGGAGGTCTGCCAGTCGGCGCCGGTGTCGACGCCGCCGCGGCGGTTGCGGGACAGTCCGAGGTTCGTCAGCAGCGGGCCCGGCTCGGTGCCCTCGAAGCCGATCGCGAGCAGCACCAGGTCCGCCGGGTACAGCCGCTCGGTGCCGGGGACCTCGGTGACGACCCGGCGTCCGTCCACTCTGGACACCTGCACCTCGGCGATGCGGACGCCGGTGAGGTCGCCGTCGTCGGTGCCCTCGAAGGCGGTGACGGCGACGGCGAACGCGCGGTCGCCGCCCTCCTCGTGGGCCGGGTAGTTGCGCAGGATCCACGGCCACGTCGGCCACGGGTCGCGCGCCTCGTCGCGCTCGGCGGGCGGCACCGGGTACTGGTCGAGCTGCAGCACGGACGCGGCGCCCTGCCGGTGCGCGACGCCGAGGCAGTCCGCCGCCGTGTCGCCGCCGCCGATGATCACCACGTTCTTGCCGTGGGCGGAGATGGACGCGGCCGGCACCCGCCCGGCCACCACCCGGTTCGCCTCGACGAGGTGCTCCATCGCCAGGTGTACCCCGGCCAGCGTGCGCCCCGGCGTCGACGGTGTGTCGCGGGCCTGCAGCGCGCCGCACGCGAGCAGCAGCGCGTCGTGCCGGGCGCGCAGGTCCTCGACGGAGACCGTGACGCCGACGTTGACGCCGGTCTCGAACCGGACGCCCTCGCCGCGCAGCTGGTCCAGCCGCAGGTCGATGTGGCCCTTCTCCAGCTTGAAGTCGGGAATCCCGTACCGCAGCAGGCCGCCGAGGGCGTCGTCGCGCTCGTACACCACGACGTCGTGACCTGCGCGGGCCAGCTGCTGCGCGGCGGCGAGCCCGGCCGGGCCGGAGCCGACCACGCCGACGCTCTTGCCGGAGCGGTCCGGGGCGGGCCGGGCGGTGATCCGCCCGGCGGCCACGGCCCGGTTGATGATCTCGACCTCGACCTGCTTGATCGTGACGGGCTGGCCGCCGGCGATCGACAGGACGCACGCGGCCTCGCACGGCGCGGGGCACAGCCGCCCGGTGAACTCCGGGAAGTTGTTGGTCGCGTGCAGGGCCTCGATCGCGAAGTCCCAGTTGCCGGTGCGGACGAGGTCGTTCCAGTCGGGGATGCGGTTGCCCAGGGGGCAGCCGTCGTGACAGAACGGGATGCCGCAGTCCATGCAGCGGCTCGCCTGCTCGGTGATCAGCCCGTCGTTCGCGGACGGGTACACCTCGCGCCAGTCCTGCAGCCGGACCGGGACTGGACGCCGGGCCGGCAGCTGCCGCTCGAAGCGCAGGAAACCATTCGGGTCAGGCACGCGCCACCTCCATGACCGCCGCGTCGACGTCGCGCCCGGCTGCCTCGGCGGCTCGCATGACCTCCTTGACCCGCCGGTAGTCGCGGGGCACGACCTCGGTGAACTCCAGGACGGACGCGTCCCAGTCCTCCAGGATGCGCGCGGCCACCGCGGAGCCGGTCTCGGCGAGGTGCGTCTCGACCAGCGCGCGCAGCTCCGCCGGCGTGGACACCGGCTCCAGGTCGACGAGCTCGGCGTTGACCAGCGAGTGGTCGAGCTTCCACACGTACGCGACGCCACCGGACATGCCCGCGGCGAAGTTGCGCCCGGTGGGGCCGAGGACGACGACGGCGCCGCCGGTCATGTACTCGCAGCCGTGGTCACCGACGCCCTCGACGACGGCGGACGCGCCGGAGTTGCGCACCGCGAAGCGCTCGCCGGCCTTGCCGCGCATGAGCAGCACGCCGCCGGTCGCGCCGTACAGGGCCGTGTTGCCGCCGATGATCTGGTCCTCGGCGACGAACGGGGCGGCCGGGTCGGGGTGCACGATGAGCCGCCCGCCGGACAGGCCCTTGCCGACGTAGTCGTTGGCGTCGCCGACGAGCCGGAGGGTGACGCCGTGGGGGACCCAGGCGCCGAACGACTGACCGGCGGTGCCGCGCAACGTAACGTCCACGGTGTCGTCGGGCAGGCCGGCGCCGCCGACCCGGCGGACGATCTCGCCGCCGAGCATCGCACCGACGGAGCGGTGCTCGTTGCGGACGGCGATCTCCAGCTTGATCGTGTTGCCCTCGTCGAGGGCGGGCGTGACGGCGGCGATGAGCTGGTTGTCCAGCGCCCGCTCGAGGCGGTGGTCCTGCTTCGTGGACTGGCGTCGCGCGGCGTCGTCGGCAAGGGGAGGCACGTGCAGCAGCGGCGTCAGGTCGAGCCCGCCGGCCTTCCAGTGCTCCACGGCCGACCGCACGTCGAGCAGCTCGGTGTGCCCGATCATCTCGTCCAGGGTGCGGAAGCCCAGCTCGGCCAGGTAGCCGCGGACCTCCTCGGCGAGGAACCAGAAGAAGTTCTCGACGAACTCGGGCTTGCCGGTGAACTTCTTGCGCAGCGCGGGGTTCTGCGTGGCGATGCCGACGGGGCAGGTGTCGAGGTGGCAGACCCGCATCATGATGCAGCCGGACACGATGAGCGGCGAGGTCGCGAAGCCGAACTCCTCGGCGCCGAGCAGCGCCGCGATGATGACGTCACGGCCGGTCTTGAGCTGCCCGTCGACCTGGACGCTGACCCGGTCGCGCAGCCCCGACAGCAGCAGCGTCTGCTGGGTCTCGGCGAGGCCGAGCTCCCACGGCGTGCCGGCGTGCTTGAGCGAGTTGAGCGGCGACGCGCCGGTGCCGCCGTCGTGGCCGGAGATGAGGATGACGTCGGCCTTGGTCTTGGCCACGCCGGCGGCGACGGTGCCGACGCCGATCTCGGAGACCAGCTTCACGTGGATGCGGGCCGCCGGGTTGACGTTCTTCAGGTCGAAGACCAGCTGGGCGAGGTCCTCGATGGAGTAGATGTCGTGGTGCGGCGGCGGCGAGATCAGCCCGACGCCCGGGGTGGCGTGCCGGGTCTTGGCGATCCAGGGCCACACCTTGTTGCCCGGCAGCTGGCCGCCCTCGCCGGGCTTCGCGCCCTGGGCCATCTTGATCTGCAGGTCGTCGGCGTTGACCAGGTATTCGGTGGTCACCCCGAAGCGACCGCTGGCGACCTGCTTGATGGCGGAGCGGCGGCGCGGGTCGTGCAGCCGCTCCGGGTCCTCGCCGCCCTCGCCCGTGTTGGACCGGCCGCCGATGTTGTTCATCGCGATGGCGAGGGTCTCGTGCGCCTCCATGGAGATGGAGCCGTAGGACATGGCACCGGTCGCGAAGCGCTTGACGATCTCGGTGGCCGGCTCGACCTCGTCGATCGGCACGGCGGGGCGGACCCCGGAGCGGATCTCGAAGAGGCCGCGCAGCGACCCGGCCTGCCCGGCGAGCTCGTCGACCTTCGCCGTGTACCGCTGGAAGACGTCGAACTGCTTCGAGCGGGTCGCGTGCTGGAGCAGGAAGACCGTCTCGGGGTTGAACAGGTGCAGCTCGCCCTCGCGGCGCCACTGGTACTCGCCGCCGACCTCGAGCCGGCGGTGCGCCCGCTCGGCGTCGTTGGCCGGGTAGGCCCGCGCGTGCCGGGCGGCGATCTCGGCGTGGATCTCGGCCAGGCCGATGCCGCCGATCTTGCTGGGCGTGCCGGTGAAGTACCGCTCGACCAGGCGCGGGTCGAGACCGACGGCCTCGAACACCTGGGCGCCGCAGTAGGAGCTGACGGTCGAGATGCCCATCTTCGACATGATCTTCAGGACGCCCTTGCCGAGCGCCTTGACGTAGTTGTAGACGGCCTTCTCCGGGGAGACGCCGGGCAGCGCGCCGGTGGCGATGAGGTCCTCGGCGCTCTCGAAGGCGAGGTACGGGTTGACCGCGGACGCGCCGAACCCGGACAGCAGCGCCACGTGGTGCACCTCGCGGCAGTCGCCGGACTCGACGACGAGCGAGACCTGGGTGCGGGTCTGCTCACGCACGAGGTGCTGGTGCACGGCGGCGGTGAGCAGCAGCGACGGGATCGGCGCCAGGTCGGCGGTCGAGTCGCGGTCGGACAGGACGAGCACGCGCACACCGTCCTCGATCGCCTCGGACACGCCGCGCATGATCTCGACCAGGCGGCGCTTGAGACCGGTGGCGCCGTCGCGGATCGGGTACAGGCCGGAGACCCGGACGGCCTTGAAGCCGGGCAGGTCGCCGTCGTCGTCGATGTGCAGCAGCTTCGCCAGGTCGTCGTTGTCGATGACCGGATACGGCAGGGCGATCTGTCGGCAGGACGCCGGGCCGGGGCGCAGCAGGTTGCCCTCGGGGCCGATGGTGGCCGCGACGCTGGTGACGATCTCCTCACGGATCGCGTCCAGCGGCGGGTTGGTCACCTGCGCGAAGAGCTGGGTGAAGTAGTCGTACATGAGCCGCGGCCTGGTCGAGAGCACGGCGACGGGCGTGTCGGTGCCCATCGAGCCGAGCGGCTCGGCGCCGGCCTTCGCCATCGGCCCGATGAGGATCTTCAGCTCCTCCTCGGTGTAGCCGAAGGTCTGCTGGCGGCGCTGCACGGAGTCGTGCGTGTAGACGACGTGCTCCCGCTCGGGCAGCTGGTCGAGGTCCATGAGGCCGGCGTGCAGCCAGTCGCCGTAGGGCTCGGCCTGCGCCAGCTCGCCCTTGATCTCGTCGTCGGTCTTGATGCGGCCGGCGGCGGTGTCGACCAGCAGCATCTTGCCGGGTGCCGAGCGGCCCTTCGCCACGATGGTCGCCGGGTCGAGCTCGAGCACGCCCGCCTCGCTGGCGAGGACGACGAGGCCGTCGGCGGTCTGCCACCAGCGGCCGGGGCGCAGCCCGTTGCGGTCCAGGACCGCGCCGACGACGGTGCCGTCGGTGAAGGCGACGCTCGCCGGGCCGTCCCACGGCTCCATCAGGCAGGCGTGGAAGCGGTAGAACGCCTTGCGCGCCGCGTCCATGCGCGGGTCGTTCTCCCACGCCTCGGGGATCATCATGAGCACCGCGTGCGGCAGGCTGCGGCCCGCCAGGTGCAGCAGCTCCAGGACCTCGTCGAAGTTGGCGGAGTCCGACGCCTCGGGCGTGCAGATCGGGAAGAGCCGGCGGATGTTGCCGGGCAGGTTCTCCGTGGCCAGCAGCGCCTCGCGGGCCGCCATCCAGTTGCGGTTGCCCCGGATCGTGTTGATCTCGCCGTTGTGCGCGATCAGCCGGTACGGGTGCGAGAGCTCCCACGACGGGAACGTGTTCGTCGAGAAGCGGGAGTGGACCAGCGCGATCGCGGACGTGACGCGCTCGTCGGACAGGTCGGGGAAGAACGACACGACCTGGTCGGGGGTGAGCATGCCCTTGTACGTGATGGTGCGCGAGGACAGCGACGGCAGGTAGAGCTGGATGCCGCGCTCGCGGGTCTCCCGCTCGGCCTGCTTGCGCACGCAGTAGACGACCCGGTCCAGGTCGAGGCCGGACAGCACGGTGCCGGGCGCGCCGAGCTTCTCCGCGCCGATGAAGACCTGCTTGATGCGCGGCATCGCGACGAGCGCGGTCGCGCCGAGGTCGGTGGGGTCGGTCGGCACGTCGCGCCAGCCGATGACGTGGGCGCCCTCGACCAGCGCGTACTTCTCCAGGACGCGCATCGCGCGCTGGGCGGCCTCGTCGTCGACGGGCAGGAACGCCAGGCCGGTCGCATAGGACCCGGCGGGCGGCAGCTCGAGCCCGGCGGTCTCGCGGAGGAACTCGTCCGGGATCTGGATCATGATGCCGGCCCCGTCGCCGGTGTTGGGCTCGGCCCCGCGGGCGCCCCGGTGGTCCATGTGCTGCAGCGCGGACAGGCCCTTGTGGACGACATCGTGGGACCGGCGGCCGTGGATGTCGGCGACGAACGCGACCCCGCAGGCGTCGTGCTCAAAAGCAGGGTCGTAAAGGCCCTGCGGCTGCGGTCCCCGGTAACCCATCGGGCCTCCTGACGTCATCGAGTGCGAGTCGGGACAACGTCGGCCCAGAAAACAGCTTACGGAACAGTCTTGCCAGTGTACGCGAAGATTCCGGCGCGTTCCTCATGTGCCGCTGCCGGACCGGTGACGAGCCACTGCCGTATGTTGCCGACCAACGTACCGTCTGGACCACTGCCCGACCTACACCATGAAGTCGTGACAAATCCCACGAGCCTGCAGGTCGGAGGGGTGCAGTGATCATCTCGCGGCACCGTTACCGAATCGGGACGCAACCTCGCACAGTCTGGAACACGTCCAAGGAGCGGATGGCTCGCGCGATCCGTTACTTCCTACGATGATGCACGGCAAGATCGCCCGCCGCCAGTTCGACCACGAGCCCGACGAGAATCTGGTTCACATGTTGAACCGGGTGGCACAAACCCGGGATACACCGGCGTTGTAACCGGTGCATGCTCTAGCCCAACGAAGGAGGTGTGGACATGGGAGTCTCCGCACGCGCACTGGCCACGATCGCCGCCCTGACCGGCCTGATCGCCCTCTCTGCTTGCAGCGCTGACGACAAACCCAAATGGAGTGACAGCGGCAGTGCCGGCGGCCCCTCGGCTTCCGCGTCCGCCGCACAGCAGCCGACCGCGACCCTGACGGCGCCCGCCGACGGCGCGACCGGCGTTTCCACCGCCACCGAGCTCGCCCTGCAGGCGGCCCCCGGCGCCAACGCCGCGGTCACGCTGACGGACGCGTCCGGTGCCGCGGTCAACGGTGGTCTGCGCTCCGACGGCTCGACCTGGATTCCCGCAACCCAGCTCAAATACAATACGCAGTACACCGCGACCGTGACCTCCGCCGGGGACAGCACCGGCAAGAAGGTCACGTTCACGACCATGGCGAAGCCCGGCAAGACGGTCAACGTGTCGACCGCCCTGTCCGACAACAAGGTCTACGGCGTGGCCATGCCGGTCGTCGTCCGCTTCGGCTCCAGCGTCCCCACGGACCTGCGGGCGAGCGTCGAGAAGCGGCTGCTGGTCACCAGCACCCCGCCGCAGATCGGCACCTGGTACTGGTTCAACGGCGGCGAGGTGCACTTCCGCCCGAAGGAGTACTGGCAGACCGGCACGAAGGTCAGCGTCCGCCTGGCCACCGGCGGTCTCCAGCTGACGAAGACCGGCTGGGGCACCAAGGACGTCACGACCAACTTCACCGTCGGTGACAAGATCATCATGACCACCGACGACAAGACCCACCAGATGACGGTCGAGAAGAACGGCGAGGTCATCAAGACCATCCCGGTCAGCCTCGGCAAGGCGAAGACCCCGAGCTCCAGCGGCGCCATGGTCATCATGGACAAGCAGCAGTCGGAGCTGTTCGTGTCGACCGACCCGTCGGACCCCTACCGCGAGACGGTCTACCTGACGCAGCGCACGACCAGCGGCGGCGAGTACATCCACGCGGCCCCGTGGTCCGAGGGCGACCAGGGCAAGCGCAACGTCTCGCACGGCTGCACGAACGTCTCGCAGAAGAACGCGAAGTACCTGTTCGACCTGACGAAGATCGGCGACGTCCACATCGTCAAGGGGACCCCGAGGAAGCTGGCCTGGGGCAACGGCTGGACCGACTGGGACAAGTCCTGGGACGAGTACGTCAAGGGCAGCGCCCTCCCGCCGCCGGTGGACGCCGGTGCCGGCGCGGACCCGAGCGCGAGCGCCGCGCCCGGCGCGTCGGCCAGCGCCAGCCCGGCCGCGTAGGCGGGCCCGGGAGCAGCACGGGAGCAACGGCAGGGGCCGCTGTCAGCGATCCACCGCACCGGTGGGCTGACAGCGGCCCCTTCGCTGTCCCATCATGACTGCCGTGCTCGACTGGATCGACCCGACGTTCCACGCCACCGAGGTGATCCTCACGGCGCTGGTCCTGGTCGTGCTGACCGCCACTGTCCTGCGGTCGTCGCCGGAGGCGACGAAGGCCCGGATCGCTGCCCGCGGTCTCGTCCCCGCGTTCCGGCGCTCGGCGGCGACGAACACCCTGACGGCCCTGATCGCCCTGGAGGCGGTCCACCTCGGCGCCGGCCTGGACCTCACCGACCTCGGCCTGCGGCCCATCACCGTCGGCGACGTCCTCGTCGCGCTGCTGCTCCCGGCCGCGGCCGCCGGCACCGCCGCCCTCCTCGCCGTCCGCGCCGCGGACACGGGTCCCGCCGCCGACGGGGACGGAGATGGGGACGAGGACGGGGACGGAGATGAGGACGACGGCGGGACGAGCGCGGACGATCCGCTGGCGTACCTCCGGCCGAGGACCCCCGCGGAGCGGCGGTGGGCGGTCGTCGCCGCGGTCGCCGCCGGTGCCGGCGAGGAGATCGTGTTCCGTGGCCTGCTCATCGCCGCCGGCGTCGGGATCCTCGGCCTTCCCCCGTGGGCGGCGGCCGTCCTCGCCGCGGTCCTGTTCGGCGCCGGCCACCGGTACCAGGGCGTCAGGGGCGTCATCGTGACGACGGGCGCCGCGACCGTCTTCACCGTCCTGTACGCGCTGACCGGCAACCTGCTGCTGCCGATCGTCCTGCACGTCACCGTCGACCTCGTCTCGCTGCTCCTGGTCCCCGCCCTCCTGGGCCGGGGACGGCGGACGGAGCCGGCGACCTAGCGCGACGCGGGCGTGACGGGACGTCGATGTCGGGATTCGGCTATCGCGCACGGATCGACGCACCGCTACCGTCTCGCGCATGGCTCTCGTCCGTCGCACGAACGTGCTCGGCCCCAACTCCAGCCGCGTCGTCGCGGCCGCCTCCGTGACTCCCGCCGCCCCCGCCGACGCCCCCGCGATCGGCAGGGCCCACGTCCCCACCCAGCCCGCCCCGGCGCAGTCACCACCGTTCCGGCCCGGCGCCTCCGCCCGGTCCGCGACCGAGGCCCCGGAGCAAGCCTCGGAGCAGGCCCAAGAGCAGTTCGCAGGGCAGGTCGCCGGGCAGCAGGCACCCGGGCAGGCCGCCGCCGCGGCGGCGGGCGACGAGGTCGGGATCGCGATCGCGTCGGCCGGGCCGGTGGGGCCGACGCCCGGCGGGGAGGCCGCCGCCGTCCCGCCGCAGCCCGCCTCGGTGCTGTCGCTGGTGTCGGCGTTCCTCCTGGTCGCCGCCGGCGGCGCCGGGTCGTGGGCGCTGTGGCACTTCAACGTCAACGCGCAGGCGATCCACCTGCCGGACGCGACGACGTTCTTCGCGGTGCTGTTCGCCTTCGCGACGGCCGTCGAGCGGATCCTGGAGCCGTTCGCCCGGTTCCTGCCCGGCAAGCACGCCCGCGGCGAGCTGGAGGCCGCGGTGGCGAATCTCGCCAACAAGTATCACGACGCGACCCTCGACGACCTGATCCAGGTCGCGCACGCCAAGTCGATGCTGGAGAAGGGCCGGGCGAGCCGCGGTCTCGTCTCCTGGGGCATCGCGACCGCGGTGGCGACCGTCGCGTCGTCGGCGGGCGGCCTGTATCTGCTGCACTCGATCGCCGGCGAGACCTGGGACGGCATCCCGGTGTGGGTCGACGCGATCGTCACCGGCATCGTCGTCGGCAGCGGCACGAAGCCGCTACACGACGTGATCAGCAAGGTGCAGAAGAACAAGGAGAAGTCCGAGGACACCCCCTGAGGCAGCGCGCCTTAGAGGACCAGCAGCCCGTCGGTCTGCGCGCTGTGCGCCATGGCCGACAGGGCCGCCGGCGCCTCCAGGAACGGCAGGTAGGGCAGGTCGTAGGGGTGCATCCGCAGCACCTGGGTCGCGTGGTGGCCGGGCACGACCCCGGCCGGGTAGGCGCGGGCGCACCGCCGGTCGACGAGCCCCTGCCTGGTCGCGAAGCCGGCGACGGCCTCCCACTCGTCCAGGTGCGCGACCGTCGGCAGCGGCATGCCCGGCGGCTCGGCGAACACGTCGACGGACGCGAAGGGTTCGCTGCCCGCCAGCCACCACGACAGCGCCCGCACCGCGGAGCGCAGCGGGTGCTCGCACCAGTAGGGCACCAGCCCGGCCCGCAGCACGTGCCACGCGTCCAGGAGCCGGCCGCACTCGACGACGAGCCGCCCGCCGGTGCGTTCACCGGCCCGCAGCCAGGTGCGGTACAGGTCGGCGACCGCGCCGCTGAGCACGTCCGGGTGGCGGTACAGGACCTGCCGGACGGGGTGGCCGTGCGCCGAGGCGTACCGGCGGAGGTCCTCGACGAGCCCGCGGTCGACGGCCCGCTCGCCGTCGCTGTCCACGCGCGGGGCCCGTCCGCGCAGCGACCGGTCGTCGCGGTAGTCGCCGGGGCCCAGGCCGCTGGCGCGGCTGCCGAGCTGGAAGGAGTAGCCGTCCTCGCCGGGTGACGTCTGCCAGCGGCTGACGTCCCGCACGACGACGACGGGGGCCTCGGGGTGCAGGCGTTCGGCGATGAAGGCGCGGTAGGCCGCCGGCAGCCGGCGCCACCGGACGACGGCGTACGCGGCCGCCGCGCCGGACCAGCCGCGCCACACCGGGTCGTACACCTGCCGGACGCCGACGTCGGGGTTGTCGGCGAGGATGTCGCGGGCGAACCGCTCACCGTCGTCGGCGGGGCGTTCGCCGGCCGCGACCTCGGGGGTCGGCACCTCGAACGCGACCGGCAGCCACGGCACGCCGAGCGCCATCGCCAGGTGGACGGCGGCGCCGTGCGGCGAGCCGACGACGAGCCCGCGGTAGCGGCCCTCGGGAAGCTGCCCGACGAGCCATCCGGCGATGTCCGCGGCGTCGAGCTCGCGGCGCGCGTGCCGGCCCGCACCGTCGGGGCGGCCGACCCGGCCGGCCCGGTCCATCGTCCACTGTGGAGCGGTGACGGCGGGGCGGGCGACGCCGCTGCGGTAGGCGAGGGCCCGGCCGGAGGCGATGGCCAGGGTGGTGCCCAGCCCGTTCGGCCACAGCGCCTCGACGTCCTGCGTGGCCTCGACCCGCCGCCTCATACCACTCCCTTGATGTCCGGGCCCCGGCCACCGGTCACCCCTCCGCGCTCTTCCCTGGGCCACGATCCGTAAACCACCCCCCGCAGATGTGCTGGCAGGGGGCCTGATGGCGCCACGGGCGCCGAACCCGTAGACTCGCTACACATGAAGGCGGACGCGCTGCGCGGGCATCTCGACGCACTCCTGCTCGCGGTGCTGGACGGCGAGCCCCGCCACGGTTACGCGATCATCGAGGCCCTGCAGGAGCGCAGCGGCGGCTCGCTGACGCTGCCGACGGGCACGGTCTATCCGGCGCTGCGCCGGCTGGAGCGGGCCGGTTATGTGGAGAGCGCGTGGTCGACGGTCGGCGGCCGGGAGCGCCGCACCTACCGGTTGACCGCCGCCGGCCGGAAGGTGCTCGCGGACGAGCGGTCGGCCTGGCAGGAGTTCACCGCCACCATCGGCGCGGTCCTGCTCCCCCCGCCCGCGACCGCCTGACCCCACCCCGGGCGAGGCCTCCGACGCGACGGCCTCCTGCGCGACGGTCTTTTCCGGGCGGCACCCACAGCGAGCGGCGCCCTGCGCGACGGCCTTTCAGGGTGGTGCCCGGAGCGGGCGACGGCTTCCTAGGCGACGGCCGCGGCGGGTGTACGGGTGGACGACACGCACCTGACGGCGAGGCAACCGGCGTAGCCGAAAGCGGCGACGTTGACGGCCATGCCGATGAGCACGGGCGGCCAGGTCGCGGCGGCGGGCCACTGGCGCAGGCTCAGCGCGAAGACGGTCGCGCCGAGCAGCGCGTGCATCCCGAGGAACGCGATGGTCGCCTGGCCGACGAGCCGCGCGTACCGCAGGCCGTCGCCCAGGAACCGGCTGCCCCACCCGAACCCGACGATCGCGAGCCCGGCGGCCGCGGCGGCGAGGAACGCCGTGTACTGGAAATGGTCGACGAGCACCCAGTAGACGTGACTGGCCCGCGCGTCGGTGCCCTCGCTCCTGGCCCAGGACGTGTCCCACCACATGAGCGGCTCGAGCAGCGTCATGACGGGCAGGACGAGCGCGATCCACGTCGCGGTGCGGCGGCCCTGCAGCGTGGCGAGCTCCGCCTGGTAGCCGGGGACGACCTGCGGGTGCGTGCCGAAGTCGGCGACGGCGAGGCGCTGCGCGGCGACCGGGTCGTGCCCGGCGTCCTCATACGCCTCGGCGGCGTCCAGCAGGCTGTCGCGCGCCTCGGTGACCATCTCGTGCCGGTGCCGGCGCGGCCCCCGCAGCGCGGCGGCGAGCCCGTCGACATAGACGTCGATCGGGCCGGAACCCTGTGAGACCCCGTCCACCCGTCAAGGTTCCCACATCGCCGCCCCGGGCCGTCACCCGCTGTTCGTCCGGCCTTCGGCGACCCGCACGACCCGGTCGAAGCGGCCGAGCTCCGCCGCGCGGTGCGTCACGACGACGACGGTCCGCCCGCCGGCCGCCCGCAGCGCGGTGTCGAGCACGGCGTCGGCCGCGGCGGCGTCGAGGCCTTCGGTCGGCTCGTCCAGCAGCAGGACGGGCGGCGCCGCGACCAGCGCCCGGGCGAGCAGCAGCCGCTGCCGCTGGCCGCCGGAGAGCTTCCCGCCGTCCTCGCCGACGAGCTCGTCGAGCCGGTCGCCGTACTCGGCCAGCCCGGCGTCGGCGAGCGCCCGCCGCAGCGTCGCGTCCCCGCCGCCGATCTCCCTGCCGAGCAGGAGGTTGTCGCGGACGGTCGCGTGGAACACGTGCGCGTCGGCGAACACTCCCCCGGCCACCCGCCACGCCTCGGCCCCGGCGGGCAGCCCTTCGACGGCGCCGGCGGCGAGCGGCACCCGCCCGGCGATCGCCGCGAGCAGCGTCGACTTGCCGGACCCGCTGGCCCCGACGACCGCGACCCGGCTCCCCGCCGGCAACGCGAGGTCGACGTCGGCGAGCGCCGGCGGCAGCCCGTCCCCGTACCGCACGGTGACCCCGCGCAGCACCAGGTCGACCGGCCCCGTCAGCGGCCCGGTGTCCGGCTCCCCCGCGCCCCCGGTACTCGGCACGGCGGCGAGCGGCTCCGCGGTGCGCGGGCCACCGGTGCGCGGGGCGGCGGTGGCGATGAGGGCGCGGACCCGGCGCAGGCCACCGCGGAGCTCGGCGTGCCGGACGGCGGCGGCCGCGAGCGGCACCACCACCTCGCCGACGGTGAGCGCGACGAGCGCCAGCACCGCGGCGGAGCCCTGGTCGGCGATGACCCCGATCCAAACCGCGACGGCGGCCGGGACCAGCGCCGCCACCCCACCGGCGACCGCGGCGACGGTCGAGGACCGGGCCTCCAGCGCGGCGAGCCGGCGGGCCCGGGTGTCGGCGTCGGCGAGGGCGGCGGGGAGGGCACCGTACGCGGCGAGCTCCGCCACCCCGTGCACCACGTCGACGGTCGCGGTCGTCAGGTCCCCGCGCGCGGCGGCGATCCCGTCGGCACGCGAGACGGTGAGCCGGTGCCCGGCGAGAGGCAGCAGCACACCGGCGACGAGCAACCCGGCCAGCAGCGCCAGGCCGGCCCGCGGGTCGGCGGCCGCGACACCGCAGACCGCGGTGAGGCCGACCACGGCGGCGACCGCCGCGGGCAGCGCGCTGCGCAGGACCGCGTCCTGCACCCCGTCGACGTCGGACACGACCCGGCTCAGCACGTCCCCGGACCCGACCCGCGCGGCGGGCCGCGCGCCGTCCGGGTCGCCGGGGACGGCGAGGGCACCGAAGGCCCTGGCCCGCAGGTCGGCGAGGACCCGCAGGACGGCGTCGTGGCCGGCGAGGCGTTCGGCGTACCGGAGACCCCCCTTGACCAGGGCGAACCCCCGCACCGCCGCGATCGCCACCGACAGCGCCGCGAGGGGTGGCTGGTCGGCGGCGCGGACGATCATCCAGGTGGCGGTGCCGACGAGGCCGACCCCCGCGGCCTCGGTCAGCACGCCGAGGAGCCCGGCGAAGGCCAGCCGCACCAGCGCGCCGGGCGTGAACAGGCGGACCCGAACGGCGGCGGTCGTGGCGGTGGTCATGGCGGCGGTCATGCCGGCACCACGTCGGTCAGGCGCGGCGTGGCGACGCCGCCGCTGATCTCGACGACCCTGGTGGCGATCGACAGCAGGGCCGGCCGGTGGGCGACCAGCAGGGCGGTGCGGCCGGCGGCGAGCCGGGCGGCGGCGGCGACCACGGCGGCCTCGCTGTCCGGGTCGAGCCGGGCGGTCGGCTCGTCGAGCAGCAGCAGGTCCGCGGTGCCGCGGCGCAGGAACGCCCGGGCCATCGCGAGGCGCTGCAGCTGCCCGCTGGACAGCCCGTGCCGCGTGAGGTCGGTGTCGTACCCCTGCGGCAGCGCCCGGATGAACGCGTCGGCGTCGGCGGCCACGGCGGCGTCGACGACGAGCGGCTCGGGGGTCTGCGGCGCGCCGAGGCGGATGTTGGCGGTGACGGTGCCGGCGAACAGGTGCGGCCGCTGCGGCATCCAGGCGAGACGGGCCCGCCACGCGGCCAGGTCGAGACCGGCGAGGTCCGCGCCGTCCACGAGCACGCGGCCGCCGGTCGGCGTGACGAAGCCGAGGACCAGGGCGAGGAGCGTGGACTTGCCGCCGCCGCTCGGGCCGACGAGGGCGACCCGGTCGCCGGGCGCCACGTCGAGGGTCAGGTCGCGCAGTGCCAGCACGTCGCCGTAGCGCACCTCGACCCGGTCGAAGACGAGCGACGCGAAGCGCGCGTCGGGCAGGCGGGGCGCTGTCAGTACCGTGGCGGCGGGCGAGGCGTCGAGCACCTTGAAGATCTCCGCCGACGCCGCGAGGCCCTCCTGGCTGGCGTGGAACTTGGTGCCGAGCGCGCGCAGCGGCAGATACGCCTCCGGGGCGAGCAGCAGCACGACCAGCGCGGCGGTCAGGGTCATCCGGCCGTCGAGCAGCCGCAGGCCGACGGGGACCGCGACGAGCGCCACGGACACGGTCGCGACGAGCTCCAGGACCAGCGCGGACAGGAACGCGAGGCGCAGCGTCCGCATGGTGGCGACCCGGTAGGCGTCGGCCATCGCCCGGACCCGGCGGACCTGGGACCGTTCGGCGCCGAACGTGCGCAGCGTGGGCAGGCCGGTGACGGTGTCGAGGAAGTGCCCGCCGAGGCGCTGCAGCAGGTGCCACTGGTGCTTGGTGCGGGCGCCGGTCTGCCGGCCGACGAGCACGCCGAAGACGGGGATCAGCGGCAGCGTGACGCCGACGACGACCGCGGACCTGAGGTCGGTCCAGGCGAGCCAGGCGAGCGCGCCGAGCGGGACGGTGACGGCGAGGAACACCTGCGGCAGGTAGCTCGCGAGATACCCGTCGAGCCCGTCGACGCCGCGCCCGGCGAGGGTGGCGAGCTCCCCGGCGCGCTGCTCGCCGAGCCGGCCCGGGCCGCGGGCGGTGGCGGCGCCGAGCAGCTCGGCCCGCAGGTGCGCCTTGACCCGTGCGGTGGCCCGCCCGGCGACCGCGCCGGCGACGGCGCCGTGCAGGCCGCGCAGCACCACGAACGCCAGGCACGCCGCCGCCGCCGTCATGGAGAAGCGGGTCAGCAGATACGCGAGGCTGACGGCCTGGCCGACGATCAGGACCGCGGCCAGAACGGCCGAGCCGGCCAGCACCATCGCGTAGCGCCTGACCGGCCCGAGCCGCATCAGTCTTCTGTCCAACGTCCGCGCGCCCTACCAGTAGAGAGGAGTGGGCCGACTCTCCCGCCGCCTGAACAGCCACCAGCAGGAGACCTGCACGGCGACCAGCACCGGCAGCAGCGGCGCCGCGCCGATGGCGAGCAGCCGGAGGGTGTCCTCCCCGGCGGCCGCGCTGTCGACGGTCACCGTCGCGCCCGGGTCCATCGTGGACGCTAGCACGCCGGGGTACCTGGCCAGCCCGACCGTGATCACGGGTAGGGCGCACGCCACAAGCGCGGCGGCGAACGCCCGGCCGCCGCCGAGGAACCGCGCCGCGAGCAGGGCACCCGCGGTCGCGGCGACCAGCGCGGTGGCGAGGAGCGGGTGGCGGATGTCCGGCGGGTCCTGCAGGTACCAGACGCCGGCCGTCACCACGACGAGTCCCGCGCCGGCACCTGGCACGGACCGCGGCACGCGGACGGCGACGCCGCGCCAGGCGAGGTACGCGGCGCCGTTGGTGACGACGAGGACGACGTTGAGCAGCGCGGTGAGCCACACCGCCGGGCTGGCCAGCGGCGCGAAGCCGTGCACGTGGCCGTCGGCGGTGACCGGTACACCGTGCAGCACGACACCCAGCAGCAGTCCCCAGCTCACGGCGAGCGCGAGGGCACCGCCCGTGATGAGCACGTCGAACCCGCCGCGCCGCACCGCCCGGCCGCGCAGCTGCACGCCCGCGTTGAGGGCGATGAGCCCGGCGACGGCGACGACGACCACCGGGTACGCGGCGCCGAACAGCTCCCCCTCCAGGCGCGGGAACGCGGCGACCAGGACCCCGACCGCGCCGACGATCCAGACCTCGTTGCCGAGGAACCTGGGACCGATCGCGTTGAGCGCCTCCCGTTTCCCGGTGTCGCCGCGGTACAGCGGCAGCAACAGCGCGACGCCCTGGTCGAGGCCGCCGAGCGCGAAGTACGCCATGAACAGCAGCCCGAGAACGGCGAACCACATGCCGGTCATACGTCCTCGCTCCGCTCCGGGCGCATGACCCAACACTGACCCGACAATGACCGGCCCGAGACGCTTCGCTGGCCGGTCATACCGCCACCTCCTCGCGCTCGGGCAGGGGCAGGGAAAGGAACTCGTCGCCGGGACCGCGGGCGGCGCGGCGGGCGAGCAGCCACCAGTCGAGCAGCGCGAGCCCGGCGACGAGCACCGTGAAGCCGATCGTCGACGCCGTCAGCACCCGGCCGCTCATCGGTGACACCGCGTCGGCGGTCTTGAGCAGCCCGTAGACGGCCCACGGCTGGCGGCCCTCCTCGCGCACGACCCAGCCGGCGATCGCGGTCACGAACGGCACCGGGATGAGGGCGGTGAGCAGCCACAGCATCGGCCGGGCCCAGCGGCGGGTGGCCAGCATGTCGCGGAACGTGAGCAGCTGCGCGGCGAGCAGGATCAGGAACAGCAGGTTGGCCACCATGATCATGAAGCCGAGGGAGCCGCCGACGATGCCGCTGTCGGGCAGGTAGTCGCCGGGGCCGTGCTGCGCGACCCACTCCTCGCGCAGCCGCAGCACGTCGTCGCCGTTGCCGGACAGCTTCGTCGGCTGGTTCGCCCCGAGCGGGCCGAACTGGGCGTATCCGAAGCCGATGGCGAAGAACAGGCCGGCCAGCGCGCTGTGCAGGCCCTTGCGCAGGGACTTGCCGAAGAACTCGTCCCCCGGGCGGCGGCGCAGGTGCCAGGCGCTCACGCCGGCGACGAACATCCCGCCGGTCAGCGCGGCCGCGGCGACCACGTGGCCGAGGGCGAACCACAGCGCGCTGTTGGTCAGCAGCGCCGTGAAGTCGGTGAGCCTGGCCCGGCCGTCGCCGTCCATGACGTAGCCGACGGGGTGCTGCAGGAACGAGTTGGAGACCATGACCCAGAACGCGGACAGCAGCGCGGTCGCGGCGACGCCCCAGATCAGCGCGAGGTGCAGCTTCTTGTTGAGCCGCTCCCAGCCGAAGAGCCACATGCCGAGCAGCGTCGACTCGAGCACGAACGCGATCAGGGTCTCCAGGGCCAGGGGCGCGCCGAACACGTCACCGGTGAGCCGCGACAGGCCGCTCCAGTTGAGCCCGATCTCGAACTCCATGACGAGCCCGGTGGCGATGCCGACCGCGTAGTTGATCGCGTACAGCGAGCCCCAGAAGCGGGCCATCCTGCCGTACAGCGGGTCGCCGGTCCGCACGTACCGGGTCTGCGTGGAGGCGACGAAGAAGACCAGGCCGAGCGTGAGCGCGACGAACAGGAAGTGCGTCGAGGCCGTGAGGGCGAACTGCCACCTCGCGGCGTCCAGCGCGTTCATAGGTTGCCCCCGTACATGTACCCAACCAACATGTTGGCAGACTACAGGTACGGACGACAAAAAGCAGCGCTCGTCCTCCGCCAAGGACGAGCGCTGCTGTGGAAAGTCTCAGGCTGCTGTGTTGCGCTTCCCCGCCACCCGGGCGAGCCCCACGAGGGCGTGGGCCCGGGCGTACTCGGCCGGCGTGAACGCCGGAGCCGGACGACGGACGTAGAGCGTGCCGCCGGCCGGATCCTGCAGCTGCATGCCGGTCGCCGTGTAGCCCTCCGCACCCGTGGACGTGTCGGCCCGCCAGGAGATGTCGCAGTCGCCGAGCAGCGCCGCGATCGCCTCCTCCAGGGTCGCGGTGCCGTCCAGGACCTTGCCCGCCAGCGCCAGCACCCGGGTCGGCTCGTCGATGAGGCCCCGCACGTCGGCCTGAGCGATCCAGGCGTCCCGGCCCCGGCCCCGGCGCACGGCCTCGGCGAGGTCGGCGACGGTCAGCTCGTCGGGCGCCTCGACCAGGAAGTCGTCGACCGCACCGGACTCGGTGGTGTGCACCTGCACGGACAGGATGTTGACCTTCCGCAGCGCGAGGCTCGCGGTCAGGACTGAGAGGAAGCCGGGACGGTCGTCGACGGTCGCACGGATACGCCAGAGGGTCATGCGTCTGCTCCTTGCCTTGCGGTCACGCCGCGCGTGAGCCGGTTGTGCCGGCGGGAGCGGGGGTTCCCGCAACGGAACCTCCCGCTTTACCCAGCTCCGCCAAGCCGGGCCCCGCCAGCCGTTCCCCCAGCACAGATGCCGTAGCACCGACCAGCTGCGCCAGCCGCTCCACCTCGGAACCGTGGAACGGTGGTGCTCCCGCGTCGCCGTCCGCCCCGCCGCGGGCGACGACAAGGACCAGACCTCCACGCTGAAAAGGCGCGACAGCAAGATGAATGCCGTCAGCTGCGCTGATCGCGCGAGGCCGGAGTGGTGCGATGTCCACCTGTGGGGGGACATCCGGAGTGCGCCAGCTGGCGCAGACCACCGAGGATGCGGACCATGCCTGAGCGCGCGCGCCGCCGCCCGCCCAGTCCGATCCGACCAGGATCGCGACCGCCCAGTCCGCTCCGAACAGCGCCGGTGCCGCGTCCACGACCGTTGCCAGGCCGTGCTGCGGGTTTGCCGCCACCTGTCCGATGAGCGCGACCTCGCGGCCACTGCTCGGCTCCGACAGCTCCGTGCCGCGCCACACACCGTCCACGCGAACGCCTGGGATCGCCGCGAGACCGGTGAGGACCCGGTCGACAGAAGCCGAAGCCGGCCAAACCACGGTGAGATCGTCCACCGCGCGGCCGCCGACGCGTTCCAGCACAACCACCGAAACGATGTCGGCACCGACCACACCCAGCGTCCGGGCAACCTGCCCGAGTGAGCCGGGACGGTCGGGCAGCGCGACTCGCAGCCGTAGCAGCATTGAGGTCGACCTCCCGTTCGTCCTTGGCTGACATGTACGCCGCCGTTGGTGTACGTCAATTGCTCTCCGGTTCTGCCAACAGCTTGCCTACCGTGAGTTTCCGCGCCGTTTCGCCGGGGTGTCGATGCCGGAACGTCTCGGCCCGCCAGCCCAACCACGCAAAGCAGACATTTGGCGGTGAAATACCTGGCTCGGACCTTGACAGAGAACGCGTCTCACCCATGGACTGACCGGATGAGCACCCCGCCCGGCCTCGATCTCCCCCGCCTCGAGGCCTACCTCCAGGACGCCGCACCTGGGCTCGTCACCGCGCCGATCGACGCCGAGCTGATCGCCGGTGGACGGTCCAACCTGACCTACGTGGTGAACGAGGTGTTCGTGCTGCGCCGCCCGCCGCTCGGGCACGTCCTGGCCACCGCGCACGACATGGCCAGGGAGCACCGGATCATCTCCGCGCTCGGCCCCACCGGGGTACCGGTCCCGGAGGCGCTGCTGCTGTGCGAGGACGACAGCGTCCTCGGCGCGCCGTTCTACCTGATGTCGCGGGTGCCCGGGGTCGTGCTGCGCAGCCGCCGGCAGACCGACCCGCTCGGCGAGCAGGCCCGCCGCGACGTGGCGTTCGCCATGATGGACACCCTCGCCGACCTGCACCGCGTCGACCCCGCCGCGATCGGGCTCGGCGACTTCGGCCGCCCCGAGGGCTTCCTGGAGCGGCAGGTCCGGCGCTGGTCGAAGCAGCTGGCGCAGTCCACCAGCCGCGACCTGCCCGACGCCGCGATCCTCCAGGACCGGCTGGCCGCCACGATCCCGGTCTCCGCGACGACCGCGATCGTGCACGGCGACTACCGGCTCGACAACCTCATCGTCGACCCCGCCCGGATGCGGGTCGCGGCCGTCCTCGACTGGGAGATGGCGACCCTCGGCGACCCGCTCACCGATCTCGGGCTGCTGCTGGCGTACTGGACGGTCCTGGACCGCCTCAAGATCGGGGTCAACCCGATCGCCGACGGGCTCGGCGCCGACGCCGGGTTCCCGACCGGCGACGAGCTGCTGCAGCGGTACGCCGTCAGCAGCGGCGCGGCGCTGGACGACCTGCACTGGTACGTCGCGATGGCCTGCTACAAGCTGGCCGTCATCCTCGAGGGCATCCACTTCCGCTACACCAGCGGCCAGACGGTCGGCGCGGGCTTCGACCAGATCGGCGCGCTGGTCCCACCCCTGCTCGCGCAGGGCCTCGCAGCGATCAACGGAGAGAGCTGATGGACTTCCGCTTCGACACGCGCACCGCCGACCTGCACGAGCAGCTCACCGAGTTCATGCACGACTTCGTCTACCCGGCCGAGCCCGTCCTCGAGTCGCAGCTCGCCGCCCTGGACGATCCGTGGGCGCGCCCCGCCGTCATCGAGGACCTCAAGGCCGCGGCCCGCGACCGCGGCCTGTGGAACCTGTTCCTGCCCGACGACCGCTTCGGCGCCGGCCTCACCAACCTGCAGTACGCGCCCCTCGCCGAGATCACCGGCCGCAGCCCGCACCTCGCGCCCGAGGCCGTCAACTGCGCCGCGCCCGACACCGGCAACATGGAGGTCCTCACCGCGTTCGGCTCGCCCGAGCAGCAGGACCGGTGGCTCAAGCCCCTCCTCGAAGGACAGATCCGCTCGGCGTTCTGCATGACCGAGCCCGACGTCGCCTCGTCCGACGCCACCAACATCTCCACCCGCATCGAGCGCGACGGCGACTCGTACGTCATCAACGGCCGCAAATGGTGGTCCTCCGGCGCGATGAACCCCAACTGCGCCGTCTTCATCGTCATGGGCAAGACCGACCCGGGCGCCGAACGCCACCGCCAGCAGAGCATGATCCTCGTCCCGCGCGACACGCCCGGCATCACCGTCAAGCGCGGCATGCACGTGTTCGGCTACACCGACGCGTCGCACGGCGGGCACGCCGAGGTGTCATTTGTGGATGTACGGGTGCCCGCCGCAAACCTGATCGCGGAGGAGGGCTCCGGGTTCGCGATCGCCCAGGCCCGCCTCGGCCCGGGCCGCATCCACCACTGCATGCGGCTCATCGGCGCCGCGGAACGCGCGCTGGAGCTCATGTGCGAGCGGGTCAGCGAGCGCATCGCCTTCGGCCGCCCCCTCGCCGAGCAGGGCGTCGTGCGCGACTGGATCGCCGAGTCCCGGGTCCGCATCGAACAGGCCCGGCTGCTGGTCCTCAAGACCGCGTGGCTCATGGACACGGTGGGCAACAAGGGCGCCCACACCGAGATCCAGGCCATCAAGATCGCCGTACCGCAGATGGCCGAATGGGTGATCGACAAGGCCATCCAGGCCCACGGCGCCGCCGGCGTCAGCCAGGACACGCCGCTCGCCGCGCTGTGGGCCGCGGCCCGGACGCTGCGCCTCGCCGACGGCCCCGACGAGGTCCACCGCGCGTCGCTCGCCAAGCGGGAGCTGCGCAAGTACAGCTGACGGTTTTCAGGGCGGGCCGCTCACCGGCCCGCCCCCGTTGTTCGACCGCTCGCTACTCCGCCACGCGGTACGGCGCGGGCGCCTCGTACGTGGGGGACGGCACGTCCTCCTCGTCCTCGAACCGCTCCTGCGCCGCCTGCAACGCCTTCGGCGCCGACGCGGCGGCCGCCCAGCCGACCGCGATCCCACCGAGGACGGCGACCGCGATCCACCCCCACGGCTTGCGCTGCTTACGCCCCGACAACGCGTCGAACGCCAGGCTCGCCCGGCTCCACGCCTCGTCGGCCGCGGACCCGACCCGGTCCGACGCCGTGCTGTACCGGCTCGACGCCTCATCGGCGAAGTCGTACGCCCGGTCCTTGAGGCCGTACGCCCGGTCCTTCACGGACCCACCCACCGAATGCGCCGACTCGACCGCGGCCACCAGGTGATCCCAGGCGTCCTCAGCCACGCTCTCAGCGCGCCGCTTACCCTTCTTCCACTGTGCGGTCATCTCAGCCACCTCTCCTCCATCGATCAGGTGCCCGATGCCCACCAACCGCAAACTGCCACGCTGTTTCCCGCTGTGTCGCCTATCGGCGATGGGCTCGCTGCCCCACGCTTCGCGCGGGTGCTGTTACCCGCTGTGTCGCCTTCGGCGATGGGCTCGCTGCCCCACGCTCCGCGCGGGTCCCGCCGGGGGGATTCTCACCCCCGGAGCCCCCCAATGCGCCGCTGCGCGACGCACTGCCAGCGCGCAGAGCGCGCGGCAGCCTCCTACGCATCCGCGCGCCATCCCCTCGGTGGCCGGGCACCGCGGACAGGTTCCCCACGATCCGGAAGAGATGTCGTCGCCCTGACGACCAAAAGTCTTCCGGGTCACGAAAAACAGGCCCGCCCGGCAGCCGTTCGGCGCGACGCCCGTGATCCGGAAGAGTTTGTGTAGTCAGCGGTACACAAGGTCTTCCGGATCATGGAGAAACAGCCCGCCCACCCGGCGGCCGAACGGAATTACCCGTGATCCGGAAGAGATTTCGTCGCCCTGGCGACCATAAGTCTTCCGGATCATGGGAAGGCGCGGCGGGAGGCACCGGATGGCACGCGGATGCGTCGGAAGCTGCCGCGCGCCCTGCGCGCTGGCAGTGCGTCGCGGAGCGGCGCATTGGGGGGCTCCGGGGGTGAGAATCCCCCCGGCGGGACCCGCGCGGAGCGTGGGGCAGCGAGCCCATCGCCGAAGGCGACACAGCGGATAACAGTTAGGTGCTGGCGCGTTCTACGAGGTGGGTTTCGACCATGACGGCGGTGGGGGCGGCGCCGGCGATGCGGGACAGGAGGAGGCGGACCATCTCCCTGCCCATGGCTTCGACGGGTTGGTGGACGGTGGTCAGCGGGGGGTCGGTCTGGCGGGCGATGGCCACGTCGTCGAAGCCGACCAGCGACACGTCCGACGGGACGTGTTTGCCGAGTTCGCGCAGTGCGCGCAGGGCGCCGACGGCCATCAGGTCCGAGGCGGCGAAGACGGCGTCGACCGAGGGGTCGCGGGCGAGCAGGTCGCGGACGGCGAGTTCGCCGGAGGCCTCGCTGAAGTCGCCGTACGCGATGAGGGCCTCGTCGACGGGCAGGCCGGCGCGTTCGAGGGCCTCGCGGTAGCCCAGGAGGCGGGACACGCCGGCGGCCATGTCCTGCGGGCCGGCGATCGCGGCGATCCGGCGGCGGCCGCGGTCCAGGAGGTGCCCGACGGCGAGCCGCGCGCCGCCCTCGTTGTCGGCGTCGACGAAAGCGACGTCGGAAGCGGCGTCGGAGGCGCCGGAAGCACCGGGGGTGGACAGCATCCGGGCGGGGCGGCCGCCGAGGACGACGGGCAGGCCGCGCTGCTCCAGCAGTTGCGGCAGCGGGTCGGCGTCGTGCAGGGACAGCAGCATGACGCCGTCGACGTGCTGGTTGGTGAGGTGGTGCTCGACGCGCTGGCGTTCGGCCGGGGACTGGGCCATCGCCAGCCACAGCTGCAGCTGGGTGTCGGCGAGGGCGGAGCTGACGCCGCGGACGATGCCGGCGAAGAACGGCTCGCCGAAGACGCGTTCCTCGGACTCGGACACGACGAGCGCGACCGAGTCGGTGCGCTGGGTGACGAGGGCGCGGGCGGCGCGGTTGGGCACGTAGCCGAGCTCGTCGATCGCCTTCTGCACGGCGGCCCGCGCCTCCGGGCTCACCTGCGGCGAGCCGTTGACGACCCGCGACACGGTGCCGCGCCCGACGCCGGCGCGCGAGGCGACCTCGTCGAGGGTGGGGCGGCCCGCGGAGCGGGGGCGGCTGTTCGTGGAAGGCACGCCCCATTGTGCGCACACCTCAGCGATCTTGCAGCGACGGCACCCGGGAAAGCGGCCGCGACACCCCCGGACGGGCGGTGCCGCGGCCACAAAACCAAACGATCTACGACAAATATGCCTCTACCTGCACGTCAGCGCCGGCGGGGGCGACCGGCAGGACACCGCCCTCGACGGGGACCCCGTCCGCGAGGAGCCGGAAGGACGCGCCGGGCTCCCGGCGGACCGTGATGCGGTAGGTGGCGCCGCGGAAGCGCCGCACCGCGGTGAACCCCGGCCATGACGAGGGGACGACCGGCGCGATCCGCAGGCCGGACAGCTCCGGCCGGATGCCCAGGATCCACTGGGTCACGGCCGCGTAGTTCCATGCCGCGGTGCCGGTCAGCCAGGAGTTCTTCGCCTCGCCGTGGGTCGGCGCGTCCTTGCCGGCGATCATCTGCGCGTACACGTACGGCTCGCAGCGGTGCAGTTCGCCGAGCTCCTCGCGGGCCGACGGGTTGATCCGCTTGTAGTAGTCGAACGCGCCGTCGCCGTTGCCGACCATCGCCTCGGCGATCATGAGCCACGGGTTGGTGTGGCAGAAGATCCCGGCGTTCTCCTTGTACCCGGGCGGGTAGGAGGAGATCTCGCCGAGCTCGATGCGGTAGGAGGAGAACGCCGGCTGCTGCAGCACGATCCCGTGCGGGGTGGCGAGCCGCTCCCGGACGCTGGCCAGCGCGCGCGCCGCGGTGCCGTCCTCCAGGCCGACGCCGCCCATGATGCACATGCCCTGCGGCTCGATGAAGATCTGACCCTCGTCGTTGGACGCGGAGCCGATGACGTTGCCGTGGAAGTCGTACGCGCGGCGGAACCACGCCCCGTCCCAGCCGTGCTCGGCGATGGTCCCGGCCATCTTCTCCGCGGCGTTCTGGTAGCCGGTCGGATCATCCCCCAGAGCGGCGGCGAGGTCCCCGAGCGAACGCGCCGCGAGCACGAACTGGCCGGCGATGAACACCGACTCGGCGACCCCGCCGGTCGCGTTCTCCGTCGTCTGGAACGGCTCCCCCGGGGTGTCGGAGAAGCAGTTGAGGTTCAGGCAGTCGTTCCAGTCCGCCCGCCCGATCAGCGGCAGGCCGTGCGGTCCGAGGCGTTCGGTGGTGTACCGCAGCGACAGCTTCAGGTGCTCGTACAACGACTGCTCGCTGCCGGGCGCGTTGTCGAACGGGACCGGCTCGGACAGGATGCTCCAGTCGCCGCTCTCCTTGATGTACGCCGAGACGCCGAGGATCAGCCAGAGCGGGTCGTCGTTGAAGCCGGATCCGATGTCGTTGTTGCCGCGCTTGGTCAGCGGCTGGTACTGGTGGTACGCCCCGCCCGTCGGCAGCTGGGTCGCGGCGATGTCGAGGATCCGCTCACGGGCCCGCTCGGGGATCATGTGCACGAAGCCCAGCAGGTCCTGGTTCGAGTCGCGGAAGCCCATGCCGCGGCCGATCCCCGACTCGTACAGCGACGTCGACCGGCTCATGTTGAACGTGACCATGTTCTGGTACGCGTTCCAGATGTTGACCATGCGGTCGGTGTCGGCGTCGGGCGTCTGCACCTGGAGCCCGCCGAGCAGTTCCTCCCAGCGCGCCGCGAGCGCGGCGAACCCGGCGTCGACGGTCTCCTGCCGCAGCCAGTCAGCGATCTTGGCCTGCGCGGCGGCCTTGTTGATCGTCTGCGAGCCGGGCGGGTCGAACTTCGCGTCGCGGGGGTTCTCCCAGTACCCGAGGACGAACCCGATCTCGCGGGTCTCCCCCGGCTGCAGGGTCAGCTTGACGTGGTGCGACCCGTGCGGCTGCCAGCCGTTGGCGACCGAGTCGCCGGACTCGCCGCGCTCGACGGCGAGGGGCCGGTCCCAGGAGCGGTACGGCCCGAGGAACGCCTCCCGCGAGGTGTCGAAGCCGGCGAGGGGCTCGCTGCAGGCGAAGTACGCGAAGTGGTCGCGCCGCTCGCGGTACTCGGTCTTGTGGTAGATGACGCCGTCGACGACCTCGACCTGACCGGTGTTGAAGTTGCGCTGGTAGTTGGTGGCGTCGTCCTGCGCGTCCCAGAGACAGAACTCGATCGACGAGAAGGCGGACAGCTCAGCGACGCTGTCCCGCTCGTTGGTGACCTTGAGCCGCCACACCTCGAGGGTCTCGCCGAGCGGCACGAAGTAGAGCGTCTCGGCCTTGATCCCTTGGTACCGCGAGGCGACCCGCGTGTACGACAGCCCGTGCCGGCACTCGTACTCGTCGAGGTCGGTCTGCGTCGGCTGCCATGTGGGCGACCAGTAGGAGCCCGTGGACGCGTCCCGCAGGTAGATGTACCGGCCGCCGAGGTCCATGGGGGCGTTGTTGTACCGGTAGCGGGTGAGCCGGCGCAGCCGGGCGTCACGGTAGAACGAGTAGCCGCCGGCGGTGTTGGAGATGATGCCGAAGTACGCCTCGGTGCCGAGGTAGTTGATCCAGGGCAGCGGGGTGTCTGGTCGGTCGATGACGTACTCGCGGCGTTCGTCGTCGAAGTGGCCGAAGCGCACGGTGTGCCTCCTGCTGGGGGATGAGGACTGCGCGACATGGCTGCGTGGCCGGCGATGTCAGGCCGACTCGCGGACCACGAGGTGCGTGTCGAGCACAGTCGAGTGGGCCGGCCCGCCGGCGATGCGGGCCAGCAGGAGCCTGGCCATCTCGCGCCCCATGCCCTCCACCGACTGGTGCACGGTGGTGAGCGGCGGCTGGGTCTGTCGGGCGACGGCGGAGTCCTCGAACCCGACCACGGCCACGTCGGCGGGCACCCCGCGGCCCAGCTCACGCAGGGCGCGGATGGCCCCGGCGGCCATCAGGTCGGAGGCGGCGAAGACGGCGTCGAGGCCGGGGTTGAGATGGATGAGGCGGTGCATCGCGTCGGCCCCGCTCGCCTCGCTGAAGTCGCCGTACGCGATGAGTCGCTGATCGTGCGGCAGGGACGCCAGGCGCAGCGCCTCCCGGTAGCCACGGAGGCGGGCGATGCCCACCGCCATGTCCTGCGGGCCGGCGATCACCGCGATGCAGCGGCGACCGAGGCCGATGAGGTGGTCGACGGCGGTGCGGGCACCGCCCTCGTTGTCGTTGTCGACGTAGGCGACCTCGTTGTCACCTTCCGTCTCGAGCATGTGCGCCGGCCGGCCGCCGAGGACGGTGGGCAGCCCCCGCTTGCCCAGCAGTGACGGCAGCGGGTCGTCGTCGTGCAGCGACAGCAGCAGTACGCCGTCGACGTGTTGGTCCGAAAGGTGCCGCTCGACCATGAGCCGCTGCGACGGCGACTGCGCCATCGCCAGCCACAGCTGCAGCGACGTGTCGGCGAGGACGTTGCTGACGCCGCGGACGATGCCGGCGAAGAACGGCTCGCCGAAGACCCGCTCCTCCGACTCGGACACCACGAGGGCGACCGAGTCGGTGCGGCGGGTGACGAGGGCCCGGGCGGCCCGGTTGGGCACGTACCCGAGTTCCTCGACGGCGCGGGCGACCGCGGCGCGGGCCTCCGGGCTGACCTGCGGCGAGCCGTTGATCACCCGGGAGACCGTGCCGCGCCCGACGCCGGCGAGCGCGGCCACCTCGTCCAGCGTCGGGCGGCGCACGCTACTCGCCGAGGCCGTTGTGCTTGATGACCTCGCGGTACCGGTGGCCGCTGGCCTTGACCGTGCGCCGCTGCGTGTCGTAGTCGACGCGGATCATGCCGAACCGCTTGGTGTAGCCCCACGCCCACTCGAAGTTGTCCAGCAGCGACCACGCGAAGTAGCCGTGCAGGGGCGCGCCGGCGGTGATCGCGTCGTGGCAGGCGCGGAAGTGCGCGTCGAAGTAGGCGACCCGCTCGTGGTCGTCCACGGCACCCTCGTCGGTGACGGTGTCGATGTACGCGGCGCCGTTCTCCGTGATGTACAGCGGGACCGCCGGGTATTCGCGGGCGACGCGGGTCAGGGTCTCGGTGAGCCCGGGGGCGTCGACCTCCCAGCCCATGTCGGTGACCGGGACGCCGGGCCGCTTCAGGAAGCGGACGGTCTCGCTGCCGGGCCACGACGTCGGCGCCCGCCAGTACGGCTCGGCGGGGACGTCGGGGTCCTCGGCGGCCACGACGTGCCGGCTGTAGTAGTTGATGCCGAGCAGGTCGAGCGGCTGCGCGATCTGCTCGAGGTCGCCGTCGCGCACGAAGCCGAAGTCGCTGACCCCTTGCAGGTCGGCGACGACGTCGGCCGGGTACGAGCCGAGCAGCACCGGGTCGAGGAAGATCCGGTTGGCCAGGCCGTCGATGCGGCGGGCCGCATCGAGGTCGCCGGCCTTGGTCTCGTCGGCCGGCGAGATGGCGTACAGGTTGAGCGTGATGCCCAGCTGCGCCTGCGGGTCGGCGGCCCGGATCGACTCGACCGCCCGGCCGTGGCCGAGGAGCAGGTGGTGCATGGCGGCCAGGGCGTCGGGTGCGTGCTGGCGGCCGGGCGCGTGGACGCCGGACGCGTAGCCGAGGAACGCCGAGCACCACGGCTCGTTGAAGGTCGTCCAGTGCCGGACCCGGTCGCCGAGCGCGCCGTGCACGAGCGCGGCGTAGTCGGCGAACCGGGCCGCGGTGTCGCGGGCGGGCCAGCCGCCCGCGTCCTCCAGCGCCTGGGGAAGGTCCCAGTGGTAGAGCGTCACCCAGGGGGTGATGCCGCCCGCCAGCAGCTCGTCGACGAGCCGCCGGTAGAAGTCCAGGCCCTTGGCGTTGGCCGGCTCCGACCCGCCCGGCTGGACGCGCGGCCACGCGACGGAGAACCGGTAGGCGTTGATGCCCAGGTCCTTCATCAGCCCCACGTCCTCGCGGAAGCGGTGGTAATGATCGCAGGCCACGTCGCCGGTGTCCCCGCCCAGCGTCTTGTCCGGGGTGTGGCTGAACGTGTCCCAGATCGACGGGGTGCGGCCGTCTTCGCCGGCCGCCCCTTCGATCTGGTACGACGCGGTCGCCGCACCCCACACGAAACCGGGTGGGAACGTCAGCGGGTCGATGCTGGTCACGCCTTGACCGAACCTTCCATGATGCCGCCGATGATCTGACGGCCGAATGCGATGAACACGAGGAGCAGCGGCACGATGGCCAGTGCTGTCCCGGTAAAGACTTGCACGTAGTCGGTCTTGTAGTAACCGGTGGCGAGAATGTTGAGCGAAACCTGCACGGTGGGCGTGTCGCCGTTGAGCACGACGTACGGCCACAGGAAGTCGTTCCAGGTCTCCATGAAGGTGAGCAGCCCCAGTACCGCCGCCGCCGGACGCAACGCGGGCAGCACCACGGACCAGTAGGTCCGCCACGTGGAGGCGCCGTCGACCCGGGCCGCCTCGATGAGCTCGTCGCTGATCGCCGACTCCGCGTACTGCCGGATCATGAACACGCCGAAGCCCTTGACCAGGAACGGCACGATGACCGCCTGCAGGGTGTTCGTCCAGTCGAACTTCACCATCAGCAGGTACAGCGGGATGATGTTGACCTGCGTCGGGATCATCATCGTGAGGATGATGATGAGCAGCAGGGCGTTCTTCCCGCGGAACTTGAGCTTCGCGAACGCGAAGCCGGCGAGGGTGGAGAAGAACACCACCGACAGCGTCACGCACGACGACACGACCGCCGAGTTGATCAGGCCGTAGACGAAGTTGGCGTCCGTGTTGGCCAGCACGCGGGAGGCGTTGTCGAAGAAGTTCGGGCCGGGCGTGAGCGGCGGCGGGATGTCGGTGACGGCGCTGTTGTCGCGCGACGCCACGATGAACGACCAGAGGATCGGGAAGACCGACAGCACGATCGTGATGATCAGCGCGAGGTACGTCAGCGGGCTCGCGTCCCACAGTGCCGAGGAGGCGCTGCGGACCCGGCCCTTCTTGCGCGGCGGCTCGACCGGCATGCTGCGAGGCCGCGTCATGGTGGTACTCATGAGGTCGTCCCCTTGACGGATCGGCGCACCAGGGCGAAGTTGATGAGCGCGAAGATCAGGATGATCACGAACAGCAGCCAGGAGATCGCGGCGCCGCGGCCCACGTTGTAGTTGTTCGTGAACGTGGTCTCGTAGATGTACATCGCGACGGTCTGGAACTCGTTGAGCGAGCCACCCTGGATGCGGCCGTAGTTGAACAGCAGCGGCTCGGTGAACAGCTGCATGCCGCCGATCGTCGAGATGATCACGGTGAAGAGGATCGTCGGCTGGATGAGCGGGACGGTGATCCGCCAGAACCGGCGGGCCGCGGAGGCGCCGTCCAGGGACGCCGACTCGTAGAGCTCCTTCGGGATCGCCTGCATCGCGGCCAGGTAGATGAGGGCGTTGTAGCCGGTCCAGCGCCAGTCGACCATGAACGCGATCGCGGTCCAGGACGACCAGCGGTGGTTGCGCCACTCGACGGCGTCCAGGCCGATGCTCTGCAGGAGCCAGTTCGCCAGGCCGTACCGGTCGGCGAAGATCAGGCCGAACACGATGCCGACGGCGGCGACCGAGGTGATGTTCGGGATGAGCACACCCATGCGGATCGCGGTGCGGGCCCGCATCTTCTTGTTCAGCCAGCTCGCGATCAGCAGCGCGAAGATCAGCTGCGGCACGGTCGCGACGATGAACAGGCCGAACGTGTTGTAGATGACGATCCAGAAGTGCTCGTCCCAGAGGATCTTCTTGTAGTTCTCGAACCCGACGAAGCCCGCGTCGCCACCGGTCAGCGTGTTCTTGCGGGTCGACAGGATCGCGGTGTAGATCAAGGGGTACGCGCCGAACACCGCGAACAGCACGAAGAACGGCGCGACGAACAGGTACGGCGACAGTCGCAGGTCGAGCCGCCCGACCCGCACGGAGCGCCGCGTCGGCTGCTTCGGTGGCCCGGCGGGGGCGCGCCCGTGGCGAGGTCCGCTGACCTCGCCGACGTTGGTAGCCATGGGGGGTTGGTCCCTTCCGATCAAACGGGCTAAGTGGCAGACGGAGGCGGCGCCAGGTTCGACGCCGCCCCCGCCGTCATCGCGTCGGATCAGCCTTCGGCGAGTGCCTTGCTGTCCTTGATGGCCTTGTCCCAGCCCGCCTGGGCGCTCAGCTTGCCCTGCTCGGCGGCCTGCATGGCCGGCTCGAACCCGTTCTCCCACAGGGCCTGGTGCTTCGGCCCGAGGTAGATCGGCTTGAGGTCCTTCGCGGCACCGGCGTAGATCTTGCCGACCGGCGCGTTGTTGAAGTACTCGTTCTTCGCGTCGGTGATCTTCGGGTCGTCCAGCGCGGCGATCGACGACGGCAGCGGGCCCGCCTCGGCGAACGCGTCCAGGCCACCCTGCTTGCCGGTGATGAACTTGACGAGCTCGAACGCGGCCTTCTTGTTCTTGCTCTGCTCCGGGATGGCGAGGTACGAGCCGCCCCAGTTGCCACCCTTACCGGGGATGGTCGCGATGTCCCACTTGTTCTTGCCGGCGTCGCCGGCGCGCTCCTTGATGACACCCGTGTACCACGGCGGGCACGGCACGGTCGCGAACGCGGCGTTCTTGAACGCGGCGTCCCAGTCCGCTTGCCAGCGGGCCAGCTTCGCGGTCAGGCCCTTGCTGGCCATGTCCAGGCCCAGGTCGTACGCGGCCTTGACGGCCGGGTTGGTGTCACCGATGTACTTGTCGCTCTTGTCGTAGAACCAGCTGTCGGCGTTCTGCATGATGTACGGCTGCATGATGCTCGTGGCCGAGTCGGTCCACGCCGCGCCGGTGTTCTTCGACTTGAAGGTCTCGCCCTGCTTGATGTAGTCCTGCCAGGTCGGCCACAGCTTGCTGACCTCGTCACGGTCGACCGGGAGGCCGGCCTTGGCGAACAGGTCCGTGCGGTAGCACATGGCGAGCGGGCCGACGTCGGTGCCGAGACCGACGAGCTTCTTGCCGTCCGCGGTGAACGCGTTCTTCCACTTGAAGGCCAGGTAGTCCTTCTCCAGCGACGACGCGCCCAGGTCGAGCAGGTTCGCGAAGCCCTTGTTGTCCTTCAGGTACTGCAGGAGCATGCCCTCTTCGAGCATGACCACGTCGCTCGCGCCGCTGCCGGCGGAGATCCACTGGGCCAGCTTCGGCGCGAAGTCCTTGGTCTGGCCTTCGTTCTTGACGTCGACCTTGATGTTCGGGTTCGCGGCCTCGAAGTCCTTGACCGCCTGGTTGAAGCCGGGCGTGCCGAAGTAGGACAGCGAGATGGTGACCGGGCCCGTGCCGTCGGCGCTGGGCTCGTTGTCGTCCTTGGCGCTGCATGCGGTCGTACCGAGGGCAAGTCCCACGGTGAGCGCGGCCGCGGCGATCGAACGCAGACGGCGTGAGGTGACGCTCATCCTGACCCCTCTCTCAGGTCGTGATGGGTGTGTAAGGGGGTGTGAAGCATCGACGGCGGACCCGGGTGTGAAGTCCGTCGTTCGGGTGTCGCGGGTATGGCGGGTGTCGCATTGAGTGGCTCCCGTGGCCGCGGGGTGTGTCACCGGCCACAGCCACGGGAGCGCTCCCATGAGACTGGCGCCTCGCCCGCCAGGTGTCAATGGGGCAATGGGAGCGTTCCCATTTCGTTACCGCAAGATTTCAAGCCGCATTTCTGTCCGCTTTTACGGCGATATGCACTGCTTCACGGCGCCGCAGCTGTTCCAGCGCCGCGAATCGACGCACATCGAGGGCGAGCGACCCGGAGGCATCCGCTCAAGAGAGGCTTTCATCGATGCGCCGACGTGCTGCTGAACGCTCGGAAGGCGCCCGCGACACCCCGCCGCCACCACCCGGACACAGTGACGATCAACGATGCGTTCACTGCCATTCCCGCACCGCCGGCATGCCCGGTTAGGGCGATTCGCGAAGTCCGCCAAACGGAAGATCAACACCGGCCACGCACCGCCGGCAAACCCCGGAAACTTTCACCGCGGCCCGTTTCCGTGATCCGGAAGACCTTGTGCACCCCTGGGTACACGAACTCTTCCGGATCATGACGCGGGAGCGGGGGTCAGGTCATGCGGCGCAGGAGCGTGGTGGTGCGGGAAGGGTCGAACAGCGCCGGGTCGAAGGGGCGGCCGAGCCACTCGTGCATCGTCGCGTGGTCGGGGTGGGACGAGTCCGCGATGGCCGCGAGGAGGTCGTGGTAGCCCTCGGGGCCGCCCACGTCGTCGGGCGGGCAGGCGCGTTCGCCGGCGGCGCACACCGGATACACGGTGTCGAGGTCCGCGGGCATGACGTCCTCGACGGTCAGGTCGTGCTCCCACCAGTCGCCGAAGTCGTACGTGTACCGCAGCCGCCCGCCCTTCTGCGCGACCGCGTCGAGGCGGGTGTCGAGCTCGTCGCGGACGTCGAGCAGGCCGTCGGGGTCGGGCACGCCGTACTGGACGCCCTCGATGTCGAAGACGTGCAGGTGACGGTCGCCCCAGCCCATCGCGAACTGCACGACGCGGTGCACCCGGTCGAGGGTGAAGCCGCCGGGGACGAGGACCCGCCGCCAGACGGTGGGCTCGACGGCGTCGAGCGCGATGCGGAGTTGGATGATCGTGCGCGCCATGGTGCAGTCATTGTTGACCGAGGTGGCGGCGCGGCGCACGCTGAACTAGTGTTCTGGCCCAATATCGAACGGCCGAAGGACAATCGGCCAGCCAGACACTCCGAACGGCGCCCCGCGCTCGCACCATCCGTCGATCGGGCATCAACCCGCCGTCCGCAGCGCATCGGGTCGGTAACCCACCCGATGTCCCGCCGCGGTTCGTGAGCGGAGGATCACCCGAATGGAACACGACCTGATCGAGAAATACCTGCGGCACCTCAGGGAGCTCAACCGGGCGGAGACCACGATCACGACCCGCCGCCAGATGCTCTACCGGCACCACCGCAAGCTGACAGAAGTCCACCGGAAGCAGGGCTACCCCGCCCACGAACGCGGCGTGGAATTCGCGAACGAGGACGACCTCCGCGCAGTCATCTACCGCGACGACTGGGAACCCGGCACCACGGTCACCAACCTCGCCGGGCTCCGCTCGTTCTTCGGCTGGGCGGTCCGCCGACACGAACTCGACTTCAACCCCGCCGAAAATCTGGTGCGGCCCAAGACGGGGCGAGGGGTTCCACGGCCGATCACCGACGCCGAGCTCACCGACGTCCTCGCCCGCGCCGTCAATCCTTTCCGGCTGTGGGCGCTCCTTGCCGCCGGCCAGGGGATGCGCTGCTGCGAGGTCGCCGCCGCGGACCGGGAGCACGTGACCGAAGACGCGTTCCGAGTCTTCGGCAAGGGCAGCAAGGAACGCATCGTGCCAACGCACCCGCTTGTCTGGCAGGCCGTCCAGCCTCTGCCGCCGGGACCGCTGGCGCGGGGCATCGGCGGCGGCCGGGCGACCGCGCACTCGATCTCGCGAGTCGCCGCCGACTACTTCGACGACCTGGGGCTGCCGACCGTGACCCTCCACCGATTCCGGCACTGGTTCGGGACCAGCACCCTGGACCAATGCGGCAACCTCCGCACGGTCCAGGAACTGATGGGTCACGCGTCGCCAGCGTCGACAGCGATCTACACGCTCGTGACGAGCAAGGCCCGGACCGAAGCGGTGGCGGCCCTGCCTGTACTCGGCGAGCTGGCCGCGAAGTTCAACTCGGCCGCCTGAACCCTCGGAGCCGTCGTGGCCGCCGCTGCCACGACGGCTCCTGCGCGTCCGGCGCGCCAGGCCCGTCGCGGAGGGGCTGGACGCCGCGGGTCGCAGACTCAACGACTTCCATGATCGGGATGACGTCGCGGGTGGCGACGAGGATCCGGTCGACCTCGCCGGCGGCGACCATGGCGGTGGCGCTGCCCCATCCGACAGACGCTCCGGGCGCGTCGACGGCGAGCGAGACGACCTCGTGCGCGCCGAGGAGCTCGGCGGCGGCGTAGCACGCGGCGTGCTGGTCGAGGATCTCGGTGGGGTTACCGCGGGCGTAGATGAGGATGCGAATGGGTGCGGGCATGCGGGGGTCAACCCTCCTTGCGTCGTGACCCCCCAGGCGCCGGCGTCGTGTCAGATCTAGGACAGTTAACCGGATGTAAACCGGACCGTAACGATCAGGTAGTCGTCTGATCAATCCACCGGATGGGTGACTGCGAAAACCATTCAGTTCTGCTGTACGGTGGCAGGTCACCCGATCGGGGGATCGGCGGCGACGAACGTCGCCTGGCCCGGCTGGCCGCGGACCCAGCCCGTGGTGCGAAGCTCTCGCATTCCCTGAACGAGGGTGCTCCGCTTCCATCCCTCGGCCTCGAACGCGGTCGTGGACGGCAGCCGGTCGCCCGGCTTGAACACGCCGGCCCGGATTCGGTCCCGGACGGACTCTGCAAACTGCAGGTAGAGGGGCATGGGTGCTGTCATCGGTGAACTCCCTGGGTCGCGCTCCAAGGAGATCAAAGCCATGTCAACCATGTCAACCACACTGCGTAGCCTAGCTTGATCTTGCGACATGGTCGACATGGTTGCCCTTGTTGTGTACCGTCGGTTTCGGAACCATCCCCCTGGGTCGCACCGGACGGAGGTTCTGCCCGGTCGGGTCTGGCTTCGGGCCGCTGACCGGGCTTCCTAGACCCGGGGGTGCGGCGACCGCGGTTCCGCGGCCGTCGTGCCCTCGCACCACGTGGAGGTAGCGGTGCCGGACACCGACGAGCACGCAACCGACGCACCACCCGCTCCCGACGCTCCCGCCAAGCCGACCGTGTCATGGGGTCCTACGTTCGGCCCGGAGACCGAGGCCGACGCCGCCCGCCCCACCTCCGAGCTGCGGGGCTGGCATCCGCCGGGCGGCCCGTGGTGAGCCGGCGGCAACGGCTCCTGCTGGGTCTCGCCGCGCTGTTCGTCGTGTTCGTGGTGAACGGCGTGGTGCTGGCGGTGCTGGTGACCCAGCTGCACTCTCATCCGATCAGCGGACGGTGATCATATGCGTGCGAGCGGTACCGTCCGGGCCATGACCGCGCCTCACGACACCCCGCAGCAGGCCATCGCCGTCGACACCGCACCTCCCGGCCGGCCGCGTCGGGCGGGCCTGATCGTCGGCCTTGTCGCCGGCGTGGTCGCGTTGATGGCCGCCACCGGCGTCAGCGTGTGGCTCCTCACCCGCCCGGACAGCGAGGCGCCCGCCGTCGCCGCGTCCACAGCCGCAGCGCTGAATCCGGTGACCGTGACGGGCGAGCTGGTCCTGCAGCGCGGCCAGTTCGTGTGGCAGAGCGCCGCCGACCCGACCTGCTGGGGTCTGAACGGGTTCTCCGACCTGGCTGCCGGGAGCCAGGTCACGGTGACCGACGCGGCGGGAAAGACCCTGGCTGTCGGTTCGCTTGAGCGCGGCACGGCCCAGGGCATCACCAGCGACGGCCGGGCGACGACGTGTTCGCTGCCGTTCAAGGTGGCCGGCGTGCCAGGCGGTGCGGGTCCGTACGGTGTTGAGGTGTCGCACCGGGGTGTGGTGCGGTTCAACGAGGGCGAGCTGCTCGCCTCGATCAGGCTTCAGGTCTAGTCCGGGGCACGCCGGGCGCTCCGCGGCCTGGGCGGCGGGCCATGACGCGGTCCAGCTCGGCGGCGAAGTACAGCGGTTTGCCGTCGAGCTTGTCGGCCTCGGTGATGGCGTCGCCGAGCCGGTGGATGGCGGCGCGCATGGACGACGGGGCGAGGCCGTACCGTTCGGCGGCTTGGCCGAGGGTGAGGGCGGCCTTGCCGTCGACGGTGATCCGGATCCTGCTCACGCCCCCAGCATAGGACGCAATGCCGTCGCTGCAAACTCCTCCGGTCCACCTCTTGCGGCACGCAACATGGAAGCTGCAAACTAGGTGGCAGACGTAGCGCGTTGAGCCCCGCTCCGCGCAACCCCCGCACCACCTCGGACCCGGAGGTCCCCATGACCAAACCTGCCCGCAACTGGCGGTACATCCTCGTCATGCTCGTCGTCCGCGGCCTCTACATGCCCGGCGCCCTCGCCATCAGCTTCGGCCACATCCTCTCCGCCGGCCACATGCTCGGCCTCACCGGCTGGCAGGCCTGGACCGCCCCGTTCTTCATCGACGGGTTCGCGCTCATCGGCATGGTCATGCGCGGCCGCACCTTCGACGCCGCGACCCGCCGATTCGGGCTGCGCCTCCAGGCCGTTGCCGGCATCGGAAGCCTCGCCGCGAACGTCGCCGCCGGCCACACCGTCGGCGAGCGGATCTACGGCGCGCTGGTCGTCGTCGGCCTGGTCGTCGCGGAGCTCGCCGGCGAGCGGGTCCACGCGGGCCGCCGTGCCGAGCTGGCGGCGGCGCAGCGGGCCGCGGCGGCGAAGGCCTCGGCGGCGGCCCGGGCGGCGCGGAAGGTGGAGCAGGAGATCGCCGCGGCGGCGGCTGCGGAGAAGCGGGCGCAGGCGGCGGAGCGGCGGCGGGTGGCGCGTGAGGTGGCCGAGCTGGAGGTGGCGTACGCGTCGGCGTCGGCGCCGGTGTCGGGTCTGCCTGGTGAGGCCGCTGCGTACCTGTGACCGTCTGGACGCAGCGCGGGCGTTGCGGATTGGTCGGCCGAACCCCTTGCGGTTCGCAACGCCCGCGTTGCATACTAGTGGCATGACGCAGACGACGCACCTCACCGCCGCCGACCCGACCACCAGCATCCAGTTCGACGACAACCAGTACATGGACTGGTCGAACCTCGCCGACGAGCTCACCGACGCGGGCGACGTCCAGTACCAGGTCGAGGTCGGCGACGGCGCCGAGGCCGTCATGCTCCTGCTGGACCGCGAGCAGCTGGCCGCGCTGTACGAGCGCCTGGGCGAGCACCTCTACGCCACCCGGTGAAGCCCCAGCCCCCGCAGACAGACAGGCGCCCCGGACCGATGCCCGGGGCGCCTGTCTGTGCTGCAGGTCAGTAGCCGCGCGTCGCCCGGACCGCCTCCGGCACGCCCGGTTCGACCGGCGACACGTTCCCCCGCAGCAGCAGCGCCAGCAGCGCGAGCACCGCACCGTTCACCAGCGACACCTGCGACTGGGTGACCTGCACGCCGTACGCCGCGATCAGCGTCGCGATCGCGGCGATGGCGTATGTGAACGCCGCCGGCGCGACGGGCCGGACGAGGACCGCGTTGACGACGCCCAGCAGCGCGTTGAGGACGACGACGACCAGGGCGGCCTGCTCCGGGGTGAGCCAGTCGAGGCCGAACCCGGCGATGAGGCCGAGCACGGTGCCGATCGTGGCGATCCACAGTGAGGGCTCGCGACCGAAAATCTTCATTGGGCACTCCCCAGTTGCTAGAACACTCGTACGATCACCGGATGGCGACCGAGACGTGCACCGCGACCAAAACCACCCCAACCGCCACCGGCGACATCCCCGTCCAGTGCGCGAAGCGCCCCGACCACATCACCGCCGGCGACCCGACCCACGAAGCCTGGGTCGGCGTCTTCCCCGTCCGCTGGACCGACTAGCAGCCGAGCTGACCCTTCAGCTCCCGCCAGCTCGCAGCGATGTTCTGGCCAGCCGGCGTGGTCGGCGGTGTCTCGCTGTACGCCGCCACGTTGGCGTTGATCAGCGTGCACACCGCCGCGCGGCTCCGCTCGCCCTCGCTGCGCTGCGCCGCGGCGACCCGCCCCACGTACGCGATCGTGAACCCGAACGCGAGCGCGATCCCCAGCAGCGACAGCCAGATCGCCGGCCAGGCGCGCAGCGCACCGGTCGGCGTGAGGAGCCGGTCGCGGGCCCTCACCGGAGCACCAGCGCTACGAGCCACGCCGCCGCGAAGGCGAGCGAGACGACGACGGCGACCCGTCGGTAGATGTGGGATCCCCCAGCGACCGCCCGCGCCACAGGCTGTTCAGGGCCGCTGGGCCGAGGAGCAGGCCGATGCACAGCCCCACTCGCAGCATGTCCGGGCGCTCCCCGCCGAGGAAGAACAGCTCCTTGGTCATCCCGGCCGAGCCGAGTGCGAGCATCACCAGGTCGCGGAGGACCGGCACGGTAAGCCTCACTCACGTCCTACCCTTTCCCCTGCACCCCCGTGCCGGATCACGACTGCAGCCGCGCCGCGAGCAGGTCCGCGATGTCCTCGGCCGTCACGGTGGCCGCCGCGTCGCGGTCGCGGAGCTCGGCCACCACCGCCGCGGTGAGGGTCTTCGCCAGCGCCTCGGTGTCGAGATGGATCTCCTCACCGATCGGCTCGCCCCACACCCGGATGTCGCCGCCGGTCTTGAACGGCTGCCCGCCGTACCCCAGCTGGCCGAGCAGGCTCACCTGGTGCACCTGCACGTTGGTGACCGGCCCGTCGACGCCCTTCAGGTCGTCGCCGTACACGAAGTCCAGCGGCACCCGCCGGGCGTGCATCCCGTCGACGAGCCAGTGCTGCGCCTGGTCCGCCGCGGTCGCGCCGAGGCCGTAGACGATCATCTGCTGTCCCATGAGCACTCCGATCGGGGTCGCGACGCCGGCCAGTCGCCGGATCGGGTCGTAGGTGTCGGCACGGTCGTCGTCGTCCGCGTCGGAGCGGCCGGAGATGTGGATGTGCCCCTTGTCGGTGCTGGACTTGACTGCCTTGGTCGGCTTCCAGCTGACCTGCTGGCAGTTGCCCTTCTCATCGGTCCAGTTGATGTACTTGATCCACATGGCGCCGGGGTGTCCGGCGTCGCGGTCCTTGATGAGCTGCCGCGCGATGTCGGCGTTCTCCTTGCGATGCGCCGGGGAGTTCGACCGCGGCATGACGTCGACGGCCCTGGCGTTCCACTGCTTGTTGCTGCCCGGCCAGCCGGTCGCCGAGTAGGGCGTGTGGTCCTGCGGCGTGGTCGCCTTCTGGTGATCCTCGTTCGGGTAGTGGTAGACGGTGAGCCCGTAGCCGCGCAGCGTCGCCACAATGGCCGCTGCTGGGCGGATCAGCGTGTACGGGCGGCCCGACGCGAGCCAGTCCCGGTAGCCCTGCGATGCCATCCGACCTCCTCCGTTCCTGAGCCAACACCACTGCGATGGAAGCGGCTGCGACCTACGCCAGCTGCGGAGTGACGAGCACCGACCGGTTGGAGAACGTGCCCGTCCCGGCACTAGCGACACGGTGCTCCAACGCCACGTTGTAGGTGGCGCCGGGCGTGAGGCCGGTGACCTCACTCGTGGCGCCGGCACGGATGAACGCGAGGCTCGTGATGGCGCGGCCGTCGTCCGCCGCCTGGAACGACGTGCCCGAACCGACCGTCGACCCGGCCCGGATAGCGAACGAGCAGACCGACAGCTGCGGCGACGAGCTGTTCTGCACGCCGCAGCCCCAGTCGATCGTTACCCGGCCCGAGGGCGGCGCGACGAAGCTGACGCCGCAGATCTGTGCCGGGCTCAGCGTCGTGGTGAAGCTGGTGCTCGTCGTCGTGCGGGCCGTGGTGTCGGCGCTCTGCGCGGTGGTCATGAGCAGGTCGCTGGCGTAGATGATGTTGCCCGCCGCGATCGGCATCGCGACCTCCTCTCTACAGGGCGTATCGGCCCTGGTAACGGACGTGGATCTCGGCGCCGACCGCATGGTCGGCCTGGACACCGTTTGCCGCGCGCACCACGGTCAGCGTCTGCGTGCACGCCGGATAGGTGCCCGACACCGCGCCCACAGCCGTCACCGTCATCTCCTCCGCGTTGATCATGATGCCGTAGTCGCCGGTGTCGTGGGCCCACGCGCACGTGTCGGTGATCATCACGTCGACTGTGCCCGCGCCCGTCGCGGCGACCAGGGCGGTCGCGACGGTCGACCCTGCGCAGTCGTAGCGTGCAGCCGTGGCGGTGTCGGGCGGGGAGCCGTAGAGCGCTGGCTGGTAGATCAGGCCGTCGTCGAGGAACGCGTCGACGGTCCAGCGGACCTGGTCGAAGGACTCCGTGTACCCGGCCAGGACGGTGTCGGGGGCGTCGACGCCGACGTCGCTGGGCGGGTTCGCGACCGTGACCCGGGCCCCCTGGTCGCAGGCCAGCCAGCGAGGGATCAGCGACGGGGCGTTGCCCAGGTTGATGCTCACCTGCGGGAACCGCGGCCGGTCGATGGTGTCGCGGGCGACCCGGTACGTGGCGTGCCGGATCGCCTGGTCCGCGGTGTACAGCGACAGGCCGTCGGCGTCCTTGACCGGCCCGATCCCGAGCGGGTCGTCCTCCGGGTCGTTCACGTTGAGCGAGCCCTCGAGCAGTTTCGCGACGGCAGCCGGGTCGTCGCTGCCGTTGCGGTTGATCGTCCACCAGTTGCGGGTGAGCTCGTCGTCGTCCGACGGGGTCAGCGGACCCTCGATCTGGCTCGGCTGCGCCGTGTAGTCCAGGGCGAGCGCGACCGGCTGGTTCCACAGCGCGGTCCGGGATGAGAACCGCAGCAGGTTGTCGAACGTCTCGTCGATCAGGCCTTCGGCGGTGGCCTCGCACTCGTCCAGCAGCTCCGACAGTGTGGTGCGGCCTTGCGGGCCCATCAGCTCGCCGTCGGTGACGAGCTCGCGGACGGTGTACGGGATGCCGTTCTCGGCGCACAGCCGGCTGAAGCGCGCTGCGGGCGTCTCACCCGACCAGCCGGTGAAGGCCGCGTAGGCGTTGCTACCCGCGGGGTCCGCCGGGATCGGCCCGTAGATCACGACGTGCCCGACGGCGGGCAGGCGATCGGCGCCGGCGCCCGGGGAGTCGTCCTGCACCAGCCAGAAGCCCACCTGCCCCAGCGTGTGCGCGATCGACATGGTGAGCACACTGGTGCCGTCGATCCGCACCGTGAGGTCGATGTTGCCGCCGTTCTGCCGGGCGTCAACCTGGTAGTGGTGCCACAGCCCGTCGTAGACGTTGACGCCCGTGCCCGTCGTGGTCTGCACGCCGGTGGCCTGCACCGTGTAGGAGAAGACCGCCTGGGTCTGGTCTGCGCCGATGCGCCACTCACCCACCGTGCCGCCGGTGTTCCAGCGCAGCACGGCCCCGCTGGTCACCACGCCCTTCTCCAGTCCGAATCTGGCATCGGCCTCGACCCGCCAGCTGCTCGCCGGACCCGCCGGCGGGAAGTCCGACCAGACCCCGCCGCCGCTCAGGTCGGGCAGGTTGCCGCTGCCGGGTGGGCCGGGCACCGTGTTCTCGCCGCCGCCCTCCATCGCCCGGTACTGCAGCGGGCCGGCGCTGGTGATGTACCGGTACTGCGCTGATTCGAGGGCCTCGTCGCCGATTTCGAGCTGGTTGCGGCGGCCGAACGCCGTGATGCTGGCAGTGCGGTCGTTCGATGCGCCTCGCAGCATCGGCGCCCAGGTCGGGATCCGGCCGGTGAACCGCAGCGAGTCGCCGGAGCCCGGGTTGACGAAGATCCGGATCGGTGTGTTGCGGCGGAGCAGCCCGTAGAAGCGGCCGCTTACGTTGCGGGGGCTGAAGGCGCGGGTCTCGTTGCGCAGACTCAGCGTGGCCCGGGAGATCCTCGCCTTCCGCTGGCTCGACGTCCGGCCGCGGTCGATGGTGACGCCGTTGTGGTACAGCACGTACCGCGAGATGTCGGTCCAGACGCCGCCCAGCAGCAGCTCGACGCGGATGCGGAGGATCGCGCCCGGGAACGTGACCGGCAGCGCACCACCGTTCGCCGGCGCGGCTCCGGCGCCGAGCCGGCCGCTGCGGACCAGGGCCGCGACGAACGGGGCGATGCTCATCGGCTACTCGGCCCAGGTCACGAAGCATGTCATGTTGATCGCGGACCCGAACGTGGTCCGGACGCGCAGGAACTTCGACACGGCGACGACCGGTTCGCGGCCGGGCACGAACTCGCGGACGTACAGCCGGTCGATCCAGGCGTCGCCGGCGGGCGCGTAGCCGAAGACGCGGGAGGCGGTGGTGGTGCCCTCGCCGCTGGACGTGTAGCCGGTCGCCGAGGTGCCGAGGGTGACCAGCGAGGCGGGCAGGCCGGGGATCTGCGGCTGGACGCCGGCGGCAACGTGGGCGGTGACGGTGGCCGCGACGTCGGTCTCGATCAGTTCGACGAGACCGCCGGACGCCGGCGAGCCGTCGAGCATGAAGCCCCACGACAGCACCGTGAGCTGCCGCGTGCTCGGCGACGCGATCTGCAGCATCGTCTTGATCGCGGTGCCGGTGGTGACCTTCTGCTGGGCTGCCGTCGTCGGCATCGGACCGTTCCACGCTGTATAGACATGCATGTCTACTTCCCTGCCTTGATGCCGAGGAGTTCGGAGCGGCCGCCCTGCGCGGACACCGTGGTACGGACAATCTCGACCAGCAGGTCACCGAGCCGGGAGCCGTCCGAGCCGAAGACAATCTGCGCCGAGCCACCGCCGCTGCCCCCGGCGAGGCTCGCCATCATCTGCCGGCTCGTACCGGCGGGGATGACCATCGACCCGTCCGGGGTGCGGATCAGCTCGCCGGTGCCGGGGCCCCAGTCGTTGACGACCGACGTCCCGGACGTCGGGCCGCCTGCCGCGTGGTGCAGGGCGTTGCCGAGGCTGATGCCGGGGCCGGTGACGACCTGGACCTTGGCCGTGTAGGTGTGCGAGATGTTGTTCAGGAGGGCGCCGAGCGCGATGCCCTGCGACATCGCCAGCTGGGCGCCCTGCAGCTCGACCTTCGGCGCGGCGCTGGTGACGTTGAGGACGCCGAGCGACTGGATCAGGGCGTCGACCTGGTCCTTGTTGAAGCCGAGCGAGTAAGCCATCTGCCTGATCCGCTCGATGTTCGCGTCGAACATGGCGTTGGCGTCGCCGACCGTCACGCCGAGCTCCAGCTGCTTCTGCCGCGCGGCCTCGGCCGCCTGGACCTGTGCGAGGAGCGCGGACTGGTTGTCGATGCCCGCCTGCGTGTTCAGGTCGAGCGTTCTCGTCCCGTCCTTGAGTTCCTTGTTCAGGTCGATCCAGCCCTGCGAGAGCGCTAGGCCAGCGCTCTTGTCGGCGCTGCGGACGTCGAGCATCTCCTGGACCGAGTCGACGTACTCCTGGACCGCCTTCGCCGCTTCCTCGGCCTCGTGCGTGATTCGCCGGAAGTGCTCGGCCTCGCCGCCGTCCTCGCCGATCAGCGTCACGCCTTTGTCGGCGGTCTGCGCCAACCTGATCTTCTGGATCCGCTCCGAGATGCCATCGAGGATCGGGACGCCGTCGAGCAGGGACGCCGTCCAGTCCGCCGACGCGCCCGCGAGCACGCCGATCGCCGCGGCGTCCTTGTGGATCACCTCGTACATCTTGGACAGGCCGACGAGGGTGGTGCCGATGCTCTTGGTCAGCGCGCCGACGGCCGCCAGGAGGTCGTCGAACGCCGCGGCGCCGCCGTCCGCGCCCTTGCCGAGGGTCGCGAAGAACGCGCCGAGGTCAGCGCCGAGCTTCGGCAGCCGCGTGCCGAGCATGTCGACGATCGGCCCGGCGTCGCCGATGAGGCTCGCGAACCCGTTGGCGAAGTTGCCGGTGAAGCCGGTCAGGCCCTTGGTCAGCGGGTCCAGGTAGTCGGCGCTGTCGCTGAGAATCCGCTCGATCGGGAGGCGCTTGAACATCCGGTCGACCTCGTCGATACCGGCCTTGACCGGCTCCATCCAGCTGGCCGAGGCCGAGACGAACCGACCAGTCACGTCCTGGATGACCGCGTCCCACCGCTTCCGGAACTCGTCGGGGTCGTTGGCGATCGCGCCGGCGACGCCGAGGCCGGCACCGGCGAACCCGCCGATGCTGCCGATCGCGCCGGTCACGGCGCCGCCCAGGAGCGGGGCAAGGAACGCGGCGAGGCCGAGCCCACCGGCGAGCAGCCCGGTGCCGACGATGGGGTTGCTGGTCAGCGACCCACCGGCGCCGGCCGCGCCGGTCGCGGCGTTGGCGCCGTTCATCAGCCAGCCGAGACCGGGTATGTGCGACCCGGTCCGGCGCAGCCAGCTGGGCCCGTTGTTGTTGTTCGGGTTGCCGCCCCCGCTGATACTGCCGTCGGGCCCGAGCAGCGCGCCGGCGCCGAAGAACGCCTGCGCATGCGCGGCCTCTCGCGCGTTGCGCTCGGCGCGGGCGTAGGCGCGGGCGAGGTCGTTGACCTGCTCGGTCGCGCTGCGGTGCCGGTTCTCCAGGATCCGCGACGACAGTGCGGCCTGCCGCTGCTGCCGGTCCAGGTCGGCGATCCGGCGGGCGGTCGCCTGCGACGTGTCACCGAACGCGCTGGCGACGAACCGGGCGTTCTCCAACTGCGTCGCCAGCGACCGGGCGCGGTCGGCGGCCTCCCGCTGCCGGTTGGCGAGCAGCTGCAGGCGCAACGCCGCCGCCTCGGACCGGTTCCCGGCGTCGCGGAGCGCCCGGTTGGCGTTCTCGGTGGCCTCACCGACGGTCCGGGCGCCGCGGGCCGCCGCGCCGAACGCCGCCGTCGTGCGGTTGTCCGCGTCGACGGTGATCCTGACGTCGTTATCGCCGGCCACGGCGCCCTCCCCCTCACTCGTCGATCCCGTCGAAATCGCCGCGGGCCTCCCGGACCAGCGTTTCGAGCTCCACGTACCGCAGCAGTTCCGCGTCCTCGTCGAACAGGGCGCTCGGCAGGCACGCGAACCGTTCGCACAACGCCAGGACGTCGACCGCGTTCTTCGCCTCCGGTGGGAGCCCTACAACGGCTCCTGTGGCAGCATCAACGCCTCCTCCGACGGCTCCCCAGCGTCGGATGGCTGCGGCAAAGGGGGCGCCACCCTGGTGGTCGCTGTGCGGTAGGCGTCCTGGATCGCGTTGAACGTGTCGTCGTCCATGAGCAGCACGCTGTCGGCGCTGACCGGCTGCAACTGGTCGGCCCACTTGCCGGTCGTCTCGTCCTTGACCGGCACCGCGAAGTTCCATTCGACGATGAGGTCGACGAACTCGGCGACGGTGCGTTCGGAGGCCTGGGCGAGGTACGCCTGCTGGTCCTCGCGGGACATCGCGGCGACCTCGTCGCGGGACGGCGGCGGCGGCACGGCAAGGTCCTCGAGTACCTCACCGATCCGCCGCCGCCGCATGACGACCTCCAGGCCGTGCTGGGGGTGGCCTTTCGGGAAGTCGACGATGACCCGGCCTGCCGACCACGTCTTGCCCACTGTCGTGTCTCCTTGCCGTTGGATGGATGGGGAGGGTGTGCTGCCGACGACGGCGGTCAGCTCCAGGTCGGGACGGTCCCGTCGGCAAGCGCGAGCGGCACCGTGGACGTCAGCTCGCCGCTGTTCGACCGCTGCATCTGGTAGTCGGACGCGATGACCTCGTTGGACAGCGTCTGACCGCTGACGGCCAGGCTGAACGTCCGCGCGACGCTCGTCGACGACACGGTCTTCAGCACCGTGTGCGCACCGGTGGTCGCGCCGTCGTTGAACGCGGCGATGTTGAGCGTCGCCTGGAAGTCGGCGAGGAGCAGCTGCCGCTCGATGCCGGACTTGTCGAGGCCGGTGATCTCCTGGACGCCGCGCGGCGTGCTGTAGCTCACCGAGTTGACGTCGTTGATGATCGCGCGGAGGGTCCCGCCGGAGTCGTCGATCGAGCACGTCGTCCAGCCGAGACCTGATTCCTTCGCCATGGGGTCGCCCTTCCTATCCTCGTTGCGCTGCTGTCGCGAGCCGGTCCTGGTGTTCGGCGAACGTGTCGACCCACTGGTCCGCACGGTCGAAGGTGCGACGCTCCGGGCAGCGGCGGCCGGCGCCGCGGTGGTCGCCGTTCCGGACGACGAACAGCGCTGGCCGGTCGAGCGGCAGCCGGTGATCCCGGAAGCACCGCTGGCCCGCCGCGAAGGTGAAGACGACTACCTTCCCGTCCTCGGCGAACTGGTGTGTGAAGTGCCGGCCGGCCTTGTCGCGGATGTAGCGGGCCTGGTCGAGGCCGAGGACGGTCCGCAGGTCGCACCGCACCGTGAACCCGCGGGCGTGCGCGTCGCAGTCGACCTCGACGCACGTCGCGGGCCGCCAGTGCGTGGCCAGCGGCCGGCGGATCCCGAACGTCTTGAACGCCTCCGGCGGCGCGACCCGGTGGGGGAACGCGGCCATCACAGGCTCACCAGGGTGTCGTTGCGGACGGCGGCGACGGCGATGACCGCGTTGGAGAACGTCCCGGTCGTGACCGCGCGCAAGTACCGCTCGACGGTCTGGGTCCGCGACGTCTGGATCCGTTCGAACGTGATGCCGGTGGCGGGGGTGAACGTGCCGCCGGTGACGTCGGCCCACGCGTCGCCGGCGCCGTTGTCGCTGGACTCCTGGATCTTCACGGTGACGCTCGTGCCGGTGAACGCGAACACCTGTAGGTAGAACTGGCCGCCGAACGTCGACGAGCCGGTGAAGGTGGCGCTGGTGAAGTCGACGCCGGTGCCGTTGGTCGCGCTGCCGTCGGTCCGCTTGCCCGCGGTCAGGCCGGTCGCCCACTCGCCGCCGAACGCGTTGGACTCGATGTCGCTGTCGTGCGTGAACGACCCGTCCTCGCCGCGGTTGCCGTCGTAGTTGGTCTGCTTGCCGACCATGCAGTGCACCGGCCGGCCGAGCGCGGTCCGGTGCCAGTACTGGCCCTGCACGTCCGTCGTCGGTAGCCCCGACAGCCGCTTGTGGCCCATGTTCGCGGACGGGTTGAACCAGGTCGTGATCCGCTGCGCGCCGGTGATCTGACCGCCGAGCCGCTCGAGCGCGAGCTTGTCGATGCCGGTGCAGCCCTCCAGGAGCCGCGGCCCGCCGGACAGCTCCCGGACGGCGACGACGTCACCGCTGATGTCGTACCCGCAGAGGTAGAACGCGGCGCCGAGCCCGGATTCCTTCGACATGGCCTAGGCCTCCTGCTCGTAGACGTCGTTCAAGATCAGCGGCACCGTCAGGTCCATGACCCGGTGCATCTTCTGGTCGATGGCCAGGTAGCCGGCCTGCGCCGACAGGGGGTTGCCGTCGGAGCCGAGGAGGTCGATGTGCCGGACGAGCCCGCCGAGGGTGAAGTCCCCGGTGTACGCGGCGAACAGGCTGTCGGCGACCGTGAGGACGAGCGGGTCGATCGCGTCCTGCGGCTGCATCAACATGTTCTGGTAGATCCGCACCTTGTACTCGAGTCGGATCGACGTCGACCGCAGCCCCGACCGGCGGGCCGGCCGCATGCTCTGCACCCACAGCGCGCCGCGGACCCCGTGCCCGGGGGCGTTCTTCGGCTCGTGCTGGTTCATGGTCTGGAAATGGCCGGTGGCGAGGGCGTGGTCCACCATCGCGGTGGTGACCGGGGCGAGGACCTCAACGAGCGGCATCACAGCCTCCTGATCGCGTCGGCGACGTCCCGGTCCGCGATCTCGACCGCGGCGCCCTGCAGCCGCTGCCGTGCGCTGCGCCAGTGCTGGTATCCCTTGAACCGCGTCGACTTGTTCCGCTCCGACGACCCGGCCAGCCACGGCCCGTAGACGACACCGCCGTCGGACACCTCAAGGCCCCGGCGGGCGGTGTCGACCTGGATCTGCGACACGTAGTAGCCGGTCGGGTTCTGCAGGACGTGGCCGAGCTCCTCGCGGACGACGATGACGCCGTAGTCGGCGATGTCGCGCTCCGCGTCCTCGACCGCCGCGGCGACCGCTGCCTCGAGGCGCCCGTCGAACAGCGGCCCCGACAGTTCGAAGGTGAACTCGGCGAACGGCACGTCACACCCCCAGCCACGTGATCCGGCGGCCGTACGCGGCGCGCGCGTCAGCGCGGAGCCCTTCGAGGCCGACCGCGCCGACGGTCGTTGCCGACTCGCCGGAGCGGATGCTGCGCCCGAACGCGCCGAGCTCCTGCTCGAGCAGCGAAATCGACTCCGCGGTGGTGAGCTCCTCGACCAGGCCGGGCAGCACGTGCCGGTAGATGACCGCGGCCGCGTCGTGGACCGCGGCGGTGGTGCCGAGCTGCCCGCGGTCGAGCTGGACGCCGGTGAGCGTGTAGATGTCGGCGCCGGCGGTGTGCGCGGCGAGCACCGACCCGTCCCAGGCGCGGATGACGACGAGGGTGTTCCCGGCGACGTCGACGACCCGCATCTTCTCGCCGTCGACGAGGAGGACCTCTTCGGCGGCGTACGCGCTGCCGGTGGTGACCTCGACGGTGGTCGCGGCCATGCTGGCGGTGAGGCCGGGCGCGCCGAGGTCCTGGCCGCTGTCGGTCCAGGTGCGTTCGCGGATGACGAGCCGCTCGTCATCGATGCGTAGGACGTCGCCGGTGCCGATCTGCGCGGTCGTCCACGAGACGGCGGCGATGTCGTCGGCGCCGTCGCCGAGCTGGCTGCTGAGCGTCCCGACGGGTTCTTCGTCGTCGCGGAATCCCCACACGCCGGTGATGCCCGTGTCGGTCGACCACGCGGACTGGTCGACGAGGTCGAGCTGGTTGTACGGGGGCCCGTCGGGGTCGGTGTTCCCGGCCGAGGGGCGCAGGACGTAGTCGGCGGGGTCGAGGGTCTCGCCGCCGGTGATGACCTCGGTGGCGGTGATGAGCTCGAACCGGCCGAGGGGCAGCTGCCACGCGGGGCGGGTCGAGATCGGGCTGATGTACCGGGTGCCGGTCCACGGCCGGAAGCGCCTCTTCAGGAGGCCTTCGACGGACCGGGTGCCGCTGCTGATGACGCGGCGGACCTGCGCGTTGTTGCGCGCGGTCTCGGCGATGTCGAGCGCACCCTTGACGTTTTCGAGGGTGGTGGTCCAGTAGCTGCCCATGCCCTCTGCCTTGCTTTCGTGGCCAGCCGCGCGGGGCGGCAGGTGCGGGGCGATCTTGGAGTTGTTGCGCCCGATCGTACAGCCCTCGATCTTGAGATTCTGAGGCTGAGCGACGCTCTCGCCTTCGAATCGTCAGCCGGTGACGCCTCCGGCCAGCGAGACTGCCTGGTGCACGACCGCGCCCGGCGCCCGGGTCGCGGGCCCGTGCGCCTCGCCGGGCAGGCCGGCGCCGGCGGTGACGAGCGACGCGGTGATGGTCGCGGCGACGTTGAGAGCCGCGGCGGCGGGGCGGGTTGCGGCCGCGGCGGCGGTGATGGTCGCGGTGAACGCCGCGGCGGCGGCCACGTCGACGGGCGGCGCGCTGGCGGTGGTGGCGGCCGCGGTGAGCGTCGCCGTGACGGTGAGGGCGGCGGCGACGGGCTTGTCCACGGCGGCGGCCGCCGTGATGGCCGCGGCCGCGGTGAGCGCGGCGGCGACGGGTTTGGTGGTCGCCGCGGCGGCGGTGACCGTCGCGGTCGCGGTGAGGCTGGCGGCGACCGGCTTCGACGATGCGACGTCCGCGGTCCTGGCGGCGGTGACCGTGAGCGCGGCCGCGACCGGCTTGTCGGAGACCGCGGCGGCGGTGATGGTCGCGGTGGCCGTGACGGTCGCGGCGACGTCGACGGTGGCAGCGCCACCCGACTGGCCGACGGCGTTGACCGCGCCGGCGCCGTACGACCAGACCGGCGCCGAGGTCGTCGACACGCTGGTGCCGGTGAGGCCGGTCTGGTTGGAGCCGTTGCCCGTCAGGTCCGCGATCGACTGGGTCGTGGCGGCCTGGTCGAGGAGCCACAGGCCGTCGGGCGCGACGCCGACGGCGGCGAGCAGCGAGTACGGCAGGTTCTCCCATTCGCTGTCGGCGAGGGCCCGCTTGGCGGCGCCGACCTCGAGGATGTCGCCGTTGAACCGGTCGGTGTTCTGCCACTCGCCGATCTGGACGCGGCCGCCGGTCAGGTCGGTGGAGTCGCCGCCGGTCGCGGCGCCGGCGTCCTGGTGCGTCCACGTGTTGCTCGAGTACACGTACTTGTGGCCGCGGGGGACGCTGCTGCCGGAGGAGCGGCTGACGCCGATGAGGACCCATCCGTCGGAGGTGGTGACGGAGACGCCGGTGTCCTTGTTGCTGGTGCCGATGATGAGCTGCAGGGTGTTGGTGTCGGAGATCTGCAGTGCGAGCTTGCTGCTGTTGCCGCTGGTCTCGATCGACAGCGGCGTGTGCCAGGCGCCGTTCGCGGCGCGGCGGCAGATCGCCCACAGCGAGTGCCCGGACGACCCGATCCCGACGAGCCCGCCGATGCCGAACTGGGCGTAGTCGGCTCCCCCGAAGGCGCGGGCCATGGCTACTGCCCCTCGGGCAGGGTCCTCCCGGCGCGCCACCAGCACACCAGGGCCAGGAGGGCGGACTTCTGGCCAGCGGTCGCGGCCGCGCGGAACGTCGCATTCAGCGCGGCGTTGAACGACGTCGCCGGGACCGCGGTCGCGGCGGACTCGGCCCAGTCGTCGACGTTGTCGACGGCCGTGCGGAGGGTGGCCTTCACGAACGCGCACGGCTCGGAAACGATCAGACGCATGTACGCACGGGCGACCGCGTCGCGCTGCTGGGTGGTCAGGACGGCCACAGCCCCTCCTACGTCGTGGTGTAGGTCAGGGACGCCGTGATGAACTCGGCGTCGCCGGTCGCGGTGTCGCCGCCGGCGGCGCCCTGCCGGGCGATCCGGACGACGACGAGGTCGCCGGCGGCGACGCTGTCGGCGTTCGTCATGGTGATGCTGGCCTCGTCGAGGTAGCCGGCGGTGCCGGGCACGGTGACGGTGGCCGTATTCGCGGTGGCGAAGACCTTCGCGTCGACGTCGGTGCTGTCGCCGTCGGACACCGCCGCGATCGACCCCGCCCAGATGACGTCGCCGCTGGTCGCGCTGGCCATCTTGTACTGGACCTTCAGCACCGGCGAGGACGCGTAGTTCGCCGGCATCCGGAACGACCAGCTCGCCCATTCCTCGGTCGCGGCGTCGAACCACAGCTCGAGCATGTAGATGGCGGGGGCGCTCCCGGACGACTTGCGCCGCTGCAGGGCCGGCGCCAGGTTCGACGCCGACCCGTCGGGCAGGACCGCCGCGCCGGGCGGCAGCAGGATGTCGTTCGTGGCCATCGGGTCAGGCCGCGATCGGGGTGAGCGCGACGGTCAGCGATGTGAGGTTCAGCGTGTCGCCGGTGTTGACGGTCTTCGACGCGGTCAGCGCGACCGAGTAGTAGAACGTTCCGGACGTCGACGCGCCCCACACGCTGATGTGGGTCACGACCTCACCGTTCGTGCCGGCCCAGCTCGCCCACGACGGCAGGGTCGCCACCGCCGACTGCGACCCGGCGGACGCGGCGCCGAAGTTCACCGCGACGCGGGTCGTGGTGGACGACACGTTCGCGGTCCCGGACGCGCCCGGGTCGCCGGTGTGCAGCTGCACGAACAGCGTCGTGACGCCGGTGAACGTCGCCGCGGACGTGCCGCGGAGCGTGTTCAGCCACGCGTTGGCGGTGTTGACGGCGGACAGGCCTACGGTCATCGCTCGTTCCCATCTGCTGGCGGGGGCTGGCCGGCTCGGACGACCTCGGCGGTGGCGGTGAACACCAGCTCGAACCGGTTGGCGTCGGGCGCTTGGTACTGCAGCGCCTTGACCTTCGCCGCGTCGGCCTCGAGGGCGGCGCGACGCCAGGCGTCGTAGGCGGCCTTGTCCGCGGCATACCTGGCGCCCGCGTTCGACTCCCGGTAGGAGTCGTCCCAGTCGGCCTTCCCCGCAGTCGGGTGCAGGTGCTCGATCGTCACGCCGGGCACGTACGCGATCCGGCCGGCGGCCTGGCCGAGGGCGAGGACCGCGGTGTCGACGTACATGTGCTCGCAGGTGGGGAGCATCATCCAGCCGACGGCGCGGACGAGGTCGGCGGAGACGACCCACGCGGTCGGCAGTGCGGCGCCCTGGAGGAGGTCGTTGCCGTAGGCGATGCCGGGCCCGTCCATGGCTTCGATCGCGTCGATGAGGCGGAGGTCCCAGTCCTTGGTGCGGGGCCGGTGGTCGTCGCCGAGCGACGCCAGGTAGCGCGGGCCCTCGCCGGGCGGCTGGTCGAGCAGGATCCCGGCGGCGTAGTTCGTCCAGCCGGCCAGGGACCGGCGCGGTCCGGTCCAGATGTTGCAGGCGAAGAGCGCCTTGTAGTGCGCGCGCTTCGGGTCGTCGTCGTCGACGAGCCCGACTACCTCGACGCGTCCGGACGTGGTCTCGGTGACCGCGTGGGCGAGCTCGTTGAGCTGCCGCGGCCGCCCGCGCGACGGGGTGATGACGACGAGGTCAGCCATTACGGACCCACCAACCGCCGGGGTGATGGCTGGTCGGGTGCGCCCGCTCGACGGCGATGTCCCGGGACCAGCCGTCGTTGCCGTGCAGCTTCTCCGCGACCGCGTCCAGCGGCGTCCCGTCGAGGCCCTGCGGGAAGTGGATGTCGAGGATCAGCTGCGGCGCGTGCGCGAAGATCGTGTCCTCGACGACGAGGTAACAGCCCGGGGTGACGAGCGGCCCGTAGAGGTCGATCTCGCGGGCGACGTGCGCGGCGGAATGGTCGGAGTCCAGCGACACCATGCACCGACGCCCGGCGACCAGCTCGGCCACACGCGCTACGACGGCCGGATCGGCCGCATCGCCCTGTAGGTAGGCGACGTGGCAGTCCCAAGTCGCACCGCCACCCACCTCCTCGTGGACGTAGAACCCGTGGTCGGCGGACTTGCCACACCGCACGATCCGGTCTTCCGGCTGGCGTCCCCCTGGCCGCAGGTACTCCTTACCGCAGGTGAAGCCAGCTGGCGGGTTCTTGACGTCGACGGTGATGACCTGCAGACCGCGCTTGGCGAACCATTCCGCCTTCGCCCCGGTCCATGTGCCCGTCTCGACAATCACCTGCGGCCTAGTGGCGGCGATGATCTCCTGATACCGGGCCAGGTCCGTATCCAGCTGTAGCACCCCGCTCCGGCCCCACTCTGGATCCGCGAGCGTGGCCAGCGACGCGCCGACGTGGACGTACGGCGGCAGCTCCGGGTGCGGCTCCGCAACCACTTCGACCGCCTGCTGCCGCACGTAGTCGGTCTCGGCAAGCCAGATCTCCTTGTGGTGCGTCGTCTTCACCCCGGTATGCACAAATACGGGGACACTGGCCTGGCCAAGCCGGGCGCAGAACGCGATGTCCTCGCCGACCATGTCGCCGGCGGCGTCGTAGAACTGGTCCCACCAGCGGTCCCCGATCTCGGCGCGGAGCTTCTCCAGCACCGACCGGTGGATCAGCAGGAACGCGGCGCCGGTCGCGGCGACCTGGGTCACGGCGTCCTCGAGATAGTCGCCGTAGTAGCAGAAGCTCGGCTTGCCGGTCTCGATCGTGACGCCGAGCTTGTACATCGTCGGGACGATCGTGAATCGGTGCCCGCCGGCGCCGTCGTACTCTGCCTCCATCAGCGCGAAGCACAACCCGCCAACGACCGGCCGCTCCACAGGGTCTGCGGCGTCGAGGAGGCGGTGCACGGCGTCGTCGTCCCAGCCCATGTCGGTGTCGACGAAGAGCAGCCACTCGTGGGGCGTCTTGTCGAGGAACAGCTTGGTGGCGAAGTTGCGGCTGGGGACGAGCCGGCCGCTGCCGCAGCGGATGTTCAGCGGCTTCTCCGCGATCCGCCCGCCGCCGGTCGCTCGGTCGTAGGCGTGGGTGCGGCGCATCGAGTCGTGCCAGGAGTGCGAGACGTGCTCGGGGTGCAGGTAGGCGATCTGGACGATGCCGTCGCCGGCAGCCCAGATCTCCTCGGTGCGCTTGCTCATGTGGGTGCCTTTCGGGGTTGGGAGGGTTCTGGCCCGGTCCGCGGCGTGAGGACCCTCCCGACCTCGCACCGCGGACCGGACGTCTGCGGTCAGCTGCCGGAGTAGCTGATCTTCGTAACAGCCTTCGGGCGGCGGCCGAAGGTCACCGCCTCGTATCCCCACACGCCGACCCGGATCAGGGCGGGACCGGCGGGCTGCTCGAACGTGAACTGCATCGGCGGGGAGACCGAGAACAGGTGCTCCTGGCTGTTCAGGATGAAGCCCGTGCTGGCCGCGACCGACGGGGACGTGACGACGGTCAGGTTCTCCAGGGAGCCCTGGATCGGGCTGCGGAAGCCCTGCGTGGCGCCGCCGGAGCCGATCGCGTTCTGCGGGGCGTACGACTGCGCCAGGATGATCGGTCGGCCGACGGTGTCCTGGAACTTCAGGTACGTCGTCCACCGCGAGGTCCGGCCGACGAAGATGTCCGCGTCGCCGCCCTTGTTGTCGCTGATCGCCGAGATGCCGTCGAGGATCCCGGACCGCTGGTTCAGGATGTCCGTGGTCGTCAGCGTGCCCGCAGACACGGTGACCGTGTTCACGGACGCCTGGGCGGTCACCGCGGCGATGACCTCGATCTCGCAGTTGTCGTAGAAGTCCCCCATGAGGTCTGCCCAGATGATCGCGTCGACCGCCGGGTTCGACCCCTCGAGCATCTGCCGGGAGACCTCGGCGTAGCCCATGATCGCCTTCGGGGTGACCGTCAGCGGGCCGTACGTCGGGTCCGTCTCGGTGGTGTTGACACCCTCGGCGACCGAGCTCGTCTTCGCCCCGGTGTTCGCGACCGGAATCGTCCACGCGAACGGGCCGGCCCACGGGACAGGCCTCAGCTGGCTCGCGAGCCGCAGCTTCGTGTGCAGGATCGGCGCGAACTGGTCCGCCAACCAGACCGGGGGAACCAGACCTGCACCGCCGGTCGAGGCACCGGCACCGAGGACGTCGCGCAGGTGCTGGTTGTCCCGCAGCGCGTTGGAGTGCCGCATCAGCCGCTCCGCGGCTGCGGTGTCGCCCATCGTGGCGGACCGCCACTGATCCCCCATGAACGAGTGCTGCCCGCCCCGGAGGTAGAACCCCGGGTCGCGGTCCTGGGTCTGCGCGCCGCCCAGCGTCCGGAATTGCTCGCTACCAGCGCCGGTCGACTCGCCGGCGGCCGTCGCAGCAGCGTTGTCCGGCTGGGCGCCGCCGCTCAGCGCCGCATCGACCTGGGAGTTCATCGCCGCGACCTTCGCGTTGCGCAGCTCGACCTCGGACAGGTCCGTGATCTGGTCGAACAGCAGCTTCGCCTTCTCGCCCATCTCGACGACGGAGCGCAGCTCCTCCGAGGTCAGGTCACGCTTGGCCTCCGCAGCACGCAGCTGCAGGCCCTCGATGCTCTTCTTCAGCGCCTCGTACTGCTCACGCAGCGAGCGCAGGTAGACGTTCTCCGCCATCCCGTTCTCCAAGACATAGTCGTGGAGCTCCGAGGGACGGGGGTGGCCGCATCGAGAGGCGGCGGTGTCGGCGACTCAGCGCCGGGGTGTGCCGCGTCGAGAGGCGGGGGTGGCCGTGTCCAGCCCGTAAAAGTTGATCTGGACGGTATCAGACCCGCAGGCCCAAACGGAGCGCCCGGATCTGGACCTCGTGGTCCGGCAGCGCCGGCAGCCCACCGGTCAGGTACTGCTCCGCCTGGGCGCGCAGGTCGGCCTCCTCCGCCGACAGCGACCGCACCGCTCCGGCCGCGGACCGCACGCCGGCGACGGTGGCGAGCTCGCCGTAGGCGCCCTCCATCACCACCGCGACCTCGGACATGTCCGCCTTGACCCGCTCGGTGATGCCGCCGGCGAGACGCCGGTCCTGCCGGGACCGGAACATGATGCTCAGGTGGCTCAGCGCGCCGTCGCGGACGAGCTCGAGGGTCTCGTCGCCCTTCGGTGTCTTCGACGCGCGCAGCTCCATGTACAGGCCGGCGGCGTCGTTGCGCATAAGCGACCCGGCGCCGATGATCTCGCCGCCCAGGAGGTAGTGCTCCCGGGACAGCTTGACCCGGGACGGGGACCGAAGCTGGTGGTCGAACGCGCCGTTCGCGAACTGCTCGACCAGGGCGTCGTTGATCCGGGTCGGGGCGGTCCACGGCACGACGATGCCGCAGATGGTGCGCCCGTCGCCGTTTGAGCGGACCTCGAGGTCGGGCCGGTAGGTCCGGAACTGCGCGTCGCCGGTGGTCACGTCCGCCGCTTCCCTGCCGCGTCGTAGTGCATGGCGTGGTAGGAGCAGACCTTGCCGTTGACGGCGCGGCCGACGTGGAAGTCGGAGTCGACGACGCAGTCGCTCTCCACCTTGGCCGGCCGGTCGTCGACGACTGCGGCGTCCGCCGGTGGCTTCGTCTCGGTGGACGTGGTCCCTGTGCTCTTGACCGCCATGCTGATCGCCCTCCCGGGGTTGATCTCGCGGTGACGGTCAAATCGTAGATCAACTACGCAGCGAATCAGGCCTCAGCATGCGCAGGGATCGTCACGTACCCGTTCGACCAGCCTTCCGCCAGTGCGTCGAACGTCGCGCGGTCGCTGTCGAAGTACTTCCGGTACTGGGTGAACACGTCCTGGGCGATGCCCTCTTCCGCCGCCACCGCCCCGTCGCCGCCCAGGGTGAGCCGGCCCAGGACATCGCCTGTGCCCTGCTCGATCACCTTGAGCTGCTGCGCCATACCGCTCATGGTATCGCCGGTGGCAACCGCGACGGACCGGTCGGGTGCGCCAGGTGCGAGAACCGCTCAACGCGGACCATCATGTCCCGGTGCCACTGGCCTCGGCCGATCCGCTCGAAGTCCGGGCGGAGAGCTTCCATCCGCTGGGTCACCTCGGCCATGTCGGCCTCGTTGAAGTGCCCCCACGGCACCGACCAGCCGGAACGTATCTGGTCGAAGGACGCCTCGTCGAACGCGAGCCCATGGTCGATGGGCACGATGCGGTCGTCGACGATGAGCCAGTTCCCGCGGTGACGATCCCCGTTCAAGATCAGCTCGTCCAGCAGCGCCACGACCCGCCCCTCATCGCTGAGCTGCAGAGGATGCGTGTACCCGAGGCCGGGCCGGTGCCCGATTTTCGGCACCTCGGCGTCGGCGACGTACTCCATGTGGATGACCGAGTCGCGGTCCTGCTCTCGGCGGTACACGCGCGGCGCATTCAGGCCGAGCGCCCGACCAACGAGCGACGCCATCTGCTCGGCGTCGGCCTGCGCCGTCGGCGACAGCTGCCCCATCGGCCGCCGGCTTTCCTTCCGCACGACCCGCTGCCCGTTGCTGTACGTCACGAGCCGGGTCTGGGCGATGTCCCCGCCGGACAGGACGCGCTGGTCCGCGATCTGCCTGTTCTCGACCGTGTCCGCGAGACTGCCTACAGCGTCGAGGTCCTCGTGGTACTTCGTGGTCCGCTTCGGCTGGGCCGGCGCGGGGTCGGCGGCACGGCCACCGTCGAGGTCGGCGAGGAGCTTCGCCGCGATCGACTCCCGCGACTCGCCCCGCTCCAGGGTGATACCGCGGCGGCGGGCGGCGCGGCGCAGCTGCTCCCGGTCGAACCCGTCGAACGGGTCACCGTCCCCGCCACCGGCGCGGTGCTTGCGGATCGCGTCCTTCAGCGACCCGACCGTCGAGATGAACCGGCCGTCCGGTCCTCGAGGATGCTTCGCCGGGTCCCACGCGCGCAGCCCGAGCCCGGCCGCCTCGGCCGCGAGCTCGTCGAGGGCCTGGACGAGCGCGTCGACCTGCTCGTCGTAGGACAGCGGCAGCTCCGGCAGCCCGTCCTGCAGGTACGGCCGTGCCGCCTCCCGCAGCCACGCATCACCGCCCACCGCGACCCGCCCGTACCCGGCGTCCGCGCCGCCGCCGACCGGCCGCAGGTACGGCGCGGCCCGGGCCAGCAGCTCGGCGTACTCCGCGGCGTCGGTCACGACGCCGCCGGCCCGCCGACCGGCGCCGGCGGGGCCTTCGCCGCGGCCAGCTGCTCGCGCTGCTCGGCGGTCAGCGGCTGCCGGTGCTCCAGCTCCCGGGCCTCGTCGTCGGTGAGGAACCCGGCGGAGATGCCCAGCACGTGCGCCTGGTAGCGGGTCAGCGTGTCAGCGCGCAACACCGAGTCCATGTTCGCCCGGGTCACCGTCCCTCGAGGGAACGCCAGCGACAGGGTCTGCTCGAATCGGGCCAGATGCCCACCCAAGCTGAACTTCAGCAGGTTGACGGCGTCCTGCTCGATGTTGCTGTACGTCCGCGACGACGTCTGCCCGCCGAGCCACCCGACCGGCAGCCCGAAGATCAGCTCCAGCTCCGTCAACGTGAACTTGCGGGCCTCGACGAGCTCGAGCTCCTCAGGGTTCCACGACAACGGCGTGAACTTCGTCGACGCGTTCAGCACCGCGATCGACCGGGTCGCCTGCGCCCGCAGCCACGACGCCTTCAGCTTGATCGCTTCGTCTTCCTCGAGGTCAGGGTCGTCCGACTGCAGCACACCCGTCGGCACGCCGTGCGTCGAGATCGACCGGGCCTGCTTGCCCTGCTCCTGGGCCAGGTTGAACGTGTTGAGGTGCGCCTCGAGGACACCCATCCCGCGGACCGCGCCGGGCTCGCACGGGCCCATGATGTGGATCACGTCGTCCGAGCCGAGCGACATCGACCCGATCTTGTACTCGAGCTGGCCGACCGGCAGCGGCGAGTCCATGAACGGCGTCACCCGCCGCACGCCGACGTTCGTCGCCGACACCGCGATCACCGCGGTCGGCCAGCCGGTCGCGTTGCGGGCGGCGATCACACCGAGGGCGTTGCCGTGGTAGATCAGGTCCAGCCCCCAGGAGCTGAACGTCGTCATCCGCGTGTACGGCGGGTTCGGCTGCTCGAGCAGCGGCGGCCGCGGCGTGATCAGCACCTCCGCGCCGGCGGCCGGCTGCCGGTACGCGTTCCACGGCACCTGCCCCAGCAGATCCGACAGCAGCACCGACGCCCGCCACGCGCCCGGGATCGTCATCGCGTTGCGGTACGTGCCCGCGTTCGTGAAGTCCGGGACCAGGCCGTCGACCACGGTGAACGTCTGGACGGCCCCGGTCACGGTGTCGCGCGCGGTGTACTCCGTCGAGCGCGTGAACAGCCGTCCCAGACCCATCTAGATCTTCCCGCCCTCTCGCAGCGCACCCAGCGCCACCGCGCTGACGCCGGCCAAGATCAGCGTAGCGGCCCACCCCCATGCGGCGTGAACGCCGACCAGCGTCAGCCCCGCCCCGCCGACCTGCGACAGCAGCGGCCAGCCCGGCACCGCGGTGATCCGCAGCCCCCGCACCCGCCGGCGCACCACCGGCTGCGCCGTCGTCGGCGCGTCCATCATCTGCTCGAGCGTCGTCATCCCCTGCGTCCTCACTCTCAGTACACGGCGCTCTTCGGCAGCTTGCCGAGGCCCTTCCGCACGCCCCACCTGGCCAGGGTCGCGCCCACGATCGGCGCCTGCCCTAGTTGATCACGGTCCCACTTCCAGCCGCCCTCGACGTTCTCCGTCTTCGACCCGGCCCCGATGGAGTCCGTCAGCGACTTCTGCCCGATGTGCCACACCTTCCGCTGCCGCAGCTCCTCCACCAGCGCCGAGCACGACTGCACGTACTCCGTTTCCGTCGGGAAGTGCACCGTCCACCGGTCCCGGCCGGGCCGGTTCGCCAGGTCGTCCCCGACGTGCGCGGCCTCCCCGGTCTTCAGCAGGATCAGCGGCGGCTTCTTCATCGCCTTCCCCGACCCGACGATGTCGAACAGCTTCCCGGGGATCCACGCCGCGCCCTTCTGCTGCCAGCACGTCTCGATGTGCCCCAGCCCGTCCTCCCGCAGCCCCGACACCATCAGCGCGTACACGCCCGTCTCCGGGTCCGCGTCGACGGCGAACACCCGCCCGCCGAGCAGCATCCGGCTGGCCTCGTCCTTCACGGACAGCCACGACGTCTTGTCGATGACCTCCCACCGCTCCTCGTCGTCCGGCCACTCCCCGATCCCCAGCCGCTCCGTCCCGAACGCCACCGACTCGTACCCGCCGAGCGCCGCTGCCTCGTTGTGGACGTACTTCGGCGAGATCCGGCCGTGCGGCGGCTCCCCGTACGCCGGGTTCACCCGCGCGTGGGTCCGCGGGTCCGCCGGGTCGTCACCGGCGATCCGCTTCCCCGTCTTGTCGTCGTACACGGCGCGCTCCGCCGACCACTCCAGCAGCGCCAACGCCGGGTCCCCCGGCAGCCCCCGCTCCGGCCGACGGCCGCGCTTGCGCACGGCGCCCAGCTGCGTGGAGTGCTTCATCCCCGCCGACCCCGTGTACACGACCTGCCCCTCACGCCGCGTCGCCATCGTCGGCAGGCCGGCCGCCATCATCAGCTGGTCCAGGTACATCGCCTCGTCCAGGACCAGCTTCCCGCCGGTGAACCCGCGGCCGGCGCCGCCCTTGCGGGTCATGAACTTCAGCCGGGCCCCGCCGACCTCCCGCTTCCGCGGCGCCCGCCCCTCCACGACCGTCGGGCGCGGCTTCAGCTCGATCTCCTCCGACCCGCGACCCTCCCGCATCTTGTGAATCCTCAGGTCAAAGGCCGGATTCATCTCGATGATCTGCTGCATCTTGAGGAAGTGCTCGCGGCTCGTCTCGAACAGGTGGGCGCTGTGGATGATCAGCTTCTCGCCGAAGAGGAAGAGCCACGCCAGCTCCAGCGCGATCAAGATCTCGCCCTTGCCGTTCTGCCGGCTGAGGATGATCGCCAGCTCGAAGCACACCAGGACCCGGCGCCGGTCGAGGGCGAACGCCACCTCCAGGGCGAGGCACTGGTACGGGTCTAGCCGGCCGCCGATCGCGCGGGTCGCCTCCTCGTACAGCGCGACGGCCTGCTCGCCGAGGCTGTCCTCGTACGGCGGCACCCACATGAAGGTCGGCTCCTGGCTCCCGACCAGGCCTCTGACCTGCGGATACGCAGCGTCATCACCGACAGTGAGCGGCGCAGGAGGGGACATCTCCCCACCTGAGGCATCGAGGAGCGTCGTCATGCGGGGCGCCCTCGGGCCGCCCGCTTCGCCGCGACCTCATCGGCGAGCGCCGCGATCGGATCCGGAGCCTGCTCCTCTTCCGTCGGCGCCGGCGGACGGGCCTCGCCGATCCGCGCGAGCGTCCCGACGACCTGGCGCAGCTCGCGGGACAGGGTGGCCACCTTCGCGCTGTCCTCCTCGACGTCCAACGCTCTGACCAGGGCAAACGCCGACTCGGCAGTTACCCTCTCCCATGGGCGGAGCGGCCCCATCGAGTCGACGAGATCGGAGAGCGCGCGCTCTGCCGGCCCCGGAACGGGCCCATTATCACTCTCCGTCATCCCGCCCACCTTCACTCAGAGTGACCATTGAAGATCACCGCTTGACTACGCTGCGTGACTGGATATTGATCTTGCATAATATGCACTGCTGGGGGGAGAGGCTACTCGCGGCTTGCGCGATGTCCCATGATCGGAAAAAACTACTCTGCGTAAGGTGCGTTTGCCCTGGTCAGAGCCTTGATCACTGTCCACGTGCGACACTCGCGCGCTTGACATCGCACGCCATTCATGCCTCATACCGATCTCCGTATGGTCATGCATGACGCCTTCCTGTGACCTTCACCCTCCGTCATCTGCCTACGTTGCGTGATGTCACCATGATCGACTCGGTCCGTTGTTACCCCGTGTGACCCTTGATCGTCCTACGCTGCGTGACGCCTGGTCGTGCTGGTACTCCCGGAGCCATCGGTCAACAGCATGCCTGGTGGTCTCGGGGTTGGGCCTGTGTGAGGCTCTGACCAGCAGCGTTGCCCTGTCGGGTAGGAGGAGTTCGGTCTGCTGGGCGCCGGTGATGCGCATGAGGCGGGCTCTCTCGGCGTGGGTGGGGGCGCAGCGGACGATCCAGGCGCGTGCGCCTGCCTGGTGGCCGATGCCTTCGGTGCGGAGGCGCCAGAGGCGTTGGGCTTCGGCGGCGATGGCGGGGTCGTGGTTCCACTCGTTGGTGGAGCCGAGCTCCTGGGCGATGAGGTCGGCGTCGATGATCAGCCCGGGGCCGCCGGGCTCTGCGCCGGCGAGCTCGCGGGCGCGGGTGGTCTTGCCGGCGCATGGCGGGCCGAAGATCAGGGTGACGTGACGTTGGGTCACCATGGCTCGCTGGTCCTCTCTGAGCGTCTCTGGTGGGGTGGTGGTGGCTGGATGGTGCGGGTGGGGCTGTTGGGCGCTCCTGCGCGGCGCTGGGCCCGTCTGCGGGCGTTCTGTGCGGTGAGGCCGTCGCGGCTGTTGCAGCTGCGGTGGGCGGCGGGGACGGTGCGGGGGTCTGGAAGGGCTGGTCCGCCGTCCATGAGGCGCCGTGTGTGGTGGGTGGTGAAGCCCCAGCGGTGGTTGGTGGGCAGGCTCAGGTCGATGCGCCCGGGGCAGGTCTCGTAGCCCTTGCGGCCGTAGAACCAGCACAGCTCGCCGGTGCGCTTGACCCGCTCGCGGACCTGGGCGACGAGTTGGCGGCCGGCCCAGGTGGCGCGGGGGTCGACGCGGCCGGGTTGGGGGCGCCACTTGCCGCGGGTCATTGCAGCTGCTCGGCTTCCTCGAGGCGGCTGCGCCATTCGGGTGTGAGGTGGCTGCGGAGTCGGCGGGCGTCGGCCTGGAGGCGCTCGAGCAGGAGTTCGCCGAAGGCGGTGCCGCGTTCGTGGTAGGCCTGCTCGATGCGGAGGATGGCGCAGGCGATGTCCTGCTGGGAGTCCGTACGCCACTGGGTGGTGCCGTCGGTGTGGTCGGGTCCGTGTCCGGCGGGCAGGATGCACGATCCTGGGTCCCAGCCGCCGGTGCCCTTGGTGTTGCCGCAGAGCGGCTGGGGGCTAGTCACGGTCGGTCACCAGCTTGGTGATCCAGTCGTCGACGTCCGCGAGGGCCTTGTCGGGGTCGGTGCGTTGCTGCTCCGTGACGCCGAGCGCCTCGCCTTCGGGCACGCGCGTGGGTGCGTGCTCGTCCACCACCCACGGCCCGACGACCCGGCTACGTACGGGGCGGCCAGCCCGGGCGGCCTCCTCCCGGGCTGCGCCCTCGGTGACGAAGCGGTAAGCGCCGCCGTACGGCGGATAGTCGACGAGCCACTCGCGGTCCCAGCCCTCGGTGGCCTGCCGCCGTCCCTCGGCGATGAGCCCGCCCGCCAGGTCGTGGTGGTGGTCGGGGTCGTAGAGGACGTACCCGTAGTCGGTGACGTGGGCGTGGTGCGGGCCGAGGTCGGGCTGGCCGGGTGTGGCGCTGCAGACGGGGCAGTCTGGCGTCGTCTGGTCGGTCATGCGATGCCTCCCTGGATCACCTGGAGCGTGGGGTTGTGGCGGCAGACGACGCAGGCGGGTGCTCCCTCGCTGTCGGTACCTCCTCTGAAGCTGGGATGTCTTGGGCACTTCGGCGAAGCTCGCGCGCGCGACACGGTGAGGTCCGTGTTTACCCCAGGGTGTTCTTCCTCCTTTCGCTCCTCTGTCTCCTCTGTCTCCTCTGTCCCACGTTTTTCGTGGGACGTGCGACCACTTTTCGTGGGACGTGCGACCACTTTTCGTGGGACGTGCGCACCACTTTTCGTGGGACGTGCGCGATCTTGTTCATCCGTGTCAGTCGATTCCGAGGGGGTCTCGGCGGGCTTCTGGGCGGGCGGCACGTCCACCGAATTTCGTGGGGCGTCGAAGGGGTCGAGGTGCAGCCGGTATCGGGCCGTGTTGGCGCCGTCGTGGCGCACGGCGGCGCGCCGCTGGGTGCTGATCGCGCCGGCGGCGGCGAGCGGTGCGAGAGCCCTCTCGACGGCCCGGATGTCGGCCACGCGCACCGGGCCGGGACGGCCGAGGGCAAACATGGCGAGCGCCTCGTGCCCCTGCCCGTACCACGGCTCACGATCCGAGTCCTTCGATACCACGGCCATGAAGGCAAGGAGCTGCATCGATGTCGCAGGGACCTTTCCCGCGTACCGCGTATAGGCGGCGATCACGTTGCTAGCGCCCATGAAGGACGCCCTGCATGCATGACGTGGGCACGGCGACCGTCGAGTTCAAGGGGTCCCCGTTCTGGTCTTGGGCGCGGTCGGTCGGGGCCCGCGCCCAGCGGTCTGGTACTGGCAGCCGTCGGCCGAGCACGTCGCCGGGTACCAGGTGGTGTTGCCGACGGCGTAGGGGTCGCCGGGCGTGAGGTAGTGGCCGCAGTCGCGGCAGGTGCCGACGAGTTCGCCGGCGGTCATGGCGGCGCGCCACGCGGTGTCGTCGATCTCGACGGTCCTGCCGATGCGGACTGCGGCCCAGAACCCGGCGACCCGTCGGTCGTGGTAGAGGGGCTGCTGGCGGAGGGTCACGTCGGCCTCCACCGGCAGATGATGCAGCGGCCCGCCGGATCGACCTGCTTGGCTCGGGGCTTGTGCGAGCCCCAGGCGACGCCGCCCATGACGCAGTCGAACGGTGGCGGGTCCAGCTGCCGGGCGTGGGCCCGGCACTGCAGGAGGACGGGACAGTGGGCCAGGCAGATGTGGAGGGCCTCGGCGCGGTTGGTGGGGTCGAAGAAGAAGTCGGGGTCGCCGAGGTCGCGGCAGGCGGCGCGGGTGGACCAGTGGCCGTGGTGGCGGGCCGTGCCGGTCCCGGCGGCGGTCGCCTTGGGGGTGGCCCGGGCCGGGGCCGGCACGGCGGTCATCAGGTGTTGTCCTTGACGAGCCACTCGTCGCGCTGCCGTTCGCTGCTGGGCCCGTCGTCGCCGTCGGTGTCGGTGGGCATGTCGAAGAGGCTCGTGGGGATTCCGTTCAGGCCGCGGCTGGTGCGGGCCTTGTCGAGGATCTCGCGGACGGTGTCCTCGGCGTCCCCGTCGACGGGTTCGATGGCGACGAACCGGACGGTGGGGCGTGCGACCTCGCCGGGCTCCTTGGTGACCTTGTGGAGCTCGATGATGCCGACGACGACGTGGCGGCCGAGTTCGTCGTTGACGATCTTTTCGGCGATGGCCTCGAGGCCGTTGCCGGGGCGGCTGTCTTTCTTGAAGGTGCCGCTGATGTTGACGGCGCTGCCGGTCATGCGGAGGGTCCTTTCATGATCGATTGTTGTTGATGTTGCGGGTGGGACGCGTCGCGCCCGGCCGCATAGGTTGCGGGCCGGGCGCGACGATCTTGCAGGTGGGAGGCGGTCAGTCCTGGACGCGGCGGATCTCGTCCGCCTGCTCGCGCTTGCCGTTGAGGGCGAACACGCCCGGCCCGATACCGTTCGCGCCGTGCTCATCGGTGTGCACGAGCAGCGCCGTCTGGCCGTCGGGCACCGTCACGTAGCCGATGCGGACGCCCTCGTCGACGCGCGCCCACAGCACGCCCGGGCTGTCGAACCCGCCGTGGAGCCAGTGGGTGTTCCCGGTCGCCTCGCCGTGGACGACCTGGACCCCGGCCGCGGTGACCGGCTTCCAGTCCAGGTCCCGCGGGAGGATCGCCGCGGCGGCGGGGAAGACGAGGAGGTCGCCCTGCGCCTGAACCCCGGTCAGGATCGGCACCTCTGCGTCGGCCTGGAGGTGGTCCGGGACGGTGACGGCGGCGAGGGCCAGGGCGGTTCCGTACGTGTGCGTGTGCATGTGCTGCTCCTTCAGTCGTCGGCCAGCTCGGTGCTGGCCAGGGGGTTGGTCTCGGTGTCGAGCGTGTTGCGGGGGAGGCCGAGGATGTCCTCGATGCCCTCGCGGTACCAGTACCAGGCGATCTCGCGGCCGCCGCCAGCGTCGGTGTCCTGCTGCTGGGCGTCCATCTGCCGCAGGTAGGTGACGAGCTCGGCGAGCTGTTCGGGTGTCATGTGCGACGCTCTAGCTGCGCGTATACCTCGACCGGCGCGTCGCACTGCCACGCCGCCGCCTCCAGCGGCGTACGGATGTGGCCGGGCACCGTCTCCCCGTACTGGCGGAGCTCGCCGTTGCGGTCCGGGCTGCCGTTCGTCATCACCAGCAGCCGCACGTGCTCGCCGCCGAACACCTGCAGCCGAGCCGGGATGTCATACAAGGCGATGGTGTGAGGCGCGTTCCCCGGATCCGGTTGGGCCGGGCCGACCTGCTTCAGTCCGGCCTCGGTGACGAACCGCGGCCATCCCATCCGTTCGATCGCTGCCCGCTTGATCTCCGTGTTGCCCTCACGCAGGATCCGGTCGACGCTCCAGCCGTCGCCCTCGATGAGGTCGGCGGGGACGTGGATGCCGTGCCAGTAGTAGAGGGCCCACCCGTCGGACCAGGAGATCGCGGGGCCGTCTTCGCGGTGGAGCCGGTGAGATCCCCAGCCGGCCGGGCCGACCTGTTCGCGGTGGATCTCGACCGGCCGGTCGCAGACCATCACGAAGTCGCGGTACGGCCACCACCAGCCGGCGGTGGAGACCTGCTCGTAGGCGTAGCTGCGCGCCCACATGTCCTCGTCGAGTTCGAGGCCGCACGCGTCGCGGAAGAACGCCTTCCAGGCGAGCCAGTTGCCCCACCATTGGCCGCCGAGGTAGCTGCGCCACCAGCCGTCGCGGATGGAGGTCCAGGCACCTTTCAGCACCGCGTCGCCCACCGCGCCGTCCACCGCGTCGTGCACCGCGCCGTCCACCGCGTCGTGCACCGCGCCGTCCACCGCGCCGCGCACCGCGCCGTGCACCGCGCCGTGCACCGCGCCGTGCACCGCGTCGTCCACCGCGTCGTGCACCGCGTCGCCCACCGCGCCGCGCACCGCGCCGTGCACCGCGCCGTGCACCGCGCCGTGCACCGCGTCGTCCACCGCGCCGCGCACCGCGCCGTGCACCGCGCCGCGCACCGCGTCGCGCACCGCGCCGCGCACCGCGCCGTGCACCGCGCCGTCCACCGCGTCGTCCACCGCGCCGCGCACCGCGCCGTGCACCGCGCCGTGCACCGCGCCGTCCACCGCGTCGTCCACCGCGCCGCGCACCGCGCCGCCCACCGCGTCGCCCACCGCGCCGTGCACCGCGTCGCGCCGGCGCAACCCGATGAGGTAGGCGGCGAGCGGGGCCGCGATCGCGCCGACGAACGGCGACGGGACGCGGACGACCCGGCCGGGCCAGGGCACCTTGGCGAACTCGTAGCAGCGGCGGGCGCCGCGTTCCCAGGCGTCCCAGTCGACGGGGGTGAGGTCGAGGCCGCGGGCGATCCACTTGTCGGCGTGGGCGGCCATGGCGGCGCGTTGCTCGTCGGTGAGCTGGTCGATGCGTTTCGGCATGTCGGTTCCCTTCAGTCCTGATTCCGTTTGTGGCAGCGGCAGCCGCAGCGGCCGCCGTCGTCGCATCTGTGCGAGCTGGGTCGTGCGCCGCCCGGCGGGGTGACGCCGCGGCGCACGGCGAGGATTCGTAGGGCCTCGCCGACGGCCAAGGTGCCCTTCGCCACGGACTCCTGCTCGTCCGGCGCGAGCTGCAGCAGGTCGATGCGGCCCTTGACCCAGTTGGCTGACTTCGACAGCGACCGGGCGATTTCCTCGCGGGTCATGTGCGGGCCGTCGTCGGCGAACATGAGCCACTCCACGGCCCGGGCCTCGGCCATCGGGTCGAACGCACGTGCGGTTGCGTGGATGCCGAGTTGCCGGACGATCCGCTGCTGCTCGGTGAGCGGCGTCTTCCGCGGGATCGCGATGACGTGGGTGAGGCCGGCCTGTCGGGCGGCCTTGAGGCGGCGGTTCCCGTCGAACACTGACCACCTGCCGCCGTCGGTGGGTTCGACGAGGAGCGGCTGCATCTGGCCGAGGGTGCGGAGGGAGTTGGCGAGGTCGCTGGTGTCGCCGAGTTCACCGCGGGCGTTGGCGCCGTAGGAGAGGTCGTGGACGGGGATGCGGAGGACGCCGGCGACGACCTCGGGCGCGGTCATCGGGTCACACCCTGCGGTGTGCTGGTGAGGTACGTGACCGCCTCAGCCATGCGCCCCTGGTAGATCAGGGCGGCCCTCTCGTCGTGCGGGCGCTGCTCGACGGCGGTGTTCGCGCGACGGAGCCGAACCCGGAGCGCGGCGGGCAGTGCGTCCCACGCCGCCTCGGCCCACGGGTCGGAGAGGCAGCCGTCCAGGCCGGCACGGACAGCGTCGGCGGCGACCTCGCGCAGGTGCAGCACGTTGCGGTAGCCGTGGGCGCGTCCGCTGGGCAGGTCGGGGTCGACGTGCGGCTGCGGGTGGCGTGGTTCCAGGCTGGTCAGGTCGCTACCCATCACGCACCTGCCCTGCGGACGGCGAGCCCGTACCCAGCCGCCATCGTCACCCGCTGCCCCGCGTACGCGGCCGGTGCAGCGACGGTCAGCGGCAGTGGCCACGTCGCGGTGACGTGCCCGTCGGTGGTCCACGCCACGGGCACGGTGGCTGTGCGGCCGGTGGCGTCGGTGAGGTGGACCTGGAGGCCGCCGGACCCGGGGAGCGTCGTCCACGTGCCGGGCTTGGCGACCGTGGTGCCCGCGATGGGGGCGGCCTGCGCGGTGGTGATGAGTGCGAGGGCGGGCGCGGCGATGGTCGCGCCGAGGAGGGCGCGGAGGAGGCTGCGGCGGCTCATGCCGCACCTCCGAGGTCCGGCCAGCCGTCGACCTTCGCCAGCGCCGCCTTGTGCGCGGCCGGGACCGGCGCCAACGGCGACCCGTACCGCTCGGCCGCCAACGCGAGCAGCACCAGCGCGTCGGCCTGGTTGTTGTCCGTGACCGTCGTCAGCCCGCCGTACCGGCGTTCCACGGCGAGGAGGACCTGGTCCTTCCCGGCATCCTTCCCGCCGCCCTTCCCGACCGCGTACAGCTTCAGCTGGGCCGGCTGGACAAGGACGTACGGGATGCAGCGCAGCCACAGCCAGTGCTTGACGAGGCCGTGGAGCTCGGCGAGCCGCAGGGCGGTGTCGCCTTTGAGGCCGAGCCACACGTCTTCGATGACGACGAGCTCGCAGGTTCGCAGGTCGGAGATCGCGAGGAGGATCTCGGCGAGGCGTGGGTGGCCGGTGAGGCCGCGGGTCGCGACGGTCGTCGTGGCGACCGGTGAGGGGCGGCGCGGGTCGGGGTCGTAGGTGGCGACGCCGGTGCCGGTGAGGGACAGGTCGAGGCCGGCGATGCGGTGGCGGAGGGTCACGGCCGGGCCTCGCTCACCAGCTGGCCGGCGAGGTGCACCGCGATGGCGGGCGGCTCGTCGACGAGGAGCCCGCCGAAGACCGCGACGGCGCGGATCTCCTCGACGGTCAGCGCGCCCGTGCGGAGCAGCTCGGCGCGGCGTCCGTCCGGCAGGGTGTGCCGCCACGCCCGCACGACGTGCCGGTCACCGATCCGCTCGATCCGCAGCCCGTACGGCGCCCGGGCGCGTGTCCACACCCATCCGTCGACGGTCGCGATACCGACCTCCCGGCCGGTGAACGCGTTCGTCGGGGCGCCGAGCTGCTCGGTGATCTCCGCGATGATGTCGTCGAGGGTCACTGCGGCCTGCCGAACCGCATCCGCAGCCACTGACGCAGCCGGCAGAACAGGGCACCGCACTGCGAACCCTCCTCGTCGATGAGGTCGCAGGTGGAGCAGGTGACCACAGCGGTGTCGGGGATGTTGTCGGCGCCGGTGAGGTCCGTGCCGCACAGTCCCTTGTTCGGGCTGCAGCAGACGAGGTGGACGTCCGGCTCCGGGGTGGTCGCTGCGGCGTCGGCGACCGGCTCGGTCATCGGTTCGGCGGTCACCGGGTCGGGCCCATCAGCGCGAGCCGGGCGTCGAGCAGCGCGTCGCGCATGACCGGACGCGCGTTGCCCGCCCGGGCGAGGCCGGCGTCGATCTCGGCGATCGCCGCGGCGGTGCGCTGCTGGGCGTTGAGGAGGTCGATCTGGGCCGGGTGCAGGTCCGGCAGCCGCGGGTCGTCGCTGGCCGGGGTGTTCTGGGGCTGGGGGGTCGGCTCGGACCGACCCCATCCGCGAAGGGCCATCAGGATCTCCTACTGATTCGGGTTGGACCGGTTGCTGCTGCGCTCGTTGCCGATGCGGCTGACGAGTGCGCTGAGGGCGACCTCGTCGCCGTGGTCGTCGATGACGAGCCGACCGCCGAGCTGGTGCTGCGCGATCTCGCTGCGGATCTGCCGGAGCCGGCCGAGGGACGTGTCCGGGTGGACGATCTCGTCGCGGTAGCCGTTCGCCGTCGGCACCGGGACGTCGCCGCGCTCGTGGCCGCGGTCCACGTCCGGGTCCTGCGTCGGGATCTGCAGCGCCGTTAGGAACAGAACCCGCTGCGCGACCGACACGGCCTTCGCGGTTGCCTTGTCGCCGGTGTCGTTCGCCTGGCCGGCCGACTGCACGAGCGGCAGCTGGTCGCCCATCGGGCCGACGATCGCCCACTCGACGGTGACCGTGCAGTCCTGCATCGACTTGTTGTTCGTCGTGCGGGTCTCGGTGTACTCCTTCGCGACGACCCGGGCCGGGAGGACGAGGACGCCGTGCCGGCGCAGGGCGGGCCCGACGGCGTTGACGACCCTGTCCACGCCACGGAAGTTGTAGCGGCCGCCGGTGTCGTTGCGCTGGTCGTCCTTGCTGATCGACTGGACGTCGGCCATGACCCGGGCCCACGCGACGTGGACGGGGACCTGCTCGGCGTCGGTGATGGCGTTGCCGTCGTAGGAGATGTCCTCCAAGGGCGCGGTCTCGACGTCGGGCCGGCCGGGCGCGGGCGCCGCGGCCATGGCGGGCGCGGCGCCGTTGCGCTGTTCGACGGCCCGGGCGCGAAGGTCAGACACTGCGGAACTCCTTGGCGATCGCGATCTGGTGGTAGGAGGTCTCGGAGACGCACGCCTCGTACGCGTCCGGCCAGCGCTCGGCGAGCAGGTCGACGTCGACGTTCGTCCGCGACCGCGGCGCCAGCTCGTACGCCAGCCGGTTCTCGTGGATCACGTACCGGCGGCCGGCGGCGAGCTCGGCCAGCCGGGCCCGCATCCGCTTCAGGTCCCGGTCGGCGTCGCCTTTGATCCGGGACAGGCGCGCGTACTCGTCGACGTCGCCGGTCTGCTCGACGGTGATCTCACCGACCCGGTCCGGGTGCATCCGCGCGTCGAGCTCGATGTACGCCTCGGACCGGTCGAGGTCCGCCGTGGGTGGCCGACCGGTCAGCAGGTGCTGCTCGCGGAACTTCCGGACCTCACCGACGATGTACGCCTCGAGGTCCTGCTCCCAGCGGATGACGGTCTGCCGGTAGTCGTTGCCGCCGATGAGGACCGCGACGTGGATGTGCCGGAACCCGGTGACAGCCATCTGCCACGCGCCCTGGCCGAGGACGTCGTCGGGGACGTTCCGCTTCCACTTCGACGAACTGAACGCGTTGCGGCATTTGACCTCGAGGGCACACGCTTCGCGGTCGGAGGTGAGCGGGCACTCCAGGACCTGCCGGTCGAGGGTCGCGAGCATCCACGACTCGGTCTCGTGCGCGACGAGACCGACCCGCCGGATCACGGACCGGTTCCGGCGGGCCCATTCGCGGGCCACGGTGTCCTCGAGGAGGGTCCCCCAGAGCGCGGCCTCGCCGGCGAAGTCGTCGAGCTCGCCGCGCTTGTCGTGCCAAACGTGCAGCGGCGTCTTGAACTCGGACGCGCCGACGAGGCCGGGGACGTCGCTGGACCCGATCCCGGCGCGGCGGGCCTTGAGCCACGTGTCGCGGTCGGCGTCGGCGGGCAGGACCCGGACGGCGGTGGGCGTGACCCGCCGGGCCGCAGCCGGGGCGGTCACGCGGTCACGCCCCGGACGTAGTCCTCGATGGCGTCGAGGCCGTGGATGGCGTCGTCGTAGTCGAACCACTGCTGCCCAGCGGCGGCCATAACCGCGTTCCGTACGTCAGCGACGGCCGCCAGCGTGTAGGTGGGGTCGCCCTGCCGCTCCCGGAGGGCGACGAGCTGCTTCTCCAAGCGCTCGACGAGCACGCCGTCAACGACCGGCGCCGGCACCGAGAACCAAGCGCGGATGCGGGCGATCACTTGCCGTCCCCATCCAGCAGCGTCTGGACCTCGGACTCGCGGAAGCGGCGGTGCCCGCCCGGCGTGCGGACGCTCAACAGCCGCCCCGTCGCCGCCCACCGCGTCACCGTCTTCGGGTCGACGCGGAACAGAGCAGCGACCTCACCGGGCTTGAGCAGCCGGTCTTCCGGCTGGGTCGGCGTCACCAGGTACCACCGATCAGGAACTTCGACAGCTCCACCTCGAAGTCGACCTGCTCGCTGCCGTACGGGACGAGGTCCTCGGCGTCGACCAGGAACGCGCGGACCTCGTCGATGTCGAGCCGCATCGTGCCCGCCCTCGGCAGGTCCGTCGCACGGTCGATGCCGTTCAGCCAGACGTAGAACCAGTGGTTGTCGGCCCAGCAGCGGACGTCGCCTTCGCCGGCGCGGCGGGTGAGGCCGTCGGCGAGGATGTCCCGGGCGACGGTCCACTGGATGTCGTTGCCGGCGATGTCCATGCCGAAGTCGAGGACGGCGGCGAGCGGGACGCTGTCGTCGTAGCGGAGCGTCACGGCGCTGCGGTGGCCGCTCGGGTAGCGGAACGGCACGATCCGCGCGATGGTCTTCACCGGCGTCCACCGCCAGCCAGGGTCTCGATCCGGTCGAGGGCGGCGAGCAGCTCTCGCTTCTCCTGCTGCACCACGGCCATCGACTGGTTGCGGACGCTGATGTCCCGGGCCTCGGTGGACGCGCCGAGGGCATCGCAGGCGACGCCGTACGCGTTGATGAGGCGCCGGACCTTCGCGAGCTCCTGCCGGACTACGGCCTGGACGTCGCTGACGCCGGTGCGGGCCTCCGCCGGCGTGACAGGCGGCTCGCCCTGCCCGACGGCGCGACGCGACGCCTTCCACGCGGCGAACCCGGCCTCGGTCGGCACCCGGTCCTGGTCGGCCTCGTCCTGCGCGTACACCTCGCGCAGCGCCTCGTCGTCGGCGGGCTGCTGGCCGGGCATCGGCACCTCGGTCAGCCCGAACCGGTCGATGCTGCGGGCCCGGTCGGCGGCCGCGTACTGCATCGACCAGCGGTTCCCGAACGCGGCGAACATCGCGTCACGGGTGCTGTCGCACGTGCCGTGGACCCGGATGTAGTTCTTCCCGAGCCGCTGCCCCGTCTCCGGGTGCAGGTGGTCGGCGCCGAACGTGAAGTACCAGTCCTGCGGCGTCTCCCAGCCGGGCTGCGGCGTCGGGTTCCCCCAGCGCGGGCACTCCGGCCGGCAGCGGACACCGAACACGTGGTCGTGGACCGGCTCTTGCTGCTCGACCTCGGGCACACCGGCCCCCTGGACGACGATCGGGTTCGGGTTCACAGCGCACCTCCAGGCGCCGGCACGAGAGGCCGCTCAGCCGTCGGGATGTCGAGCGCGCCCTCCCGCCACCGGTGATGGGTCATCAGCGGCTTGCTCGCCTGGGCGTACGACGCGTCGACGAGCTGCCGGAACTCCGTCAGCCACTCCGGGTCGGTCTCCCACGACGAGATGAGCGCGTCGAAGTCGGCCAGGATCGTCAGCTCCGCCAGGTCCGGCGGGGTGTGCGCGACCACCGGCGCGACCACCGGCGCGGCAACCTCGATGGCGGGACGCCACGACTCGTCGGCGCCGACGTGCGGGACCGGGACCCGGGCAGGCGCCACCGCGGCCGCGGGCGATGCGGCGGCGAGCGGCAGCTGCTGGGTGAGGTAGTGCCGTCCGGCGAGGACGGCGACGGCGCCGACGGCGACCGCCATGGTGAGCCAGGCCATCAGCTCTTCCTCCATTTCATGCGGTTCTGGGTGTGGCCGACGTGCCAGCGGGGCGCGGCCGTGGTGGAGCAGTGCTTGCACCGGTACGTCTGCAGGGCCGAGGGGGCGGCACCGGAGCGGATGAGCCGCTGCCGGTGCCGTTCCGCCTTCGCGGCAGAGTCGTGGGCCCGCTTGCGGCGGCACGCGCGGGTGACGCTCACTTGACCCACCAGCCGGCGGGGCCCATGACGCAGACCACGGTGACCGCGGCGATCAGGGCGACGACGACCAGCGCGTTGGACAGCTCTTTCACTTCGCCACCGACCAGACGCGTTCCGGGATGCCCTGCTCGGCGGCGACCCGGTTCCGGATGCGGATGACGGCCTTGAGGTTCGGTGCGTGGAACAGCTCGTCCAGCAGGACGTGGTCGCGAATCTCGTCGAGGCCGAGGATGTCGGCGGCGACGGCGCTGACCCGGTCGACGATGCCGTCCTTGACGACCTGCGCGGCGCGGTCCCACCCGGCCGGCTGGCCGTCGGCGTAGGAGGTCTTCCACCCGGTCGGGCCCCACCCGGCCTGGATCGCGAGCGTCCCGGCGAGGCACGCCGTGGTGCCGCAGTCGGTCCGCTTGAACCAGGCCTGCATGTAGAACTCGTCGGGGTGGGCGGCGGCGTAGGTGATCGCGGCGTCGAACGGTTCGATCTTGATCACCGGTCAGCCCTCCCGGTGCGCGGGCGCGGCCTGCGGCGCGAGCGGCTCCGACCCGGTGATCTCCCACGAGAACCCGAGCCACTGACCGAACGCCTGCAGGGTGCACTGGCCGCCGCGGTCGGTCGCGACCCACGGCCAGTGCAGCCAGTCGGCCCAGGCCCCGGCCTGGTTGAGGGTGTCGAACCGCATCGTCGCCGTGCGGCGGCCGCCGACGGTGTCGAAGGTGACGGCGGCGGGGGCGCCGAGCGTGGGGCTGTGCTCGGCGACCGACGCGTAGGCCCTGCTGCGCAGGAACGCGACGGCCGGGTCCTCCGGCGGCGGGGACGTCGACGACGCGATGGTGTCGGTGGACATCGGACTTTCCTTCCGGTTCAGTGGGTTGCCGCGGCGATGCCGACGGCGAGGAGCAGGAACGCGACGGCGGCGGCGATGGTCATTCCGCAGCCGCTGCCCCCGTTCGAGTTGGGGCGGGGCGGTGCTGGCGGTCGGCTGCCGCCGGCGCGGTTTCTGGGACCGCGATTGCCGGGGCCGCGGCTCACTCGTTGGCCAGCTGCTCGCCGACCAGCCAGGCGTGGATGGCGGTGAGCTTCTGGATGAGGAGCTGGACCTTCAACGGGTTGAGGGCAAGCAGCTCGGTCTCCTCGCCGCCGTGCTCGACCGCGAGCCAGGCGACGGGCACGTCGCCGTCGACGCGGCCGGCGCGGAGGTGGAGGTCTCGGTCGCCGACGTGGATGACGCCGTGGTCGAAGACCTCCAGTGCGTCCGAGCCGGCGATCCGGAGCGCGCTCGGCTGACTCTCGGGTTCAGCCGGGCCGAGGATCCGCTTACGTGCGACCCAGGCACCGGTCCGCGAATCGCAGTAGACGACCTTCACGACGGTGTTCTTGCCGTCGTCCTCCCAGACCTCTGCGCGCGCTGGCGGCTGGCTGGGCGTGGGCGAGGCGACGAGGACGATCGGGTGGTTGGTGCCCGGCTGACCGGTCGTAGCGACCGCTGCGGGAGTCCCCTCGCCAGGTTCGGCGGTGGGTTCCTGAGGGTCCCGGTCAGTCGGGAGTTGGGGACCCGGCCGGTCCTCGGGCCGCGAATCCCTCGACGTGGCGGCCGCCGGGGGGTCGTCGGCGGTCGGCACGGGACCGGCCGGGTCGTTCTGGGTGACCGCGGTGGCGGCCGCGGGCGTCTCAGGGGTGGCGGCGCGGGGCCGCCACGCGGTTCCCCGGATGCCGGTGACGGCACGGTCGGTCGACGACTCGACCCGCCCACCGGAGTGCAGCGCCTGCAGGCGGCGGGTCACGAGCGACGGCGACCAGCCGCCGCCGTGAGCCTCGGCGACGTCCATGGCCCGCGCCCAGATGCCGTCGGGCGTGAGCCGGGTCAGCACCTGGAAGATCTGCTCCCACTCCGAATCGGCAACCGCCTGCTGCGCCGGGTACGACTTCCCGTCCGACCCGACGACCTTTCCGGCCGGCGCCGCAGCGGGCACGGCCTCCAGGTCGTTGCGGACCGTCTTCGCGTCGACGCCGGCGACCGCAGCGATCTGCCGCGTCGAAAGGCCCTGCCCCCGCAGGTCCCCGACCGCCAGCTGCCGCTCCTCACGCGACCGGGCCAGCTGCTGCAGCTCCTGCCCGAACTCGCCGTCGAGGTACGCGTACCAGCTGGCGTAGCCGAGCGCTGCCCAGTCGCGCTGGGCGAAGGCGTCGGCGATGTCCTGCCGCATCCGCGAGTAGGTGACGAGGTCGGTGCGGATGCGTTCGGCGCGTTGCCGGGCGGTGGTGAGGTCGGCGACGGGGCCGGGGGTGGTGAGGTCGGCGGGTGAGGTGCCGAGCAGGTCCGGCAGCTCGGCGGCGGGCAGAGCAGGCGCGGTCACGGGGTCACGCTGGCCGGGGTGCGTTCGATCGCTTCGATGGCCGCGAGGGGGAACCGGTACTGGCCGCCGGGCAGGCGAATCGCCTCGACCGTGCCGGACCGGGCCCACTCCCGGGCCGTCTCCTCGCTGACCTTGAAGCGCACCGCCACCTCACCTACTGTGAGATACGGGCTTTCCTGTGTCATACACAGGAAACTAGGTCTCTCAGCTACCTGTGTCAAGCACAGGTTCGGGTGACCCTCTATGTCGATCTGTGTGATTCCCGCTAACCTGTGCACATGAGTACCGAGGTCCTGGGGTCCACCGCGACGACCGCCCCGGCGGCGTGGATCCCCGACGACAGCACCTTCGGAGCCCGACTCGCCCTCATCCGACAGCGGATGGGCTGGGGAAACGTCAAAGAGGCCGCGACCGCGTGCGGCCTGCCGACCGAGTCATGGCGCACCTGGGAACGCGACGGCGTCGAACCGCGCGGCCTCCAGCGGATCGCCACCAAAATCGCCGACACGACCGGCTGCGACCTCATCTGGCTGATGGGCGGCCCCGCGATCCGCCGGCCAGGACGAGCCGGAGGGAGAGAACTAGTGATCTGTCCTGCGTGCCGGGAGAAACGACATGCCGACTGCCCCGGCGGCAACCGGTGCGACTGCCAGCATCGCGAGCCGGCGCCGACCCCGCCGGTGACCGGGGCGCCGGGACCGTAGGGTTGGCGGGTGCAGCAGCTCTACCCGGAACCCGGACCGGTCGACCAGGCCTCGCTCATCGACCTGTACGCGCCGCCGCCCGACCCCACCGTGAGGGTGAACTTCGTGGCGAGCCTCGACGGCGCCGGCACCCTCGACGGGAAGTCCGCGGGGCTGTCGGGTCCGGAGGACAAGCGCGTCTTCGGCATCCTGCGGATGCACTGCGACGCGCTGCTCGTCGGCGCCGGCACGGTCCGCGACGAGGGCTACCGCGCGCTGCGCCTCGACGAGCAGCGCCGCAGGTGGCGCCTGGAGCACGGCCTGAGCGAGTATCCGACGCTCGTCATCGTCTCGGGCCGGGCGGATCTGGACCCCGCGCAGGCCGCGCTCGCCGACGCTCCGGTACGGCCGATCGTCGTCACGACGGAGACGGCGGACACGGACGCGTTGCCCGCCGACGTCATCCGGGCGGGCGAGGAGCACGTCGACCTGACGGCGGCCGTCCGGCAGCTCCGGGAGCGCGGGTTCGCCCAGATCCTCAGCGAGGGCGGGCCGACCCTGTTCGGGTATCTCACCGCGCGTGGCCTCGTGGACGAGCTGTGCCTCACCGTGGCGCCGTTGCTCACCGGGCCGGGAGCGGGCAGGATCACCGCCGGACCCCCGCAAGGCACCCCCGAGAATCTCACGCTGCGTCACGCATTACTGGCCGATGGTCAGCTGCTGCTGCGGTACGGGCGCTGACCCGAAGTCCACAACGTTGTCCACAACCCTGTGGACAACTGTCCCCAACCTGTGGACGAGCGCCCGGCTTGCACCATTTTGGGCAGATGAAAGCGCGTGAACGCGTCCACAGGTGGGCGTGGTGGCTTCGATCCACCGGCGGTCTTGGGGCACGATGCACAGGCGAACACATGTACTGGGGGTCGAGGAATGGATGCCACGGAAGCGCCGAAGGACGGGCCGATCGTCGGCCGGGTCCTCGGCACCGCCGACGCGACCCCGCTGACGTTCTGGGTCGCCGTCAACGACGACGCCTATCTGCAACTCGACGACGTCGTCATCACCGAGCGTGAGCTTCCCGGCCAGCCGCCGGTGAAGATCGCCGGCGTCGTCACCGCGGTCCGGGCCCGGCACGAAGGGGTCGTGTTCGACTCCGACGTGTTCCTGGTCGCCGACGGCACGCTGCCGGCGACCGTGCAGGAGGCCGCGGAGATCACCACCACCCGGGTCGACCCCGAGGTCTACGTCCCGCCGACGCCCGGCGCGGTCGTCCACCGGGCGCAGGGCGACGCGCGGGCCGGGGCGCTGTATTTCGACCGGATGGACCGCACGATCCCGATGGGCTTCGGCCGGGACGGCGCCGCGATGTTCCTCAACGCGGACTTCCTCGACGGCAGCCGCGGCGCGCACGTGTCGATCTCCGGCATCTCCGGGGTGGCGACGAAGACGAGCTTCGCGACGTTCCTGCTCTATTCGGTGTTCCGGTCGGGTGTCCTGGGCGGCGCCGGCGAGACCGCCAACACCCGCGCGCTGATCTTCAACGTGAAGGGCGAGGACCTGCTGTTCCTCGACCACCCCAACAGCCGCCTCGACGCGGCCACCGAGGCGAACTACGCCCGGCTCGGGCTGGTCGCCGGGCCGTTCCCGGACGTGCGGGTCTACGCGCCGCCGCGGGCCGGCGACTCGTCCGGCACGCCCGACGTCAGCAGCCGGCTCACCGGCGTCGACAGCTTCTACTGGACGCTGCAGGAGTTCTGCACAGACCGGCTGCTGCCGTACGTGTTCGCCGACGCCGACGACGAGCGCCAGCAGTACACGATGGTGGTCCACTCGGTCACGGCGCACCTGGCGCGCATCGCCCAGCCCGCCGAGGGCGGCGTCGCGGTCGACGGCACCCGGCTCAACTCCTACGCCGACCTGGTCGACTACCTGGTGGAGCAGATCACCGACGACGCCACCCGCGGGCAGTGGGCCGGCAGCGCGGTCGGGCTCGGCACGGTCAACGCGTTCGCCCGGCGGCTCATCGGCAGCAAGAAGGACCTGTCCCGGCTGATCCGCGGCGACCTCGCGACCCGGCGGCCGCACGCGATCAACACCGCGGAGAGCGCCCAGGTCACCGTCGTCGACCTGCACAACCTGCCGGACCGGGCGCAGCGCTTCGTGGTCGGTGTGACGCTGCGCAGCGAGTTCGAGCGCAAGGAGAAGGCGGGCTCGGCGAAGCCGCTGCTGTTCGTGGTCCTCGACGAGCTCAACAAGTACGCGCCCCGGGAGGGCACCAGCCCGATCAAGGAGGTGCTGCTCGACATCGCCGAGCGCGGCCGGTCCCTGGGCGTGGTCCTGATCGGCGCGCAGCAGACGGCGAGCGAGGTCGAGCGGCGCATCGTGGCCAACTCCGCGATCCGGGTCGTCGGCCGGCTCGACCCGGCGGAGGCGTCCCGCCCGGAGTACGGTTTCCTCCCGCCCGCGCAGCGCCAGCGGGCGCTGCTGGCCAAGCCCGGGACCATGTTCGTGTCGCAGCCGGAGATCCCGGTGCCGCTGTGCATCGAGTTCCCGTTCCCGTCATGGGCGACCCGGCCCGCGGAGGCCGGGGCCGCGCCCAGCGCGACGCTGCGGTCGATCGCCCAGGCCAACGACTCCTTCGCCGTGGTGGCGAGGGTCGGCGGCGGCATCACCGACGACGAGATCCCGTTCTAAGGAGGACCCACCGGTGCGGATCCTGCACACCTCGGACTGGCACGTCGGCAAGGTCCTCAAAGGACAGTCACGGGCCAACGACCACATCGCGGCCCTCAAGGCGCTGGTCGACGTGGCCGAGGCCGAGCGGCCCGACCTGGTGATCGTCGCCGGCGACCTGTACGACTCCGCGAGCCCGCCCGCCGACGCCACGAAGATCGTCACCCGGGGGCTGTCGGCGCTGCGCAAGACCGGCGCCGACGTGGTCGTCATCGGCGGCAACCACGACAACGGCCAGGCCCTCGACGCGCTGCGGCCGTGGGCGGAGGCGGCCGGCATCACCATCCGCGGCGCCCTCACGAAGCCCGAGGAGCTGCTGCTGGAGGGGCGCACCAGGGACGGCGAGGAGTGGCGGCTCGCCGCGCTGCCGTTCGTCTCCCAGCGGTACGCGCTGCGCGCCGCGGAGATGTTCGACCTCAGCGCCGCCGAGAGCGCCCAGTCCTACGCGCACCACATCGGCGGCCTCCTCGCCACCCTCGCCAAGGGCTTCGGCAAGGACACCGTCAACCTCGTCACCGGCCACCTGACGGTCATCGGCGCCACCATGGGCGGCGGCGAGCGCGAGGCGCACACGATCATGGGCTACGCCGTGCCCGCGTCGGTGTTCCCGTCCTCGGCGCACTACGTGGCGCTCGGGCACCTGCACCGGGCGCAGACCGTCAACGGCCCCTGCCCGATCCGCTACTGCGGCAGCCCGCTGCCGATCGACTTCGGCGAGGAGGAGAACTTCTCCGCCGTCGCGGTCGTCGACGTCACCACGAGCACCGCGGCGAGGGTCCGCGAGGTGCCGCTGCCGGTCGCCACCCCGCTGCGGACGGTGCGGGGCAACCTCGCCCAGCTGGCGACCCTGGACACCGGCGAGGCGTGGCTTCGGGTGTACGTGTCGGAGCAGCCGAGGGCGGGCCTGCGCGAGGAGGTCCAGGAGCTGCTGCCCAGAGCGCTCGAGGTGCGCATCGACCCGAAGCTGCTGCCCGACCCGAAGGCCGCCGGGCAGGCCGCGGCCCGCGCCGGCAGGTCCGCCGGGGAGCTGTTCTCCGACTACCTCGGCCAGAAGGGCCACGCGGACGACGCCACCGTCAAGCTGTTCCACCAGCTGCACGACGAAGTTCAAGAAGCGAGGAACTGACGCATGCGGCCCATTCGCCTGGACATGGACGGCTTCACGGTGTTCCGGCGGCCGACGACGGTCGACTTCACCGACACCGACTTCTTCGCCCTCATCGGCCCGACCGGCTCCGGCAAGTCGACGATCCTCGACGCGATGACGTTCGCGCTCTACGGCACCGTCCCCCGCTGGGCCGACCGGCGGGCGATCGGCAACGCGCTCGCGCCGTCGGCGACCGAGGCCAGGGTGCGGTTCGTGTTCGAGTCCGCGGGCGTGCGATACGTGATCGCCCGCGTCGTGCGGCGCGACGGCAAGGGCGCGGTCACCACCAAGCACGCCGGCCTCGAGGCGCTCCCCCACGGCTTCGACCTGGCCCGCTTCGACACCGGGATCAGCGCCGAGGACATGGGCACCGTCCTCGCCGGCACGCCCAGCGAGGTCGACCTGGCCGTGCAGACGGTGATCGGCCTGCCGTACGAGCAGTTCATCAAGTGCGTGGTCCTGCCGCAGGGCGAGTTCGCGGCGTTTCTGCACGCCAAGCCCGCCGAGCGGCAGAAGATCCTGGTCAATCTCCTCGGCCTCGACGTGTACGGGCAGATCCGCGAACGCGCGAACACCCGCGGCGCCGCCGCCGACGCGAAGCTCAAGGTGCTCGGCGAGCAGCTCGCCGGGATGACCGACATCGGCGACGCGGCCCTCGACGCGGCGGCGGCGAAGGCGGCGACGCTCACCGCCCTCGCCGGGGACGTCGACCGGATCGGGCCGCAGCTGGCCGACGCGGCGAAGCTCGCCGTCGCCGCCGCGGAGACCCTGGAAGGCCTCGACGCCGAGATCGACCGGCTGACCCGGCTGCGGGTCCCGGCCGACGCGGGCACCCTCGCGGCCGGTGCCGCCGCGGCCCGCGGCGCGGTCACCGCCGCCGGCGACGGGGTCCGCACCGCCGAGGAGCGCGAGGAGAAGCTCCGCGGCGAGCTGCAGGCCGCCGGCGACCCGACCGCACTGCGCCGGCTGCTGGACGCGCACGCCGAACGCGACCGGCTCGCCGCCGAGGCCGCCACCGTCCACGCGACCGTCGCCGCCGCCGACGCCGAGCACGGCAGGGCGGCCGGCACGCTCGGCGTCGCCCGTACCAAGGCGAAGGACGCACTCGAGGCCCTGGAGCGGGCCCGGGAGGCCTACCAGACGGCCGTCGCCGTGGACCGGGCCACCGCGCTGCGCCCCCACCTGCGGGTCGGCGACGAGTGCCCGGTGTGCACGCAGACGGTGCGGACGCTGCCGGAGACACCGCACGAGCCGGCGGTCGCCGCGGCCAAGTCGGCCGGCGACGCGGCCCGCAAGCGCAGCGACGCCGCCGAGCAGGTCGTCGCCCAGCAGGACCGGATCGTCCGCGACCTGGACCGGGGCCTCGCCGCCGCGCGGGCGCACGCCGAGCAGGTCGACAGCCGGCTCGCCACCCTCGACAAGGCGCTCGACGGGGCACCCGCACCCGAGGCACTGCGCCGCGACCTCGACACCATCGCGAAGCTGTCCAAGGAACTGGAGCGGGCCGGGACCGAGGTCCGCAAGGCGCGCGAGGCGCACCGCAAGGCGGCCGGCGCCGCCGACCGGGCCGAGGACCAGCTGCGCTCCGCGTGGAAGGCGTTCGACGCCGCCCGCGACGCGCTCGCCGCGTTCAGCCCGCCCCCCGCGGACCGCGACGACCTCGCCGACGCGTGGGCGACCCTGACCGGCTGGGCCGGCGGCGGCGCGGGCGAACGGCAGGCCCGCCGCCCCGCGGCCGCCGGGGCCGTCCAGGACGCCGAGGGGCGGGTCGCCGCGGTCCGCGGCGAGCTGCGCACCCTGTTCGCCGAGGCCGGGCTGGCCGCGCCGGGCACCGACCCCGCCCGGGAGGCGGCGGTCGCCCTGGAGCGGGCCGAGGCGGCGCACCGCCGGATCGAGGAGCGCCGCGCCGAGGCCGGCAAGCTCAGCGCGCAACGCGACGAGGTCGCGAAGGAGGCCCAGGTCGCGAAGGCCCTCGCCCAGCACCTGCGGGCCGACCGGTTCGAGCGCTGGCTGCTCGCCGAGGCCCTCGACACGCTCGTCGACGGCGCGTCGCGGACGCTGCGGGAGCTGTCCGGCGGCCAGTACGACCTGAGCCACGAGAAAGGCGAGTTCTTCGTCGTCGACCATCACGACGCAGGGCTCCGGCGCGGGGTGCGGACCCTGTCCGGCGGCGAGACCTTCCAGGCGTCCCTGGCGCTCGCGCTCGCCCTGTCCGAGCAGCTGGCGGGCATGTCGACGTCGTCGGCGAGCCTGGAGTCGATCGTCCTCGACGAAGGCTTCGGCACCCTCGACCAGTCCACCCTCGACACGGTCGCCGCCACCCTGGAGGCCCTCGCCGCGCGCGGCGACCGGATGGTCGGCGTCGTCACCCACGTCGGCGCCCTCGCCGAACGCATCCCCGTCAGGTTCGAGGTGCGCCGCGACGCGCGCACCGCCCGCGTGGAACGGATCGGGCTGTGAGATTCCACGTCGACGCCTGGGACCCCTCCTACGGGGTGGCGTTCGAGGGCGGTTCGGAAGGCCCGCAGGCGCAGAGCAGCGCCCAGATCCAGCCCGACGTGGAGCTGCCCGCCGACGCCTGGCGGGGCGTCGACCCGCCCGCCGGGCTGCGGCCCCCCGGCACCGTCCTCGTCGTCGACGGCGTCCAGCGCATCGACGCCCGGGTCTGGGCCACCGACGACGACGGCGTCACCCACCCCGGGATCGCCGCGTCGTACGCGGCCGGGGTCGTGCGCTGCGACCTCGACCGGGGCGCGGCCGCCATCGCCACCACCCGCATCGAGCGCGGCCTGTTCACCCCGTTCGAGCTGGCGCCGCCGCTGGTCGCCGGGGCCGTCCGGTACCCGGCCCGGCGGGTCGCCCGGGGCGAGCCGAAGGACCTGGCGCTGGGCGTACAACGGCACATGCGGGCGCTCGAGGTCGGGGTGTCCGGCGAGGAACGCGACGACGGTGACCTGCTGATCGTCGACGGGCCCCTGCAGGAGCGGGCGCACCTGCCCCGCGCCCTGGGCTACATCAAGACCCACCGGGTCGAATACCTGCCGCCGGAGCTGACCGCCGTCGTCACCGGGCTGCGCGGCGGGCAGCGCTCCCCCGTGTTCCTGCTCGGCACGTCATGGCACCGGTTCGCGTGGTACCTGCGGCTGCCGGGTCCCGAAGGGTCGCCGTGGGCGGGCATCGTGCGCGCCGAGTGCTCCGCCGACCTGCTGCCCTTCGACGCGATCGCCCTGGCGCACCTGTCGGCGGTTACCCTGCCCCGCTTCGCGTCCAGCGCCTACAAGGACCCGCGGGCGCCGCAGAACCTCATCCCGATCGCCGGTCTGGAGCGTAAGCTGCGCGCCATGCTCGGCGACGCCCGCCTCCTGCACCGCGCGCTCGCCCGGGCGGCCGCGGGATGAGGTCGCTCCCGGTCCCCGAGCGGTACGACCTGGCCGGCACCCTGCGCGGCCTGGCCCTCATCCACGGCGACCCGACGCTGTCCGTAGGCGCCCGGGAGGGGTGGCTCGCCACCCGTACCCCGGACGGCGCGGCGACGCTCCAGCTGACGCTGACCGGGTCGACGCTCACCGCGACCACCTACGGGCCGGGCGCGGCGTGGCTGCTCGACCGGGCCGACGCCGTCGCCGGGCTCCGGGACGACGTCACCGGTTTCCCCGACCTCGCCCGGCAGCACCCGCTCGTGCACCGCCTGGCCCGCGAGCACTCCGGCCTGCGCATCGGCGCGACCGGCCGGGTCTTCCACCACCTCGTCCCGGCGGTCCTCGGCCAGAAGGTCACCGGCAAGGAGGCCCGCGACGGCTACGTCCGCCTCCTGCGGCACTTCAGCACCGACCCCGCCCCGGGCCCGCGGGCCGGCCTCCGGCTCCCCCCGCCGCCGTCGGCCATCGCCGCCGCGCCGTACTGGGTCTTCCACCCGTTCGGCATCGAACAGAAACGCGCCGACACGCTGCGCCGCGTCGCCGCCGAAGCGGACCGCCTGGAGCGCTGCGCCACCGCCGCCGACGCCGTCGCCCGCCTGCTCACCATCCGCGGCATCGGCCCCTGGACCGCCGCCGAGGTCACCCGCGCCGCCTACGGCGACCCCGACGCCGTCTCCGTCGGCGACTACCACATCAAGAACGTCGTCGCGTACGCCCTGACCGGCGCGGCGCGCGGCACCGACGAGCACATGCTGGAGCTGCTCGCCCCGTACGCCGGCCACCGCGGCCGTGTCTGCGGCCTCCTCGCCGCCGCCGGCATCACCGCCCCGAAGTTCGGCCCCCGAATGCCGCTGCGCTCCTTCGCCCGCTACTGACACCCGCGTTCCTCATGATCCGGAAGACTTTGTGTCGTCATGGCAGCACAAAGTCTTCCGGATCACGGACGCGGTCCGGAAACGGCTACTGTGACGGGGTGGATCTGCCGGTGATGCCGCCCGTTGAGCCGATGCTGGCCAAGAGCATTCCCAGCCTGCCGAGCGCGGAGGGGATGAGCTTCGAGCCGAAGTGGGACGGCTTCCGTTGCATCGTGTTCCGTGACGGCGACGAGGTCGAGCTGGCCAGCCGTGGCGGCAAGACGCTGACCCGATACTTTCCCGAGGTCGTCGAGCAGGCCCTGGCGCAGCTGCCGGAGCGGTGCGTCGTCGACGGGGAGATCATCGTGATCCGGCGCGGCGAGGGCGAGCCGAAGCTCGACTTCGAGCTGCTCGGGCAGCGGATCCACCCGGCCGCGTCGCGGGTGAGGCTCCTCGCCGAGCAGACGCCGGCGTCGTTCGTGGCGTTCGACCTCCTGGCGATCGGTGACGAGTCGCTGGTCGAGGTGGGGTACGCGCAGCGCCGGGCCCGGCTGCAGGAGGCCCTGCGGCACGTCGAGCCGCCCGTGCACGTGACGCCGGTGACCACCGACATCGAGGTGGCGCGGGACTGGTTCGAGCGGTTCGAGGGCGCCGGGCTGGACGGGGTCATCGCGAAGCCCGCCGGAGGCGCCTACGAGCCGGGCAAGCGCACCATGTTCAAGATCAAGCACGCCCGCACCGCGGACGCCGTCGTGGCCGGGTTCCGCTGGCACAAGGACGGGCCGATCGTCGGGTCGCTGCTGCTGGGGCTCTATGACGAGGAAGGGCGCCTGCACCACGTGGGGGTCGCCGCGTCGTTCACCAGGGAGCGCCGGGCCGAGCTGGTCGAGGAGCTCGCGCAGTACCGCGAGGGCGTCGTCGACCACCCGTGGAACTGGGCAGGTCAGGCGCCCGGCGCGGCCGCCGCGAGCCTCGACGCCGTCCCGGCCGGTGACGCCGCGACGCGGCTGCCGGGCGGGCTGAGCCGCTGGTCGGGCAAGAAGGACCTGTCGTTCGTGCCGCTGCGCCCCGAGCTCGTCGTCGAGGTCGGCTACGACGCCATGGAAGGCGACCGTTTCCGGCACACCGCGCAGTTCAAGCGCTGGCGGCCGGACCGGGAGCCCCGGTCGTGCACGTACGACCAGCTCGACCGCCCGATCCGCTTCGACGTCGAGTCGGTGCTGGCGGGGCGGCCTTGAGACGAGCGGCCGCGGCCCTGCTGAGCACGATGCTCCTCCTCTCTGGATGCAGCCTCCCGAAGGACCTCGCGGACGCCCCCGCCCAGGAGGGCCGGCGGCTGGCCGAGCCGTCCTCGAGCGCGTCGACGTCCGGCGGGGTCAAGGTCGAGCCGGCGCAGTGGAAGTCGTGCCCCGACGTCTACAAGGGGATCTTCTCCAGCCCGCCGCAGAACGTGAAGTACGACTGCGCGACGGTGAAGGTCCCGCAGGACTGGCACAACCCGGAGGGCTCCGGCACGTTCGACGTCGCGCTGGTCCGGGGCCGGTCGACGACGCAGCGGGACCGGGTCGGTTCGCTGTTCATCAACCCGGGCGGGCCCGGTGCGTCCGGGTTCGACTATGCCGTCTACCGGTCGGTGTACCTGCCGGCGGAGGTCGTGCGGCGCTTCGACGTGATCGGGTTCGACCCGCGCGGCATCGGCCGGTCGTCGCCGGTGAAGTGTTTCTCCGACGCCGACCTCGACGCCAACTTCGGCATCGACCCCGACCCGCAGACGGACGCGGCGCTCGGCGAGTCGGTCGCGCTGACCCGGAAGCTGGCGCAGAGCTGCGGCGAGAAGTACGGCGACACGCTGCAGTACTTCTCCACCGAGCAGACGGCCCGGGACATGGACGCGCTGCGCGCCGCGGTCGGCGAGCAGCAGCTGACGTACCTCGGCTACAGCTACGGCACGCTGCTCGGCGCCGTGTACGCGCAGCTGTTCCCGAAGAACGTCCGCGCGCTCGTCCTCGACGGGGCGGTCGACCCGACGCTGTCGATGCAGGACTCGGCGGAGAAGCAGGCCGCCGGGTTCGAGCTCGCCTTCGACAACTTCAGCGCCTGGTGCAAGGCCAACCCGAGCTCCTGCCCGATCGGCCCCGATCCGCGGGCCGTCGTGACGAAGGCGATCGCGGACGCCCGGACGAGCCCCGTGCAGGGCAAGGGGCGCAGCGCGACCGCCGGCTGGGTCTTCACCGCGGTGGTGTCGTCGCTGTACAGCGAGTCGAGCTGGCGGCTGCTGGCGTCCGCGATGCAGGACCTGCGGGCGGGGAAGCCGGAGAAGATGTTCCAGCTCGCCGACTCGTACGCGGAACGGGACCCGCAGGGCAAGTACACGAACATGTTCGACGCCAACGCGGCCGTCGGCTGCGCGGACAGCGACGACACCCCGACGATCGAGCAGGCCAAGGCGCTGCAGCCGCAGTGGCGGCAGAAGTACCCGCTGTTCGGCGGGGCGCTCGCGCTGAACCTCATCTGCGCGCAGTGGCCCGGCAAGCGCGACCCGTACCCGGCCGGCGAGGCGACCGGTTCGGCGCCGATCGTCGTCATCGGCACGCTCGGCGACCCGGCCACCCCGTACGAGCAGGCGCCGGCCCTGGCGAAGATGCTGGGCGTCGGCACGCTGATCACCTGGAAGGGCGAAGGCCACACGGCCTACCCGAAGACCGGGTGCGTGATCGACGCCGTGAACCGCTACCTGATCGACCTGCGCGTCCCCGCCGCGAACCTCACCTGCGACAAGTAGCCGCTACCCGACGGGGCGGGCCCGGCTCGGCTGGACCCGCATCGGCTCGCCCGGCATCTTCGGGTACTCCGGCGGGTAGGGCATGTCGCCCTCGCCGTTCGCGGCGTCGCGCTCCGCCCACTCCAGCAGCGGCGTGATGTCGTGCGCGACGTCGTCGATGCCGGCGTGCGCGTCGCCGAGCTTCGCGATCCGCTCCGGCACGGTGCGCAGGTCGAAGTCGTCGGGCTCCACGTCGGGCAGCTCCTCCCAGCGCAGCGGCGTCGACGCCGTCGCGCGGGCGTTGGCGCGCAGCGAGTACGCGCACGCGATCGTGCGGTCCCGCGCCATCTGGTTGAAGTCGACGAAGACCCGCTCGCCGCGCTCCTCCTTCCACCACTTGGTGGTGACGAGGTCCGGCCGGCGGCGCTCGACCTCGCGCGCCAGGGCGATCACGGCCCGCCGCGCCTCGACGAACGTCCAGTTCGGCTGGATCCGCACGTACACGTGGACGCCGCGGCCGCCGCTGGTCTTCGGCCACCCCTTCCAGCCGAGCTCGTCGAGCACCGCCTTCAGCTCCCCCGCGACGACGGCCGCGTCGGCGAAGTCCGTGCCCGGCTGCGGGTCGAGGTCGATGCGCAGCTCGTCCGGGTGGTCGGCGTGCTCCCTGCGCACCGGCCACGGGTGGAACACGATCGTGCCCATCTGCGCCGCCCACGCCACGTGCGCGAGGTCGGCGGGGCACAGCTCGTCGGCCTTGCGCCCGCTGGGGAACGCGATCTGCGCCGTCTCCAGCCACGGCGGGACCCCCTTGACGGGGACCCGCTTCTGGAAGAACGTCTCGCCGGCGAGCCCTTCCGGGAACCGCTGCAAGGTCGTCGGCCGGTTGCCCAGCGCCCGCATGATGCCGTCACCGACCGCGACGTAATACTCGAACACGTCGCGCTTGGTGAACCCGCGCTCCGGGAACATCACCTTGTCGGGGCTGGTCAGCCGGACCTTCCGTCCCGCGACCTCGATCTCCAGCACACTCGCGGCCATGCAAGCACCCTACGCGCCGGTCGCGGTCGCGGGGTCCCGCGACACCGTCATGACCGCCGGGTCGCCTGCGGGCTCGGCCTGCGCCGCGGCATCGGCATCCGCGCCGGCGGCCGGGCCGGGTTCCTGGGGGTGCGCTCCTGGGTGGGCTCGTCGCCCTTGTCGCCGAGCCTGGTCAGGTACAGGATGCCGGCGCCGCCGATGATGAACGCGAACCCGACCGTCGTCATCAGCGACGACGCGCCGGTCACGGGCAGGGTGCCGGTGGCCGTGGCGGTGCCGGTCGCCGCGCCCGCCCCGGATCCGGCCGGGACGCCGGACACTCCGGGGCCACCGCTGCCCGAGCCTGTTCCGCCGGGCGTGGTACCGCCGTTCGCGTTGCCACCGCCGCCGCCGGGCGTGGTGCCGCCGTTCGCGTTCCCGCCGCCACCGCCGGGCGTCGCGCCGCCGGGGGTCGACCCGCCACCGCCGCCGGGCGTGGTCCCGCCGTTGCCACCGCCGCCGCCACCGCCGGGGGTGGTGCCACCGTTGCCGTTGCCACCGCCGCCGCCGTTGCCGCCGCCGGGGGTCGTGCCGCCGTTGCCGCCGGGCGTGTCCGGACCACCGTTGCCGGATCCGTTGCCACCCCCGCCGCCGTTGTGCGATCCACCCGGCCCGCCGCCGTAACCGCCACCACCGCCGTTGCCGTGACCGCCGTTGCCGTGACCGCCGTTGCCGTGACCGCCGTTGCCATGGCCACCGTTGCCGTGGCCACCGTTGCCATGGCCACCGTTGCCGTGGCCACCGTTGCCGTGGCCGCCGGCACCGTGACCGCCGTTGCCGTGACCGCCGTAGCCGCCGTTGCCGGAGCCGTGGCCGCTGCCGTAGCCGGGGGCGTCGTCGTCGCCGTCGCCGTGGCCCGCGTACAGCGGGCCGCCCGTGCCGACGTTGGTCGGGCCGTTGTACTGCCAGTCGTTCGTGTCGCTCGGGCCGTAGCCGGCCGGGCCGGTGCCCGGGTGGGACGTCTCGGTGCCGGCGCAGAGTTCGAGGTTGCCGCTCCGCGAGTCCCAAGACGTCCCGCAGCCGTCCACGCGCAGCTCCTGCGCCGCGAGTCCGGCGTGCGCCGCGGTGGCCAGTGGCGTGATGCCCGCAGCACCGGCCGCGCCGACCGCAACCGCCTTGTAGAGCAGCCTCATCGTTGTCGTACCCCGTCCATTCGACCGGTGTGCCATGAAAAGTCCGAATCACGGCTTTCGTCGGTCCAACGAGGCGGCGGCGGAGACGTCGCGTGCGCGGCACAGAAATCGCGTTCGCGGGCCGTAATGGTCGCCCCGCCCCGCGGCGCCTACCGTTGAGGCATGACCGAGCCACTTGTCGACCTGCCCACCACCGATGCCGAGTGGCGCGTGCGGCTGTCCCCGGACGAGTTCCGGGTCCTGCGCCGCGCGGGCACCGAGGCGCCGTGGAGCGGGGAATACGTCAGCACCAAGACCGAGGGTGTCTACAACTGCCGCGCGTGCGGCGCCCAGCTCTTCGAGAGCACGTCCAAGTTCGACTCGCACTGCGGCTGGCCCAGCTTCGACGACGCGATCCCCGGCACCGTGAAGGAGATCGAGGACCGCAGCATGGGCATGGTCCGCACCGAGATCCGGTGCGCCCGGTGCGACTCGCACCTGGGCCACGTGTTCCGGGGCGAGCGGATGACCGACAAGAACACCCGCCACTGCGTCAACAGCCTGTCGATCAGGCTCGACCCGGCCGCTAGCTAGGCATCGACGGGTCTGCCATGATCACCGCGTGCCCCGGAGATCCACCCGGGCCAGGGTGATCATGGCGGTCCTGGCCCTGCCGCTGCTGCTCGGCTGCAACTGCTGCGACGCGATCCCGTCCTCGTGGGACGACATCGCGCCCGAGCAGGACCGCCCGCGGTTCACCCAGGACCAGGTCGTCGGGGTGTGGACGAGCGAGTGCGGCGGCAAGGTCAGCATCCGCGACGACGGGACCTACCACGCCGAGGGGCTCGTCCGGAACGACCGCGGGGTCCTGCCACCGCTGACCGGCGACGGCACCTGGTCGATCGTGCCGGAGGACGGGGCGGACGACCAGCGGATCGAGCTGGTGCACGACACCACGTTCGCGACGAGCCTGCAGGCCGAGCGCGCCGGCACGTTCGAACACCTGGAGATCCGGGTCAACGACGCCCAGGACACCCGCTACTGCAGGATGAGCCGCTAACCGCGGGTCTTGGCGCGGAAGAGCAGCGCCGTCACGGCCACCGACACCACCATGATCGCCAGGCACCACGCGACCGCCTTCCACGGCGCGGCGCCGACCGGCTGGTCGAGCAGCAGCCCCCGCAGGCTCTCGGTGATCGGCGTGACCGGCTGGTTGCCGGCGAACCCGCGCAGCCACGAGGGCATGGTGTCGATCGGGACGAAGGCGCTGCTGGCGTACGGCAGGAACGTGATCCCGAACGTGTAGCCGCTGGCCGCCTCGGGTGAGGACGCGAGCAGCCCGAGCGCCGCCGACAGCCACGACACGGCGGCGATCGTCAGCACCAGGATGCCGGCGGCGGCGAGCCACTGGGTCGCCGAGGCGTGCGGGCGGAACCCGATGGCGAACGCGACCCCGAAGACCAGGGCGCTGGAGAACACGTTGCGGGCGATGCTCGCGGCGACGTGCCCGGCGAGGATGGCCGGCCCGCCGACGTCGAGGGACCGCAGCCGGTCGATGATGCCGCCGGTCATGTCGTTGGCGACGGAGCCCGCGGTCATCGCCGAGCCGAACGTGACGCACAGCAGCATGACGCCGGGCACCACGTAGGTGACATACGCGGTGCCGGTGTCGATGGCGCCGCCGAAGAGGTACACGAAGACGACCATCAGCATCACGGGCAGCACCAGCGACATGATCAGCGCCTCGACGTTGCGCCGGCCGAGCCGCAGCGAACGGCCGCCCATGGTGAGCCACTGGACGGGCGCGGTGGCGATGTCAGACATTGACGGGCTCCTTCAGGACGGTGCTGGTCAGGGCGAGGAACACGTCGTCGAGCGTGGCGCTGTGCAGGGAGAAGCGCCGCACGGCGGCGCGCTGCGGGTCGATCTCGTCGAGGACTGCGCGCACGTGCGCCGCGCTGCCGTCCGTGGTGACGCCGATGGTCAGGCGGTCGGGGTCGGACTGCACGACGCGGGCGCCGAGCAGGGTGGTCACCGAGTCGAAGCGGGCCCGGTCGGCGAGCTCCAGGTCGAGGCGCTGGTCGCCGAACCGCCGCTTCAGCTCGGCCGGGGTGCCGGAGGCGACGACCCGGCCGTGGTCGACGACGGCGATGCGGTCGGCGAGCCGGTCCGCCTCCTCCAGGTACTGCGTCGTCAGGAACACGGTCACGCCGGTGCTGACCAGGCCGGCGATCACCTGCCACATGGCCTGCCGGCTGGTGAGGTCCAGGCCGGTGGTCGGCTCGTCCAGGAAGATCACCTGCGGGGTGCCGACGAGTCCGGCGGCGAGGTCGAGGCGGCGGCGCATCCCGCCGGAGTAGGTGCCGGCCCGCCGGTTGCCGGCGGCGGTGAGGTCGAAGCGTTCGAGCAGCTCGGCGGCCTTGCGGGTGGCGGCGGCCGCGCCGAGGCCGTTGAGCCGGCCCATCATGCGCAGGTTCTCCGCGCCGGTCTGCAGTTCGTCGACCGCCGCGTATTGCCCGGTGAGGCTGATCGCGCCGCGGACCCGCCGGCGCTCGCGGACGACGTCGTGGCCGGCGACGCGGGCCCGGCCGCCGTCGGGGCGCAGCAGCGTCGCGAGGATGCGCACGGTGGTGGTCTTGCCCGCGCCGTTGGGCCCGAGCAGGGAGAACACCGTGCCCGCGGGCACCGCTAGGTCGACGCCGGTGAGGACGTCGAGTTTGCCGTAGGACTTCGTGAGGCCGACGGCCTCGACGGCGAGAGACATGGCCACGCTCCAAGATTCTTAACTGCGTATGTCATACGCTCTACTGCGTAAGTTATACGCAGAAGTAGGATGCGAGTCAATGGAGAACGAGCTGCCCGCCGTCCTGGCCACCGCCTGGGGTCTGCGCACCCGTCCGGGCAAGGGGCCGCGGCCTGGGCTGACCCTGGATCGGATCGTCGCGGCGGGTGTGCACGTCGCCGGGACGGAGGGCCTCGGCGCGGTGTCGATGAGCCGGGTCGCCGCCGAGCTCGGCGCGGCCACGATGTCGCTGTACCGCTACGTCGCGGCCAAGAACGAGCTGCTCGACCTGATGGTCGACGCGGCGGTGGGGCCGCCGCCGGACCTGCCGCCGGGCGAGGACTGGCGCGCGGGGATGCTGCGTTTCGGCCGCACGCACCTGGGCATCCTGCGCCGGCACCCCTGGATCGTGCGGGTGCCGATCACCACGCCGCCGCTGACGCCCAACCAGGTCGGCTGGATGGACCACGGCCTCGAGATCCTCGCCGGGACCGCGCTGGAGGAACAGGAGAAGCTCTCCACGATCATGACCGTGAGCGGCATCACCCGGAACTGGGCACTGCTGACCGCCGACATCACCGCGGCGGCGCAGGCGTCCGGGTCGACCGCCGACGAGGCGATGCTCACCTACGGTCAGTTACTCGGCAAGCTGGTCGACCCCCGCCGGTTCCCCGCCATCGGCAGACTCCTGGCGACCGGCATACTCGATGTGCCGGACGACGTGCCCGACACCGACTTCGAGTTCGGGTTGGCGCGCGTCCTGGACGGCATAGCGACCTTGATCGACCGCAGAGCGAGCGGGACGCGCGCCCCCAACTGTCCGTGACGCGTTGATAGGGTGCGACGGTCATCTCACAGGAACGGCGGATCACGTGGCAGTAACCGTGGAACAGCCCACGTCAGCGGCACCGACGTCGGCCCCGGCCCGGCGAAAGCCGCCCGCTTGGGCGCCGCCGGCAGTGCTCGGCGTATTGATCTTCATCGGCCTCGCGTTCTACGGCGTGCCGGTCTGGACGACCGCGATCTTCGCCGGATACGTCGCCCTGGGGCTGATCCTGCCGGGCATGCTCATCTGGCGGGCGGTCCGCGGCCGGCCCGGCTGGTTCGTCGAGGACGTCGCCGCCGGCCTCGCCGTGGGCTACTCCTGCGAGGTCATGATCTACATCGGCGCACGGACTATCGGCGCGCCGTTGCTGACAGTAGCGTTCCCGATCGTCACGGTCGCCGTCTTCGCGGCCGTGCCCGGGCTGCGGCGGCACTGGCGCGGCACCGACCGCGCCGAGGAGCGGACCCCGTTCTGGTTCTCCTCGATCCTGTCGGGCTCCGCGCTCGTGCTCTTCTACTGGAGCATCATCCGCTTCTTCCGGACGCACGACCTCGCCGAGCCCGGCATGCTGAGCCCCGACGGCGACTCCCCGTTCCACCTGGCGCTGCTCGGCGACGCGAAGCACCACATGCCGCTCGCCTCGCCGTGGCTGCCGGAGCAGCCGGTGCTCTACCACTGGTTCGTCTACGCCGAGATGGCCTCCACGTCCTGGGTCACCGGGATCGAGCCGCAGGTGCTGCTGCTGCGCCTGTCGCCGCTGCCGATGGTCTTCGGCTTCCTCATGCTCATGGCGGTCCTCGGCAAGCGGCTCACCGGCAAGTGGTGGGCGGGCGCCGCGGCCGCCGTCACGACCTACTTCGTGCTCACCCCGACGCCCTACCAGTGGCGCCTCGGCGGCTGGTTCTCCACGTTCGGCACCAACGCCTACGAGGACGGCTCCTCGCTGCGGGCGCAGATGTGGACGAGCCCGACGCAGACGTTCGGCGCCATCCTGTTCGCCGGGCTCGCGCTGGTACTGGTCGACGTGCTCACCGTGCGCAACCGCAAGCGCTGGGCCCTGGTGATCCTGCTGACCGCGGCGGTCACCGGCGGCAAGGCGACGTTCCTGCCGATGCTGCTCGCCGGGCTGCTGCTGGTCGTCGCCGTGCGCATGCTGACCCGCAAGCGGGTCCACCCGGCCGCGCTGATCACCTCCGGCGTCGCGTTCCTCGCCGTGCTGTTCGCGCAGTTCGTGCTGTTCGGCGGCGCCGCGCAGGGCCTGGCGATCGAGCCGCTGCACTTCGCCCGGATCTCCGGCGCGCCCTACACGGCCACGTTCGCGCTGCCCGGCCTCGGCGGCCTGTGGCGGCTGCTGCTGGTCACGGGGATCACGTTCGTCTGCTGGGCGTGCATCTGGCCCGGCCTGGTCGGGCTGCGCGGGCTCGCGAAGCGCCGCCGTCCCGATCTGAAGATCGCCGCCGACCCGGTCATCCTGATGTTCGGCATCGGCCTGTCCGGCATCGGCGCGCTGCTGGTCTTCGGCCACGAGGGCGGCGCCGAGGGCTGGTTCATGGTCTCCGGCCGGCCCTACCTGTCCCTCGCCGCCGTGGTCGGCCTGGCGATGATCACGCCCAACGACGTCCCGACCGGGCGGATGCTGAAGTGGGTGTACGGCGCGATCGCCACCGGCGCCGCGATCCTCATCGTGGTCCACGAGCTCAACCCGAAGTGGACCCCGCGCCCGGCCCGCGTCGGCGGGGCGGCGCAGACCGCGTTCCACCTGGTGTGGCCGTATCTGGCGGTGTTCGCGCTGCTGGCGGTCGCCGTGTGGTTCGTGCGCCGCTCGTCGTTCCCGGCCAAGGGCACCGTCTACGCGAGCCTCCTCGCCGGGATCTGCCTGGTCACCACGCTGCTGCACCTGTTCGAGACCACCCGCGAGGCCAACCAGACCGGTTGGCGCGGCGTCCAGCAGTACGAGGCCTTCATCCCCGAGGGCACGAAGGACGCCGGCCGCTGGCTGCGCGACCACTCGCAGCCCGACGACCTGGTGGCCACCAACGCACACTGCGTCATCGCCAGCGACACCCCGCCCGACGTCTGCGACAACCGGCACTTCGCCTTCGCCGCCTACACCGAGCGCCGCTTCCTGATCGAGGGCTGGGGCTTCACCAACCGCACCCACGAGGTGGCCGCCCAGACCGGCACCAACGCCGTCTGGGCGCCGTACTGGAACCAGCAGTTGCTCTCGGACAACGACAAGGCCTTCGCGGAGCCGTCGGCGGCGACGGTCGGTAAGCTGCGCGACCAGTACGGTGTGCGGTGGCTGTTCGTGTACGAGGCACCGGACCCGGACGACGCCCCTCTCGCGCCGACGCTGGGCGACTTCGCGCAGTTCAGGCACCGTGCCGGGCAGATCGCTGTCTACGAGATCCGCTGAGGGATGATGAACGACACTGTGACTGACGCCCCCGCGACCGAGCCGGCCGCGGCGGGCCGCCAGGCCCGCCTGGCCGAGGTGCTGGCCTGCCCCGCCTGCCACACGCCCCTGCGGCTCGACGGCGGCGAGACGATCACCTGCGCGGCCTGCGGGCACACCGGCAGAAGGAAGGGCTCCCAGTTCAAGTTCGGCGGGTTCGACTCCGAGGAGCTCACCGCCGACGCGCTGAACCGGATCAAGGAGTTCGTCAAGAAGCGGTTCAACAAGGTGTATCCGACGGCGATCAAGGTCCTGTCGCCGGTCATGGACCGCAACCTGATCATGCCGTTCCTGCGCAGCTTCGACCTCGACAAGGACCTCGTCGCCGACTTCGGCTGCGGCACCCACCGCCGCGACCAGCGGGTCATCTGCATGGACGGCGGCACCTACCCCAACGTCGACATCGTCACCGACCTGCGTAACGTGCCCCTGGCGGAGGGCAGCCTCGCCGGCGGGATCAGCATCGCCGTCCTGGAGCACGTGCCGGACCCGGCGGCGCACATCGCCGAGATGCACCGCCTGCTGCGCCCCGGCGGCCGGATGCTGGTGTTCGTGCCGTTCATGCAGCCGTTCCACGCCTCGCCGTACGACTTCCAGCGCTACACCGAGGTCGGGCTGCGCGAGCAGTTCCCGCAGTTCGAGGTGCTCAGCGTCAAGGTCGGCGCGGGACCCACGTCGGGCATGCTGTGGACGCTGCAGGAGTGGCTGGCGATGCTGCTGTCCTTCGGCAGCATGCGGCTGTACCGGGCGATCCTCCCCCTCACCTGGATCCTGTCCCCGCTGAAGCTGCTCGACCTGCTGCTGGCGCACCACCCGGCGGCCGCCGTGACCGCGAGCGGCTTCGTCATCGAGGTCCGCAAGCCCTCATGACGATGCGGGACGCACGACTGTTCGGCGGTTCCGGCGGCGACCTGACCGCCAACCCGTTCCGCGCCGACCGCGACCGGATCGTCGCGTCGCCGTTCTTCGCCCGCCTCGGCGGCGTCACCCAGGTGATCAGCCCCGGCGGGTCGGGGCTGCTGGTGCACAACCGGCTCACCCACAGCCTCAAGGTCGCCAGCGTCGCCCGCGGCATCGTCGAGCGCCTGTGCTCCCCCGCCACGGGGTCGCAGGCGCTGCTGGACAAGCTCGGCGGCTGCGACGCCGACGTCGTGGAGGCGGCGGCGCTCGCGCACGACCTCGGGCACCCGCCGTTCGGGCACCTCGGCGAGCGGGTGCTGGACCGGCTCGCCCGGCAGCGGCTCGGGCTCCCCGACGGGTTCGAGGGCAACGCGCAGTCGTACCGCATCGTCACGAGCACCGAGATCAGCGGCTCCACGGTCGGGCTGGACCTGACCGCCGCGGTCCGGGCGGCCATGGCGAAGTATCCGTGGACGCGGAGGACCTACCCTTCGCCGCACGTACACCTGATGCGGCCGGCACCGCGTGGAGCCGGCGTGGACCCGGAGGACCCCGCGGCGGGGTCGCTGAAGTTCGGCGCCTACGTCACCGAGCTCGCCGACCTGCGGCAGGCCCGGGCGCCGTTCGACGGGCTGCTCGCGCAGTGGCAGCAGACCGCGGAGGCGTCGGTGATGGACACCGCCGACGACATCGCCTACGCCATCCACGACCTCGAGGACTTCCACCGCGTCGGGGTCCTGCAGCAGGGCACCGTCGCCACCGAGCTGATGGCGTGGCAGCGCGACGCGACCGTGCTGCGCGACCTGGACCTTGCCGAGCTGCGCGGCTCCGCGCGCCGGCCGGGGCGGTCGGTGGAGCTGCTGCGCCGCGACCTGTTCCGCAAGGACGGCTGGATCAGCGGCGACGACGCGTTCTGGGCGGCGGTCGAGCACGTGCGGCTGGAGCTCGTCGACGGGCTGCTCGCGGCGCCGTTCGACGGCTCGATCGAGGCCGAGCAGAGCGTCGCGCGCTTCTCCGCCCGGTGGACGCGGCGGCTCATCGACGCCATCAACGTGCTGCAGGACCCGCCGATGCGCGCCGGGCACGTGGCGCTCGGCACCGCCCAGTGGCACGAGGTGCAGGTGCTGAAGTTCGTGCACCACCGCTTCGTCCTGGAGCGGCCCGACCTGGCCCTGCACCAGCGGGGGCAGGCCCGGCTGCTGAGCGCGCTCGTCGAGGCGCTGCACGCGTGGCTGGTCGACCCCGACGAGGCGGCGCGCCTCCCGCGGCGGCTGCACGACCTGGTCGAGATGGCGTACGCCGAGCTCGCCGACCTCTCTGCCGCCGACTACGGCCTGGCGTCGGGTGACCTCGACCGGATGGCGATGGCCCGCGGCCGGGCGATCGTGGACTTCGTCGCCGCGCTCACCGACGGGCAGGCGGCCGGCCTGCTCGACGCGCTGTCGGGGCGGTCGCGGCAGCTGTGGACGGACGCCTTCGTATTGTGAGCCCCATGCTCACGCTCCGTCCGCTGACCCAGTCCGAGTTCGCCGTCCGTATCGCCGCGCTCAAGGCGCTGTACGCCGTCGACGAGGTCCAGGCGGGGCGCGGCTCCCCGGCCGAGGTCGAGGCGCGGATCGAGCGGCAGTTCGCGACGCTGCTGCCCGACGGTCCCGACACCGAGGGGCAGCTGCTGCTGGCCGGCGAGACCGGCGGTGAGGTCGTCGGGTTCCTGTGGATCGGGCTGCCGACACCCGAGCGGCCGCAGGCCTGGATCTTCGAGATCACCGTCGACGAGGCGCACCGCCGCCGCGGCCACGGCCGGGCGCTGATGCTCGCCGCCGAGGCCGAGCTGCGCGCCCGGGGCGTCACCCGGCTCGGCCTGAACGTCTTCGGGCACAATCCCGGCGCGCTGCGCCTGTACGAATCGTTGGGGTTCGAGACGACTTCGCGGCAGATGTCGAAGGCACTTCCGTAAACATGTGTATCAATAGGTGGACAACGTCACTCCTGTACCACTAGAAAGGTTCGGTGACCACCGAGAGTGATCTTCCGGCGACAGGGCGCCGTGTCGACTGGCGCGGCTTTCACTGGGGGCCGATCGGCGTGGCGGTCGCCGGCGTCGCGACGGTGGCACTGACCGCGATCCTCGTCTATCCGTTGACACAGCCCGCACACCGGACGTCGGCGGACGGCCTGACGCCCGAGCAGCGCCGCTCCGCGGAGCGGGCCGGGCTGCCCGGATCCGTCTCCCCGTCCGGGTCACGGTCGCCGTCGCCGTCACCGTCGGTGTCCGCCTCCACCTCGCCGTCCGCGGTGCCCCGGGCCGCGTCCCGCGGCGGCGGGAGGCCCGTCGCGGCGAACACCGGCGTGATCGCGGGAACCACCCTGACGGTCCTCAGCGGCGATCAGACGCTCTCGGTGGACAACGCCGTCATCGCCAACGCCGACATCCGCGGATACGTCCGCATCACCGGGAAGAACGTGACGATCCGCAACTCGATCGTGCGCGGCGGGGCGGCCCGCTGCCCGGCCGCCGTCATCCAGGTCGAGGGCAGCGCCGTCATCGAGGACGTGGAGATCGCCCCGGCCGCCCCCAACGCGTGCCTCGACGGCGTCTGGGCCGGCGCCACCACCCTGACCCGGGTCAACATCCACGGCACCGTCGACGGCGTGAAGGCCGGCAACGACGTCGTCGTCCAGGACTCCTGGATCCACGACCTGGCGTACTACCGCACCGGCGCACCGGGCGGCGGCGAGACCGTCAACGACGCCGTCGACACCCGCGGCAAACGCCGGATCACCCTGCGGCACAACGTGCTCAGCCCGGGCTCGGACGCCAACGCCGCCTACCAGGTCACCCAGGAGGGCGGCGCCAGCGGCGACATCCGCGTGGAGAACAACTGGCTCGACGGCGGCCACTGCGTGCTCAACTTCGCCCACCGCGGCGGCGGACCCACCCCGATGACCGGGATCGCCGTGGTGAACAACCGCTTCGGCCGCAACAGCATGTACGTCTGCCCCATCCTCATCAGCACGCAGACGACGCTGAGCGCGAATTCCGGAAACGTCTGGGACGACACCGGCGCCGCCATCCCGGCACCCGACAAACACGATTAAATGATCGGGTGACTTCATCCTCAGGCTCCCCCGAACGTCTGGTCGTCATCGGTGGCGACGCCGCGGGCATGAGCGCCGCCTCCCAGGCGCGCCGCCGCCGCCCGGCCGGCGACCTGCGGATCGTGGCGTTCGAGAAGGGCCAGCACGTCTCCTATTCCGCGTGCGGCATCCCGTACCTGGTGGCCGGCGACGTGAGCTCCCCCGACGACCTGGTCGCCCGCACCCCGGAGCAGTTCCGCGCGCTCGACATCGACCTGCGCCTCGCCAGCGAGGTCACCGCGATCTCCCTCGACTCGCGCTCGGTGACCGTGCTCGCCCAGGGCACCACGTACACCGAGCCGTTCGACCAGCTCGTCATCGCCACCGGCGGCACCCCGGCCCGCCCCGACGTCCCGGGCGCCGACGCGGCCGGCATCCACGGCGTGCAGACCCTGGAGGACGGGATCCGGCTCCTGTCGTACCTCGACCGGCACAACCCCCGCAGGGCGGTCGTCGTCGGCGCCGGGTACATCGGCCTCGAGATGGCCGAGGCGATGATCAGCCGCGGGCTCGAGGTCACCCTCATCGACGCCGCCGACCAGCCGATGCGCACCCTCGACCCCGACATGGCCGCCCTCGTCTCCGACGCGCTGCGCGGCCTCGGCGTCGACCTGCGGCTCTCCTGCCCCCTGCAGGGTTTCCAGGTCGAGGCCGGCCGGGTCACCGGCGTGCGGGTCCCCGACGGGACCGTGCCCACCGACATCGTCATCCTCGGCCTCGGCACCCGCCCCAACAGCGCCCTCGCCGCCGGCGCCGGGATCACGGTCGGCGCGACCGGCGGCATCGTCGTCGACCGCCGCCTGCGCACCTCCGCCGAGGGCGTCTGGGCCGCCGGCGACTGCGTCGAGGTCTTCCACCGCGTCTCGCAGCGCCCGGCGGCGATCGCCCTCGGGACCCACGCCAACAAGCAGGGCCGCGCGGCCGGCATCAACATCGGCGGCGGCTACGCCACCTTCCCCGGCGTCGTCGGCACCGCCGTGTCGAAGATCTGCGCGCACGAGGTCGCCCGCACCGGCCTCACCACCGCCGAGGCGCTGGCCGCCGGGTTCGCCACCTTCTCCACCGTCACCGAGTCCACCACCCGCGCCGGCTACTACCCCGGCGCCCTCCCCATCACCACGAAGATCATCGCCGAGCGCACCACGGGCCGCCTCCTCGGCGCCCAGATCGTCGGCCAGGAAGGCGCCGCGAAGCGCATCGACGCCCTCGCCGTCGCCCTCTGGCACGGCATGACCGTCGAGGAGATGACCGGCCTGGACCTGTCCTACGCTCCCCCGTTCGCCCCCGTCTGGGACCCGGTCCTCATCGCCGCCCGCAAGGCCGCCGAGCAGCTGGCTACGCTCAGGCCGTGACCACGCACAGCGCCCCGTTCGCCGACCTGGACCTCTTCACCCTGTACGCGATGCTCCGCCTCCGCAGCGACGTCTTCGTCGTCGAGCAGGCCTGCCCCTACCCGGACATCGACGGCCGGGACACCGAGCCGGGCACCGTTCACGTGTGGCTCACCGACCCCTCCGGCGCCGTCACCGCCTGCCTGCGCGTCCTCGCCGAACCCGACGGCACCGCCCGCGTCGGCCGCGTCGTCACCGCCCGCACGCACCGCGGCCAGGGCCTCGCCTCCCACCTGCTCGCGGAGGCCGTCTCGATCGTCGGCCCCCGCGCGTCGGTGCTGGACGCCCAGACCACCGCGGTCCGCGTGTACGAGCGGTTCGGCTTCGCCCCCTCCGGCCCGACGTTCCTCGAGGACGGCATCGAACACATCCCGATGCACCGTCCCGCGCCGGAAATCGGCTGACGCCAGGCTCCCGGCGGCTTAGCCTTCGCCGGTGCCGCCCGACCCGATCGTCCGCGAGATGCGCGCCCCGGCCGACCACCACCAGGTCGCGGACCTGCTCACCCGCTGCGGCGGCCAGGTCACCGTCCAGGACCTCACCGAGCAGGACGCGGCGATGCCACCGCACGGCGCGCTGTCCACCGACGCCGAGGGCCGGCTGGTCGGCCATGACCGCGTGCGATACGTCTGCCCGGGCGACGGCGGGCTCCTCGGGTACGCCGTGGCCTGGCGAGCCCCCTGGACGCCGGCCGGTGCCGTCGCGAGTGTCGTGCACACCGACCCCGGGCAGCACGCCGGACCGGTGCACCGGGCGTTGCTGGAGCGCCTGCACGCGTGGGCGGGCCGGATCGGCGCGGAGCGGATCATGTGCGAGGTCGCCGACCACGACGAGGCCGGTCTGCGCCTGCTGGCCGCGTACGGCTACCGGTCGCAGGCGCACGTCTGCGAAGCGGTCACACCGGTCCCGGCCGGCGCCGCGCCCACCGGCACCCATGCCACGGCACACGGCGTGCTCCGGCTGACGAGCCTCGCGAGCCTCGCGCCGGGGCGGGCGGCCGAGCTCTACCGGCTGTACCTCGACACGCTGCCCGACAACCCCGGGCACGTCGACGACGTCCCCGCCTTCGACGACTGGCGGCGGGAGGTCCTCGGCGGCGACGGATGGCGGCCCGGCTGGGTGTTCCTCGCCCTGCACGATGATCAGGTCGCCGGTGTGTGCCTGCTGCGCGGCACCGGTGACCTGCTTGTGGCTCACAACGACTACACCGCCGTCGCCCGTCCCTGGCGCGGGCGTGGTGTCGCCCGCGCGCTGAAGCTGCACGCCGCCGCGCACGCGGGGCTGGCCGGGATCCGGAGCCTGCGCACGGAGGTCGAGGCCTCCAACGGCGCGATGCTCGCCGTCAACGACCGGCTCGGCTACCGCCGCGGACGGGGTCACCATCGCATGGTCAGGACGTTCTGAGTCGTCCTCGGTTCGGGGGTGGCGCTTACGGTTCCTCAGCCCGTGTGTGGGCGGGACACCAGAAAGCGTCCCGGCGACACGGGCCCGGTCGCGAAAGGTGAGCGCGACCAGACCGGACCAGTTACGGGAGGTTGGCGATCAGGTCGGCGATGTCGCGGCGGCGGCCCGTGTAGAACGGGACCTCCTCGCGGACGTGCCGGCGGGCCGTCGAGGCGCGCAGGTCACGCATCAGGTCGACGATGCGGTGCAGGTCGTCGGCCTCGAAGGCGAGCATCCACTCATAGTCGCCGAGCGCGAAGCTGGCGACCGTGTTGGCGCGGACGTCGGCATAGCCGCGGGCCATCTTGCCGTGCTCGGCGAGCATGGCGCGGCGCTCCTCGTCGGGCAGCAGATACCACTCATAGGACCGGACGAACGGATACACGCAGACCCAGGCGCGGGCGTGCTCGTCGGCCAGGAACGCCGGGATGTGGCTCTTGTTGAACTCCGCCGGGCGGTGCAGCGCCAGCTGGGACCAGACGGGGGCGAGGTGGGCGCCCAGCGCGGTGCGGCGCAGTGCGGCATACGCCTCCTGGAGGGCCTCGGCGCTCGGGGCGTGCCACCAGATCATGAGGTCGGCGTCGGCGCGCAGGCCGGCGACGTCATAGGTGCCGCGGACCACGACGTCCTTCGCGGCGAGGTCGGCGAGGAACGCGGTCGCCTCGGCGGTGGTCTCGGCGCGGGTGGCGGGGTCGAGCGGGGTCCTGGCCTGGAAGACCGACCACATCGTGTAGCGGATCGAGTCATTGAGCTCACGGATGCGTGCCGCGTTGCTGATCCCGGTCTCGTCAGAGCTCGTCATGTCGTCATCCTTCCAGGGTGTCCAGGAGCGTGTCGGCGGCGGTCTGCCCCGATGTGACGCAGGCGGGGATGCCCACGCCGTCATAGGCGGCGCCGGCGACCGCGAGCGGCGGGTGGGCGGCGAGCGCGGCGCGCAGGGCGGCGACGCGGTCGCGGTGGTGCGGCGCATACTGCGGCAGGCCGCCACCCCACCGGAACACCGCCGCGTCGGCCGGGTCGGGGAGGCGGTCGATCCCGAGCAGCCGGGCGACCTCGTCGCGGACCAGGTCGAGCAGGTCGGCGTCGGCGCGCTGCAGCTGCTGCTCCTCGCCGGCCCGGCCGACCGAGGCGCGGATCAGGGTGAGGCCGGGGCGGCGCAGGTGCGACCACTTCTGGTCGAAGAACGTGACGGCCTTGACCGCGAACCCTTCCGTCGCCGGCACCAGGAACCCCGACAGCTCCGGCAGCTTCGTCGACGGCAGGGCGAGGCCGACGAGCGCGACGCTCGCATAGTCGAGCGGCGCGGCCGGCACGTCATCCACTGTGGACAGCAGGCGGGCGGCGGGGGCGGCGGGCACCGCGAGGACCACCCCGTCGGCGTCCACTGTGGACGGGTCGCGGGTCGAGCCGACGGTGAGCCGCCAGCCGGTGCCGTGACGGCGCAGCTCGCGGACGGGCAGCCCGAGCCTGACGTCGGGCAGTGTGCCGGCGACCGCGTCGACGAGCCGGCTCATGCCGCCCCGCACAGCACTGAACACCGGCGCGCCGGGGGTGCTGCGCCGCGCGGCCAGGGCGCCCCGGACGGCGCCGGTGAGGGTCTCGGCCCGCTCGGCGGCGTCGGCGAGGGCGGGCAGCGCCATGCGCAGCGACAGCCGGTCGGCCCGGCCGGCATAGACGCCGCCGAGGAGCGGCTCCACGAACCGGTCGACGACGAGGTCACCGCGGCGGGGGCGGACGAGCTCGCCGACGGTCACATCCTGCCCGGGCCGCAGCAACGGACCGCCGCCGGGCGCATCCACGTCCGCCGCGGGCGCCTCGGCGGGGATGCCCATCAGGGTGCCGGCGGGCAGGTCGTGCAGTGCGCCGCCGAACGCCACCGCGGCCTTCCCCGTCGTGGGGTGCACCAGCTCCAGCCCCATCGCGCCGGCCAGCCGCACCGCGGCGCTCGGCCCGCCCGAAGGGTCGCCGGACAGGAACGACTCGGCGCCGCGCTCCACAGGGCCACCTGCCAGGGAGACGGTGCGCAGCTTGCCACCTGGACGGTCGCTCTGGTCGATCAGGACGACGTCGAGGTGCGGGGCACGCTCGACGAGCCGGTGCGCCGCCGCGAGACCGGCGATGCCACCCCCGACCACCACGACCCTCCTCATGCCCCGAGTCTATGGTCGCCATATGACAGAAACGCGAGTGGCCGTCGTCACCGGCGCGGCGCAGGGGATCGGGCGCAGGACCGCCGAGCTGCTGGCCGAGGAGGGGTACCGGCTGGCGGTCATCGACGCGCAGCCGGTCGACCTCGAGGGGCTCATGTTCACCGGTGACGTGTCCGACGAGGGGACGGTGGCGCGTTTCGTCGCGGAGGTCGAGTCGGTGTACGGCGGCTGCGACGTCCTCGTGAACAACGCCGGCATCGCCTCGATCGCGCCTGCCGAGGACACGGACGCGGCCCAGTGGCGGCGGGTCCTGGACGTGAACCTGACCGGGCCGTTCCTGCTGTGCCGGGCCTTCGGGCGGCGGATGCTCGTGCGCGGGACGGGCTCGATCGTCAACATCGCCTCCGTCGCCGGGCTGATGGGCGTCGCGGACCGGGTGGCGTACAACGCGAGCAAGCACGGCCTGATCGGGCTGACCCGCACGCTCGCGGTCGAATGGGGCGGCCGGGGCGTCCGGGTCAACGCGGTCTGCCCCGGCTGGGTGAAGACGGAGATGGACGACGCGTCGCAGGCGTCGGGCGCGTACGAGGACACCGACATCACCGAGCACGTGCCGATGGCGCGGTTCGCCCAGCCGGATGACATCGCCCGGGCGGTGGCCTTCCTCGCCGACCCGGAGAAGTCCGGATTCGTGAACGGAGCATCACTCTCAGTCGATGGCGGCTGGGCGGCCGACGGCTCGTGGCAGTCGCTGCGGCTGGACAGCCGGGGGCGCTGAACGCCACGTCGCACAGCCGAAGTGCGTCGATATGTCGTCGGGTCGGGCGATTCTGACCAGGGGGATGTCCATCTGTGGGACGAACCCCTCTGGAACATCTCGCCCGAGGCGAGCACACTCTCTCGGATGAGCGACCTTGCGTCCTCCCGACCGTCACCCGACGAGCCGAGCGACCGCGCGCTGAACCCCGGCGCCGGCGGCGGCCGTGACGCTCTGGCGCCGTGGACCGCCGAACCCTGGACGACCGACCCGTGGCAGATCGGCACCGGGCAGACGGGGGACGGATACGGGACGGATCCGCTCGCCGACGTCATCGCGGACCTGGCCGACCTGGCGGCCGACGCCGACGACCCGGCCGACCCGGCGGCGGCCGCCGAGGCCGCGGCGGCCGCGGCGGCGGCGAGGGCGGCACCGGTCGACGACGTGGAGCCGACCGCGCGGACCATCTCCGCGCTGCTCGCCGACACGGCCACGTCGCCGGCGGAGCTCGCCGACGCGGTCGCCTGGTGCTACGACGACGAGGCGCTGCCGCTGCTGCTGCCGCTGGTCCACCACGCCGACGCCCGGGTCCGGCGGGCCGTCGCGCAGGCGCTGCCGAGCGTCCTGGGTGAGGCCGCGCCCGACGACACGGTCCGGGCGCTGCTGGTACTGAGCAACGACCCCGACGACGACGTGCGCGACTGGGCGTGTTTCGCGCTCGGCACCCAGCTGTCCGAGGTGGACGCGCCGGTCCTGCGCGACGCCCTCGTCGTGCGCCTGGACGACCCGCACGACGACACCCGGTGCGAGGCGCTGCTCGGCCTGGCCCGGCGCCGCGACGAGCGCATCCTGCCAGTGCTGCAGGAGCAGCTGGCCCGCGACAACGTGTTCTCGCTGGAGATCGACGCGGCGGGCGCGCTGGGGCACCCGTCACTGCACACGCTGGTCCGCGGGCACCTGTCGGGCTGGGACGACGACGTGGTCGCCCGGGTCTGCGCGGCGCTGCGGCTCACCGATCCCGACGGCGTCGGCGACGACCTGCTCGACGGGCTCGCCGAGTGGTTCGTCTGCGGCGCGCCGCACGCCAGCGACGAGGACCGCTACTGGTGGACGGTGACGCTGCAGCTGCTGGAGCACGCCGAGTACCGCGCGCCGGAGATCGCCGAGCTGGTGCACGGCCGCCTCGCCGGTGAGACCGGGGCGACGTCGCTGATGCTCGGCTCGCGCCTGGCCCAGCTCGCCGGCGACCACGGCTGGTGGCGCTGGACCCCCACGTACTAGAGCGAGTGCACCAGCGAGACGATCCTGGTCAGCACGTCAGGGTCGGTCTCGGGCATGACGCCGTGCCCGAGGTTGAAGATGTGCCCGGGCGCCTTGCGGCCCTCGGCGACCACCCGGCGCACCTCGGACTCCACGACGTCCCACGGCGCGAACAGCACGCACGGGTCGAGGTTGCCCTGCAGGGCCTTGCCCGGGACCCGCCCGGCGGCGACGTCCAGCGGGGTGCGCCAGTCGACGCCGACCACGTCCGCGCCGGCCTCGGCCATGGCCGGCAGGAGCTCGCCGGTGCCGACGCCGAAATGGATGCGGGGAAGACCGGCGACGCCGTCCAGGACGTGCCGGGAGTGCGGCAGGACGTATCGGCGGTAGTCCGCCTCCGACAGCGCCCCGGCCCACGAGTCGAACAGCTGCACCGCGTGCACGCCCGCCCCCGCCTGGACCTGGAGGAACGTCAGGGTGATGTCGGCGAGCCTGGCGCACAGGGCGTGCCAGACGTCGGGTGCGCCGTACATGAGCGCCTTCGTCTTCACGTGATGCCGTGACGGCCCGCCCTCGACGAGGTAGCTGGCCAGGGTGAACGGCGCCCCGGCGAAGCCGATGAGCGCGGTCTGGCCCAGCTCGGCGAGCAGCAGCCGGATCGACTCGGCGACGAACCCGACGGCCTCGGGATCCAGCGCCGGCAGCGCGTCGACGTCGGCCATCGTGGCGACGGGCGAGGCGACGACGGGCCCGGTCCCGGCGACGATGTCCAGGTCGACGCCCGCGGCCTGCAGCGGCACGACGATGTCGCTGAAGAGGATCGCCGCGTCGACGTGGTGGCGGCGGACCGGCTGGAGGGTGATCTCGCAGACCAGGTCGGGCCGGCGGCACGACTCCAGCATGCCGATGCCGGCCCGCAGCGCGCGGTACTCGGGCAGGGAACGGCCGGCCTGGCGCATGAACCAGACGGGAGGGTGCGGCACCGCCTGACCGCGGGCGGCGCGCAGCAGCAAGTTGTCAGTCATAGCGAAGTCATCGTTTCACTGCGCGCACAACGGCGGCGCGGCGGCACCCCCTGCGTGAGGTTTGCGCCTTACTCTTCCGGTATGGCGCCATCGACCGCGACTCCCCCAACGTTCACCCGGGCGGTGGAGGAGCTGCGCGCGTTCACGGCGCGGCCCGAGATCGAGCTCGAGGAGATGCCGGCGCCGCAGCGGCTGGCGCCGTTCGCGCACGCGATGAGCGGCACGGTGCTGCGCGACGGCGACGAGGTCGCGACCGGGCGCCTGATCCTGCTGCACGACCCGGCCGGGCACGAGGCGTGGGACGGCACGATGCGGCTCGTCACGTATGTCACGGCGGAGCTGGAGGCGGAGCTCGCCGCGGACCCGCTGCTGCCGGGCGTCGGCTGGAGCTGGCTGACCGACGCCCTGGAAAGCCACGGCGCGTCCTACACGGCGATCGGCGGGACGGTCACGCAGACGCTGTCGACCCGCTTCGGCGACCTCGCGCTCACCGGCCCGCCGACGGCGGCCGACCTGGAGATCCGGGCGTCGTGGACGCCGACGGACGAGGACATGCAGGCCCACGTGCACGCCTGGTGCGCGCTGCTGGCCTCGACGGCGGGGCTGCCCCCGCCCGGGGTCACCGCCCTGCGCTGACAGGCAGAGCGGCGCCCCCGGGAGCGGGGATCAGATTCCGAGCAGGACCTCAGCCTCGTTGCACGGCTTGTCCATCTCGGTGAGCTTGTTCTGCAGCGTCGTCTTGTCGCCCTTGCTGGACGCGTCGAGCGCCTCGAGCAGCAGCTGCAGGCACTTGCCGATGACGTCCCGCTGGCGCTTCGCCTCGGTGCTGTCGGCCGTGACGCCGCGCAGCTCCTGCTGGGCCTTGGTGAGCTCGTCGGCCTTCGCCTTGAGGTCGGTCTTGGTCTTGTCCAGCTCACCCTGGGTCGAGGTCAGGCTGTCCTGGCGCTGCGCCGCGAGCTTCTCCGACTTGTCGAGCTTGCCGCTCTTGTCGATGTACAGGCCGACGAACACGCCGGCCGCGATGATCGCGAGGGCCAGGAGGCTGGCGAGGATCGGCACCGCGACGCTCTTCTTCGGCGGCGCGCCGGGGGTCTGGTAGCCGCTCTGGGCGTATCCGGGCGGGCCGGACACCGGGCCGTACGCGACCGGCGGGCCGGACATCGGCGGGGCCGACATCGGCGGGTTCGCCATCATCGGCGAGGTCGGCGGCGCGGAGACCGACGGCTCCAGGTTGTAGGCGGCCGGCTGCGGCTCGCCGTAGGTCGGCATCTGCTGGGTGCCCTGGTCGTACGGGTTCACCGGCAGCTGGCCGTAGCCCTGGTCGTGGGTGGGAGCCGGCTGCTGCGGCACGGGGGCGCCGTACGGGTTCTGCGGCGCGGACGGCGGCGGGTAGGCCCCCTGCGGCGCGTTCGGGTCGGGGTAGCCGTAGCCCTCGTTCGGGTTCCCCTGGGGGTTACCGGGGTATGTCATCTGCTTTCTTCCTCCTGAGAATCCCTCCGGGAAACGCCCCGGGCGGGGGTGGTGGTGCGGCCGTCGCGACCGGGACGCGACGACGTGGTGCGGGTCGATAGAGGGATCAGCAGATGCTGATCGTGTCGCAGACCACCGAGATCGGGATGGCCAGTCCGATGCCTTCGGCCTCTCGTGCCTTCAGCGTCGCGACGCCGACCACCTCCTTCTTGGCGTTGAACACTGGGCCGCCGGAGTTGCCGGGGTTGATCGCCGCGTCGAACTGCATCAGTTCCTCGCCGCTGAGCGAGCGGAACGCGCTGACGACGCCGGTCGTGACGGTGTCCTCCAGGCCGAGCGGCGCGCCGACGACGAGGACGGGCTCGCCGACCTTCGGCACCTGCGCGGCGGCGACGAGCCGGGTGAACTCCTCGTCGGTGTGCAGCACGGCGAGGTCCTTGTCGGGGTGCGCCTCGATGATCTTCGCCGGGAAGCGCTGGTTGGTCCGCTCGATGCTGACGTCGCGCTCGCCTTTCTCGTAGGCCTCCTGCACCACGTGGTAGTTCGTGATGAGGTTCGTGCCGCCGCCCGAGGGGGCCTTGCCGAGCGCGAAGGACGTGCCGGTGGCGTACTTGGTGGAGACGCGGAACACGCTCGGGCGCACGCTCTCGGCGACGGCCGCGGCGTCGAGGTTGCCGCCGGTCTTGGCCTCGAGCTTGTCGGCGCGGTCCTCGACGGCCTTGAGCCGGCTCTCGTCGCTCTGTTTCGCGGCGGAGGCGGCCTGCTCGGCCTTGTCGAGCCGGGACTCGAGCCGGACGATGAACGCACCCTGGACGCCGACGACGACCAGCAGGATCGCCGCGATGACCAGGGCGAGGACACCGCTGCGGCCGCGGCGCGCGGTCTGCGGCTCCGGCTGATGCACCAGATGCGGCGGCCCGCTGTGCGGCGGGGGCCCCGCGGGCGCCGACACCGGCCAGGCGCTGGTCGGCTGGGCGGGGAAGGCTCCGGTGGACGGCGCGCCCGCGGGGGACACGCCGGCGGCCGGGAACGATCCGGTCGGGGTCATGCGTGGAGGAAGTGGACCGAGTCGCTCCGAGTCGTCGCCGGACCGGTCCACGTGACGCGGACGATCGTACGAATCGGAGGTTCCGGAAGCCACCGGGTTCGAAGGGTCATACCCGGCCGTCATGCTTCTCGTTTCCTTCCTGTCACAATTCCACCCGTTTTGTCCCGAGGCACGGTGCGGTCTGCGGCCTCGCGGTCGGCCTCACACTAAACCGCCCGCACAAGCGCCGCGACCTCCGAGGCAACCAACGGACACAACCGGAAGTACCAGTTCGGCCCGCGCACGCGACCGTACCGGGGCAGCACCGGTTTGTCCGTCCCGAAAAGGCGGTGCCCGACGTGTTCCGGACCACCCGAAACCGGCGAGCCGGACCACCCGAAACCGGCGCGCCGGACCACCCGGAACCCTCGCGCCGGACCACCGGAAACCGGCGCGCCGGATCACCGGAAACCGACGCGCCGGACCCGGCTGCATCGGCGTACCGGTGCCGCAACGTACCGTGGTCCGGGTGACCGACGAACCCCCCGCGCGGCGTCGGGACGAGGAGCCAGACAGTCCGGACAAACCGGACGACAAGACCGAGCCCGTCCTGCTGACCGCCCCCCGAGACGGGACGCCCGAGCCGATCACCGACCGGGCCGAGCTCGCGCGTGCCGTCGAGCGGTTCGCCCGCGGCAGCGGCCCCGTGGCCGTGGACGCCGAGCGCGCCTCCGGCTACCGGTACACGCATCGGGCGTATCTCGTGCAACTGCGCCGTGCCGGAGCCGGCACCGTCCTGATCGACCCTCTCCCCTTCGGCCAGCTGCCAGAGCTCGACGAGGTGATCTCACCCACCGAGTGGATCCTGCACGCCGCCAGCCAGGACCTGCCGTGCCTCACCGAGCTCGGGCTGCGCCCCACCAGGCTGTTCGACACCGAGCTCGCGGCGCGGCTGTGCGGCTTCGAGCGGGTCGGGCTGGCCGCCCTGACCGAGTCGCTGCTCGGGTACACCCTGGAGAAGCACCATTCGGCGGCCGACTGGTCGACCAGGCCGCTGCCGACCTCCTGGCTGACCTATGCGGCCCTCGACGTGGAGCTGCTGCTCCAGCTGCGCGACCGGCTCGTCGAGGAGCTGCACGAGCAGGGCAAGACCGAGTGGGCCGCGCAGGAGTTCGCCGCGCTGGTCGCCTCCGCCGGCGACCCGCCGCGCGTGCGGGCCGACCCGTGGCGGCGCACCTCGGGCATCCACCGGGTCCGCGGCGCCAGGGCCCTCGCCCGGGTCCGCGCGCTGTGGCACGCCCGCGACGAGATCGCCGCCCGCCGGGACGCGAGCCCCGGCCGGGTCCTCGCCGACGCGGCCATCATCGCGGCCGCCGAGGCCGACCCGAAGGACGAGCGGACGCTGCTCGCGCTCGCCGGGTTCGGCGGGCGTTCGGTCCGCCGGCTCGCGCCGACCTGGCTGGCCGCGCTGACCGACGCCAGGGCGCTGCCGGACCGGGAGCTGCCGACCACCCCGCCGTCGGAGGGGCCTCCCCCGCCGCACCGCTGGGCGGAGCGGGACCCCGTCGCGGCGGGCCGCCTCGCCCGCTCCCGCGAGCTGGTGACGGGCCTGGCCACCGCCAACCGGGTGCCCCCGGAGAACCTGATCACGCCGGACACGGTGCGCCGCCTCGCCTGGTCTCCCCCGGAGGAGCTCACCGAGGAGGCGGTCGGCGCGGTGCTGTCCGGCTACGGCGCACGCCCGTGGCAGGTCGCGCTGGTGGCTCCCGGGCTCACGCAGGCGCTAGAGGTACCGGCGGAGTAGCGGATGGCGGGGTGTGGGCGGATCCACAGGCGCAGCGGACCTACTGGCGAGTAACATTGCCGGTAATTCGTCGCTAGGAGGACTCCCGTGCCCCGTCCCGTCCGCGACGTCGTCTTCGTCGACGGCGTGCGCACCCCGTTCGGCAAGGCCGGTGGGATGTATGCCAACACCCGCGCCGACGACCTCGTCATCCGCTGTATCCGGGAGCTGCTGCAGCGCAACCCGCAGCTGCCCCCGGAGCGGGTCGACGAGGTCGCGATCGCGGCCACCACGCAGATCGGCGACCAGGGCCTGACCATCGGCCGCACCGCCGCCCTGCTGTCGGGCCTGCCCAAGACCGTCCCGGGCTACTCGATCGACCGCATGTGCGCCGGCGCCCTGACCGCGGTGACCACCGTCGCCGGCGGGATCGCCTTCGGCGCCTACGACGTCGCGATCGCCGGCGGCGTCGAGCACATGGGCCGCCACCCGATGGGCGAGGGCGTCGACCCCAACCCGCGGATCATCGCCGAGAAGCTCGTCGACCCGTCCGCGCTCGTCATGGGCGCCACCGCGGAGAACCTGCACGACCGGCTGCCCGGCATCACCAAGGAGCGGGCCGACCGGTTCGGCTACGCGTCGCAGGTGAAGACCGCCGCCGCGTACAAGGCCGGCAAGCTGCAGCCCGACCTGGTCAGCGTCGCCACCCGCGACCCCGAGGCCGGCTGGGGCCTGGCCACCGTCGACGAGGCGCCCCGCGACACCAGCCTCGAGAAGCTCGGCACCCTCAAGACCCCGTTCCGCCCGCACGGCAAGGTCACCGCCGGCAACGCCGCGGGCCTCAACGACGGCGCCACCGCCGCGATCATCGCCGCCGAGGACGTCGCCCGCGAGCTGGGCCTGCCCGTCGGCATGCGCCTCGTCTCCTACGGCTTCGTCGGCGTCGAGCCCGAGGTCATGGGCTACGGCCCGGTCCCGGCCACCGAGAAGGCGCTGCGCCAGGCCGGCCTCACCATCGACGACATCGGCCTGTTCGAGCTCAACGAGGCGTTCGCCGTGCAGGTGCTCGCGTTCCTCGACCACTTCGGCATCGCCGACGACGACCCGCGGGTCAACCCGTGGGGCGGCGCGATCGCCGTCGGGCACCCCCTGGCGTCCTCCGGCGTGCGGCTCATGACGCAGCTGTCCCGGCAGTTCGCCGAGCACCCCGAGGTCCGCTACGGCCTCACCGCCATGTGCGTCGGCATCGGCATGGGCGCGTCCGTGATCTGGGAGAACCCGAACTGGGAGGGCGGCAAGTGAGCACGACCATCAGCAACCCGAACGAGGTCGTGACCAAGGCGCTGCTGCGCTTCGTGACCCTGCCGTCGCGGGAGCGCGCCGCGCTCATCACCCTCGACAACGGCTTCGACCACACCAAGCCCAACTCGTTCGGCCCCGGCGGCCTGGCCAGCCTGGAGGCGGCGATCGACGAGGCCGTCGCGGCCGCGCCGAAGTTCATCGCGCTCACCGGCAAGCCGTACATCTTCTGCGTCGGCGCCGACATCACCGCCATGCCGCTGCTCACCGAGCGCGAGCAGGCCGTCGAGCTCGGCCGCTACGGGCACCGGGTCTTCAAGAAGTTCAAGGATTCGCCGGTACCGACGTTCGCGTTCGTCAACGGCGCGGCGATGGGCGGCGGCCTGGAGGTGGCGCTGCACTGCCACTACCGGACCGTGTCGTCCGGCGCGGCGGCGCTCGCGCTGCCCGAGGTCGCGATCGGGCTCGTGCCCGGCTGGGGCGGCACCCAGCTGCTGCCCGACCTCATCGGCATCGCCCCGGCCGCGCAGGTCATCATCCAGAACCCGCTGACCCAGAAGACCCTCAAGCCGGCGCAGGCCCGCGAGCTCGGCATCGCCGACGAGATCTTCGAGCCGGCCGACTACCTGGAGCGGTCCCTCGCCTGGGCCGAAGGTGTCGTCGACGGCACCGTCACCGTCACCCGCCCGGAGATCGACCGGGACATGTGGGACGGCGTGCTGTTCTTCGCCGGGAAGCAGCTCGACGAGCGCCTCCACGGCGCCGTCAACTCCGCGAACAAGGCCCTGGAGCTGCTGGCCCTGGCGAAGGACGCGTCGTTCGAAGACGGCACCGCCGCCGAGGACGAGGCACTGGCCGACCTGCTCATGGGCGACCAGTCCCGGGCCAGCCTCTACGCGTTCGACCTGGTCCAGCGGCGCGCGAAGCGGCCCGCCGGCGCACCCGACAAGGGCCTCGCCCGCGACGTCAACAAGGTCGGCATCGTCGGCGCCGGCCTCATGGCCTCCCAGCTGGCGCTGCTGTTCGTGCGCCGGCTCGAGGTCCCGGTCGTGCTCACCGACCTCGACCAGGCCCGCGTCGACAAGGGCGTCGGCTACGTGCACGCCGAGATCGACAAGCTCGTGGCCAAGAAGCGCCTCGACGAGGGCAAGGCCGCCAAGTACCGGGGCCTGATCAGCGGCTCCGCCGACAAGGCCGTCTTCGCCGACGCCGACCTCGTCCTGGAGGCGGTCTTCGAGGACCTCGGCGTCAAGAAGCAGGTCTGGGCCGAGATCGAGAAGATCGTCCGCGACGACTGCGTCCTGGCGACCAACACGTCCTCGCTGTCCGTCGGCGAGCAGGCCGCCGGCCTCGCGCACCCCGAGCGGGTCGTCGGGCTGCACTTCTTCAACCCGGTCGCGATGATGCCGCTGCTGGAGATCGTCCGCGCCGACCGTACCGACGACGCGACCCTCGCGACGGCCTTCGCGGTCGGCAAGGCGCTGAAGAAGTCCTCGGTGCTCGTCGCGGACCGGCCGGCGTTCGTGGTCAACCGGCTGCTGACCCGCTTCCTCGGCGTGGTCACCGCCGCCGTCGACAACGGCACGCCCATCGAGGTCGCCGACTCGGCCCTCGACCCCCTCGGCCTGCCGATGCGGCCGATGGCGCTGCTCACCATGGTCGGCCCGGCGGTCGCGCACCACGTGGCGGGGACGCTGCACACCGCGTTCCCCGACCGGTTCGGCGTCTCGGCCAACCTGGGCCGGGTCGTGGAGGCCGGCAAGCGCGGCTTCGTCGACGGCGAGGGCAACCCCGACCCGGAGGTCCTGGCGCTGCTGCAGGTCGGCGACGCCCCGTCCACGGCGGACGAGCTGCGCGACGAGGCGACCACCGCCCTGGCCCGCGAGATCCGCCTCATGCTCGACGAGGGCGTCGTGGCCGACCCCCGCGACATCGACCTGTGCATGATCCTCGGCGCGGGCTGGCCGATGCACCTCGGTGGCGTCACGCCGTACCTCGACCGCGAAGGCATCTCGGAGAAGGTGACCGGAGCACGGTTCCTGCCGCCGGGCGTGGCGAACGCGCCGTAGGTTCACTCTTTCGAGCAGACATTCACGAAATATCGGACCCGGACCCCGCCGACGCCTAGCGTTGGCGGGGTTCGCTCGCAGTCCCCCCGGCTGCACGGATCACTCGTCCCCGGGGGTGCACCATGCGCAAAATCATGCTCGTCGCTGCCTTGCTGCTGGCGGTTCCGTTGTTTCCGGCCGCCGCGCACGCCGCGCAGTCAGCGACCGTGGTCTCCCCGAAACGCCCCCTCAACGTGCGAGCCGGCAGCGCCGTGTGGACGGCACCGCTGCGAACCCTGCCGCACGGGTCATCCGTCGCGATCGACTGCTGGGTCAAGGGCCAGCTGATCAACCAGGGCAGCGTCCGCGTCACCGACCAGTGGGACCGCCTCACCGACGGCTCCTACGTCTCCGACGCGTGGATCCGCCGCTCCGACGCCCCCATCCCCGCCTGCGGCGCCGCCGCCCCGGTCGCCCCCGCCGCGGTCGCGGTCACGACCACCTCGGGCACCGTCGCGTCCGGCGGCACCCCGCTCAAGGCCCGCACCGCGCCCGCGCACACCGCACCGCTGATCGCCGCCCTGCCCAACGGCACCGCACTGACCCTGGTCTGCCAGCAGCAGGGCGAGAACATCGCCGGCACCCAGCGGACCACCGCCATGTGGAACCGGCTGCCCGAGGGCACCTACGTCTCCGACGCGTACGTGCGCCGCGCCGCCACCCCACCCCCGTGCACCGCCGCGAACCAGCCGGTCGCCGCGCCCGCCGCCCCCGCCACCGGCGGCGCCTGGACCAACCCGCTGCCCGGCTTCCGCGCCCGGCCCGGCTTCCGTACCGCGAACAACCCCAACCACATCGGCGTGGACATCATGTCCTTCACCGGCACCCCCATCCACGCCGCCTCCGCCGGCACCGTCACCGAGGTCGTCTGCAACATCGAGGCCGGCCACAGCTGCGACCAGACCGGCAGCGCCTCCGTCGGCGGCTGCGGCTGGTACGTCAAGATCCAGCACGCCGGCGGCATCGCCACCCTGTACTGCCACATGGTCCGCAAAGCCGTCGTCCAGCCCGGCCAGAAGGTCAAGGCCGGTCAGGTCATCGGCTACGTCGGCAGCTCAGGCAACTCGTCGGCCCCGCACCTGCACTTCGAGGTCCACATCAACGCCCCGCCGACAGGCCCCCAGAACGCCATCGACCCCATCCCCTTCATGCGCACCCACAACGCCGCCATCGGCTGACCCCACCCACCCCCCATGATCCGGAAGACTTCTCGTCGCCCTGACGACCAAATCTCTTCCGGATCACGAAACAGCCCACCCCAGCAGCCGGCCGGCCCAACTCCCATGATCCGGAAGACCTCGTGCAGCCAGGGGTGCACGAGCTCTTCTGGATCACGGAAACCAGCCGACCCCCCGGTGGCCACCGGCCCGAACCATGATCCGGAAGAGATTTCGTCGCCCTGACGACCAAAAGTCTTCCGGATCATGGAAAGCGCGGCGGCGGGCCACCCGGGGGATGGCACGCGGATGCGTCGGAAGCTGCCGCGCGCTCTGCGCGCTGGCAGTGCGTCGCGCAGCGGCGCATTGGGGGGCTCCGGGGGTGAGAATCCCCCCGGCGGGACCCGCGCGGAGCGTGGGGCAGCGAGCCAATCGCCGCAGGCGACACAGCGGGAAACAGCAGGCGACACAGCGGGTAACAGACCCGCGCGAAGCGTGGGGCAGCTAGCCCTACGCGCGGTGGCGGCCTGGGCGGGTCGGGCCGCGTTTTGCGGCGTACATGGCCTGGTCGGCGGTGCGGAGGACCTCGTCGGGGTCTTCGCCGGGGGCCGCCAGGTGCAGGCCGACGCTGGCGCCGATGCGGACCTCCTGGCCCGCGATGTCGAACGGGGACGACAGCGAGTCTCGCAGGCGGGCCGCGAGGGCGTCCGCGTCCTCGCCGCCGACGACGCCCGGCAGGAGCAGGACGAACTCGTCGCCGCCGACGCGGGCGAGGACGTCGGTGGGGCGCAGGCAGGTCGACAGGCGGTCGCCGACCTGGCGCAGGAGTTCGTCGCCGGCCTCGTGGCCGAGTTCGTCGTTGACGGGTTTGAAGCCGTCCAGGTCGACGAAGAGGACCCCGACCGGGGTGTGCTGCAGGGAGTCGGTGAGGCGTTCCTGCAGGCGGCGGCGGTTGGGCAGGCCGGTGAGCGGGTCGTGGTGGGCGTCGTGGGCGAGGCGGTCCTGGATCTCGCGGCTGTCGGTGATGTCGCGGGCGTTGATGACGACGCCGTTGAGGGCGGCGTTGTGCAGCTGGTTGGAGGCGGTGAAGTCGAACCAGCGGTGGTTGCCGTCGGCCTGCCGCACGCGGACCTGCATGCGCTCCAGGCCGCCCTTCTCGGCCAGCAGCGCGGCGAAGCGGTCCCGGACGAGCCGGCGGTCGTCGGGGTGCACCAGGTCGAAGACGGACGAGCCCAGGGCGACGAAGCCGAGGATGCGTTTGCCGCTGGGACTCGAGTACACGACGCACCCGTCACCGTCCAGGACGGTGACGACGTCCGGGGCGTGTTCGACGAGCGCGGCGAAGCGTTCCTCGGCACGGCGGCGGACCAGCTGGGAGCGGTGGCCGAGCACGGCGAGCCCGACGACGCCGACGAGGAGCATGGTCAGCAGCGCGAGGTTGATGGTGAGGCTGCGGTTGCGGACCGGGCCGTCGAAGGTGGCGGTGGACTGGGTACGCACGTACGCCCAGCCGCCCGGCAGTCCCCCGTGCACGGCCGCGATCATGGATCGGCCGCCGGAGCGGTACGTGACGAACACCGACTCCTCGGAGCCGAGCTTCTTGATGATCTCGGAGTCGACGAGGGTGCCGACCGCGGCAGGGTCGCTCGACGCGCCGACGATGCCGGCGCCGTCGACGACGAGTGAGAGGTGCGACGGGTCGCTGAGCTTCTCCAGGTACACCTGGAGCTGCCCCTTCAGCACGGGGATGAAGCCGTAGACGAGCGCGACGGGGTCGCTGCCCACGACGATCGGCACCGCGACCGCCTGCACCAGGGTGTCCTTGACCGTCATCAGGGAGGAGAACCCGGGCCGGCCCAGCGCCAGGCCGGAGATCAGCGGTTTCCAGCCGATCGCGGCCTGGTCGGGGAAGAAGTTCGCGGTCTTCGTGGCGTTGATCGGGTTGCCGGTCAGGTCGGTGATGACCACGCCGTAGGTGAAGAACGTCGACTTCTTCGAGTATTCGACGAGCGCGGCCCGGTCGCCGGTGTCGCCGGGGGTCAGCGACAGCGGCCGGCTGGTGACGAAGTCGTTGAGCTCCTTCGCCGACACGAGCAGCAGCTGTTCGACGAGGCCGCCGTTGTTGGTGGCGAGGGCGAGGGTGTCGGCGCGGTGCACGGTCTCCGCGGCGCGCAGGGCGGAGCGGTTGACGGAGATGCCGACCGCCCCGATGGCGAGCAGCAGGGCGGCGCTGACGCTCACGACGAGCCAACTCCGCAGCCGCATCCGGTTTCCTCCGACTCGTCCTGTGGAGGTCTCATCGGCCGCGCGGGGGTCGGAACTGAGAAAGTGTGCCCGCCCTCACACAGGTTTCACGGGCGCGGAGCCGGTGAGGACGGGGGTGATCGCGGCGGCGGGGAGGCTGACGGTGACCTCCAGGCCACCGCCGTCGAGAGCGACGGCGCTGACGCCCCCGCCGTGCGCCTCGCAGACGGCGCGGACGATCGACAGGCCGAGCCCGGAGCCGCGGGCGCCGGTGCGTTCCCGGCCGCCGCGCCGGAAGGGCTCGAAGAGCACGGGCACGTCGGCGGGGCCGACCTCGAAGCCGGTGTTCCCGACGACGAGCCAGGCGAGGGTCTCGTCCGTGCCGGTGCGCACCCAGATGCGTCCGCCGAGGTGGTTGTACCGCACGGCGTTCTCGATCAGGTTGCCGGCGAGCCGTTCGAGCAGGCCGGGGTCGCCGACGACGTTCGCCGGCGCGAGGTCGGTCGTCACGTCGAGCGTGAGCCGTTTGATCTCCTTGCCCATCGCCGACATCGCGACGGTGACGCCGGTGGCCAGGTCGGTGGGGACCTTGCGGCCGAGCCGGCGGCCCGCCTGCGCCTCGGTGCGCGCGAGCAGCAGCAGCGACTCGACCAGCGCGTTGGCCCGCATGGACGCGTCGCGCACCACGCCTGCCATGCGGCGGAACTCCTCGACGTCCGCCTCGGGGTCGTCGAGCGTCACGTCGACCTCGGTCCGCATCACGGCGAGGGGGGTCCGCAGCTCGTGGGAGGCGTTGGCGACGAAACGCTTCTGCGTCTCGAACGCCTCACCGATCCGGTCGAGCATGGCGTCGAACGTCTTCGCCAGCTCCGACACCTCGTCGTCGGCGCCGTCGTAGTTGATCCGGGCGTCGAGGGTCTCCCCCGTCAGCCGCTGCGCGGTGGTCGTCACCTTCTGCAAGGGCCGCAGCGCCCGGCCGGCCACGACGTAGGCACCGGCGACCCCGACCGCGCCGATGAGCAGCAGCGCGAGGCTGCCGCGGGTGACGAGCTCCCACTCGGCGGCGTCGGCGAGCTCCGTCTGCCACTGGCGGGCGTCGACCTCGCTGCCGTCCTGCAGCACGATCCGGGTGCCGGGCTGCAGCTCGTCGGCGGGCCTGATCGCGCTGTCGACGAGGATGTACGCGAGGACGACGAGCACCAGCCCGGCGCCGACGAGCAGGATGCCGTTGAGCAGGGTGAGCCGCAGCCGCAGCGTCGGGCGGAACAGGGCGGCGCGGCGGGCGTCGTAGATGGTCATCGCAGCGGCCTCATTGTGGTGGCCTGGTCCTGTATCCGGCGCCGACGACGGTCTCGATGAGCGCCGGGTCGCCGAGCTTCTTGCGCAGTGTCATCATCGTGACCCGCACGGTCGTGGTGAAGGGGTCGGCGTTGGCGTCCCAGACCCGCTCCAGGAGCTCCTCGCTGGACACGACGGCGCCGCGGGCCTTGAGCAGCTCCTCGAGGAGGCCGAACTCCTTGCGGGTCAGGTCGAGCGGCTGACCGCCCCGGGTCGCGACCCGCTTCGCCTGGTCGAGCACGAGGTCGCCGATGGTCAGCACCGGCGGCGCGGCGGGGGTGGCCCGGCGGCCGAGGGCCTGGACCCGGGCGACGAGCTCGTCGAAGGCGAACGGCTTCGGCAGGTAGTCGTCGGCGCCGATCTGCAGCCCCTCCACGCGTTCGGCGACGCTGCCGCTGGCGGTCAGCATCAGCACGCGGGTCAGCGCCCCGGACGCGACGAGGTCGGCGCAGATGTCGTCGCCGTGCACGCCGGGCAGGTCCCGGTCCAGCACGACCACGTCATACCGGGTGACCATGGCCATCTCGTGGCCCTCGGTGCCGTCGTACGACACGTCGACGGCCATGCCCTGCCGGCGCAGCCCCCGGCCGATCGCGTCGGCGAGGCTCCGCTCGTCCTCGACCACCAGCACGCGCACGCCACATCACCCCCACCCGGATCGGGCCAGTGTCGGGCACCGGCTGTGAAGTCCGCGTGAGCCAACGTATACCGCACCGTTGGCGACCATGGCCTTCGCCAGGCACCCTGATGTTGTGGACGAGCGGCTGATCGATCTCGGTGTGGTCAACGATCATGCGGATCAGCTGGAGATCGGGCCGCCGCCACCGGCGCCGGGCAGGCGGCAGTGGCCGTTCGTGATGGTGCTCGCGCTGCTCGCCGCGTTCACCGGCGGCTCGGTCTCGGGCCGGTCGATGGAGGCGCTCGGGGTCCTCGCCGAGCACACCATGGGGTTCGTCGCCGACCGGGGCGCGATGTACGCGCTGCGTGAGGAGCCGGCGGTCACCGCGTACGACTGGAGCACCGGCGAGCAGCGCTGGAGCCGCTCGATCCGGTCGAACTCGGGCCAGGTGTATCTCGCGGCGGACCGTGCCTACATCCGGCACCGCCCGTGCACCGACGCGATCGGCTGGAGCCTGGAGCGCCTCGACCCCGCCGACGGGCACCAGCGCTGGCTCGCCGCCGGCGCGCCGGTCGCGGTCCTGAGGGCCGGCCGGGCACCGGACAGCGGAAACCCGTTGCTGCTGCTCGTCGACGAGCGCGCGGCCACCTGCCCGCCGGCGGTGCCGCTGCGCAACAGCCCGCAGACGCCGGTACACCTGGCGGCCATCGACGCGGAGAGCGGCGTCGTGCGGTGGCAGTTCCAGATGCCGGTCGGCGGCCGGTTGGTCTCCCCCGACGTGCCCGGCAACGACTGGTTCGCGATCTGGTATCCGGGCGGGCACACCGAGGTCCGGGCCGCCGCGACCGGCGCCGTGATCAGCGCCGCCGAGGTGCCCGAGCTCGCCGACGGGCCGCCGCAGAGCGTCCGGATCGTCGGCGACATGCTCGTCATCGTCGCCGTCCAGCTCGACGGCGCGCTGATCACCAGCTACGGGCACGAGCCGCTGGCGTACCGGTGGCAGCGGCTCTTCCAGTCCGCGGAGCCGGTGCCGATCGCGGAGCTCGCATACGGCCCGGTCGTCGTGGCCTGCGGCCCGATGGTGTGCGTGCCGAACTGGCGCGACATCGCCGTGCTCGACCCGGGCACCGGAGAGCAGCGCTGGCGCCGCCCGATCCAGCTGGACGCGGTCGGCGCCGGCGTGCTCGTCGCCCGCGACCGGGAGGACTTCATGCGGATCCGCATCGTCGACTGGCAGACGGGCGTGGACCGCAGCGAGCTCGCCGGCTGGGGGCTCGTGCCGACGGCCACCGACGGCATCGACGACGCCGCCGGCACCGCCGCCACCGCCGGCGCGACGTGGGCGCTGGTGCAGAAGCCCGACGGGGGCGCGTCCCGGATCGCCCGGGTCAACCTGCACACCGGCGAGGTCGAGGTCCTCGGCCAGGTGAGCCCGATCCCGTCCCGGTGCGCGCTGCGCGGTCACCGCCTGGCGTGCGTGGCCGGCGGCGACAGCGTGCACCTGTGGAAACTGTAGGAGCCGGCGCCTCAGGGCAGCCGCAGCAGGACGACCTCGTCGGCATCGGTGCCGCAGGCGACGAGAACGGCCTCGATCTCGCAGCCGACGAGGGTGCCGGGCACTGAGGCCGACGGCGTGGGCGTCCGGCCGTCAGCGGACCAGGCGAGCAGGGTGTCGCCGTCGGTCTGCAGCCCGAGCAGGACCCGGGGGCCGTCGGCGGCGAGGAACCGCCAACCGGCCGGAACCGTGCGGCCGGTGTCCGCGGGCAGCGTCAGCGCGCCGCCGGGCGCGACCGCCGTCCCTGACCGCGGCACGATCCACAGCAGCGCGCCGTCGGACACGTCGACCGCGGCGGTGCGCTCGCCGCTGACGCACAGCGCTCCGTCGCAGGGCAGGACGGTGAGCGGGCCGGCGGGACCGACCGGCACCTGCGCCGTCCAGCGCGGGACGAGGTCGCGGCCGTAGGCGGTGAGCCGGATGCTGCGGGTCGCCGCGTCCGACCGGCCGACGAGCAGCAGGTCACCGACGGCCGCGACGAGGTCGTCGGCCGGGCCGGCGACGCCGGTGACGGGGGCGGTGCGGGCTCCGGTGGTGAGGTCGACGGTGCTCAGCCCGCCGCCACCGTCGAGCAGGGCCGCCCAGGTGGCGCCGGTCACGGCGGCGTCGACGGCGACGCGGGTGCCGGGCTCGACCGCGGTGTCCCAGCGCACCAGGCCGGCGGCGTCGATGAGCTGCCAGCGCAGTACCCCGGCGATCGGGCTGTTGGCGGCGAGCGCGGAGCAGCCGTCGGACCACAGGCTGCGCATGACGACGGTGCCGGTGCCGCCGGGCGGGGTGCGCACGGGCACTCCCACGGCGCGCCACTGCTCCCGCCCGGTCGCCCGGGTCACGGCGACGGTGGTGCCGGTGACCCCGGAGCGGCACAGGTCCGGGGACAGCACCGCGAGGTCGCCACGGATGTCGACGTACGACAGCGAGGCCAGCCCGTCGGGCGTGAACGTCCACTGCGGCGAGCCGTCGGCGGCGGCGTACGCCTCGACCGGGGTCGGGGTGCGGTCGCTGTCGAGCACGAACAGTGCCCCGCCGGCGAGGTGGAAGTCGCCGTTGCGCAGCGGCTGGCGGGTCACCTCGTGCGGGTGCCCCGGCAGCGGCCCGGCGGAGACCAGGCTGAGCAGCATCGCCAGGACCGCGGCCAGGCCCCAGCCGCGGGGCAGGCCGACGGGGTCGTCGTCGACGCTGTCCCAGCCGTCGTCGACGACGCCCAGATCGATGGTGACCGTGCTCACCGGCACAGCCCCATTGTGCGCGGGTCAGTGCCGGTTCGGCAGTCTCCACACGGACAGGCCGCCGACGACGACGCAGGCGAGGGTCCTGCCGTCCACGGAGCAGTCGGGGTTGCCGACCCAGTTCTCGGCCTGGGCGAAGACGGTGACCAGCCCGGTCGCCGGGTCGAGCTCGCCGAGCAGCGCGGTGCCCTTGTCCACGGCCTGCCACAGCAGCGGCCGGCTGCCGGTGGTGAGCACGTGCCAGCCGGTGAGGTCCTTCGCGACGGCGCCGGTGCGGCTGTCGACGACGGCCAGGGGTCCGGGCTCGGTGGGGTCGAAGAAGGTGCCGACGAGGAGGCGCTCACCGGCGAAGCTGACGGCCATGTTGTGCCCGTCGAGGTGCCACCGGCGCTCGCCCGTGATGCCGTCGAAGGCGGACAGGCCGGTGTCGTCGCCGGTGCAGAAGAGCGCGGCCGTGCACCGGAACAGGGTCCGGCCGGACCCGCCCGGCCAGCGGAACAGCAGCCGGCCGGTCGGCAGGTCGTAGACGGCCGCGCCGGCCTCCCCGTCGGGGTAGACGACGACCCGGTCGGCGGGGCGTCCGGAGCCGTCCAGCCAGCCGGCGTTGAACGCCGCCGAGACGCCCGACCAGGCCAGCTGCCGGGTCGCGGCCACCCGCCCGGTCCGGGTGTCCCACCGGGTCAGCCGGCCTGTGCGGCTCAGCACGTCGAGGCGGTTGAGCCGGGACTGGTACGCGCTGGACCAGCTGAAGTCGACACCGGCGCCCTGCGGGACGGTGACCTCCCACGCCGTCTGCCCGGTCCGCGCGGACAGCCCGAGGATGCGCCGCTCCGGCTGCGGCCCGGCGCGGTTGACGTCCGGTCCGTAGTCCTGGAAGTTGTCCAGCACGTATTCGTCGGGTATCGGCTCCTCGACGACGACCACGCCGTCGGCGGTGCCGTCGAACCTGACCCGCGGCCGCGTCCACAGCTCCCGTCCGGTGGCGGCGTCGAGGACGACGAGGGCGTTGGAGCCGCTGTTCCCGACCCGGTCGTCGCTCATCAGGATCACCACGTCGGGCCCGGCGACCACCAGCTGCTGCTGCACCTCGGCGGGGCGCTGCCACAGCAGCCCGCCGTCGGCGAGGCTGTGCGCCTCGATCATCGGTCCGGGGTCGGTGCCCTGGTACCGGGCGAAGAAGAGCCGGCCGCCGGCCGTCTGCGCCTTGAGGATCTGCTGGTCGAGCGTGTAGAGCAGGCCCGCGCCGGAGGACGGCCCGGCGGAGACGAGCACGCCGAGGGTCACGGCGAGGACCGCGGCGGCCGCCACCCACCTGGCCCGCAGGCGGCGCCGGGGCGCGGGCGGCTCCGGCGGCTCCCACGGGACGCTGAGGTCCAGCTCGATCACGGTCTCCGCCACGGGGCTCAGCCTGCCACGGTCGTCCTGCGGCGTCATCCGCGCCGGGCCGGCAGCTGCCAGACGGTCAGCCTGCCGACCATGAGGCACGCGAGGGTGTCGCCGTCGGCGCTGCACTCGGGCGGCCCGTACCAGTCCCCGGCCCGGCCGAAGACGGTGACCTGCCCGGTCGCCGGGTCGAGTTCGCCGAGCATCCCGGTGATCGGGTCGACCGGGCGCCACACCAGGATCCGCTCGCCGGACGCCTCCCGGATCAGCCGCCAGCCGGCGACGTCGGTGATGAGCGCGCCGGTCCGCGCGTCGGCGATGCCGAGCGGGGCGGGTGTCGTGGCGTTGTAGTCGTAGGCGCTGACGACGAGCCGGTCACCGGCGGACGCGACGACCTCCGTGAAGCCGGGCAGGCGCCACGCGGGTTTCCCCGTGCCGCTGTCGTAGGCGGCGAGGCCGCGTCCGGAGGTGGTGGAGCAGTAGAGGGTGGCGGTGCACGGGTACAGCCCGTCGTAGACCGCGACGTCGGTGGGGAACAGGGACCGTCCGTCGGCGAGGTCGAACACGATCCCGCCGCGCTGCCCGTCCGGGTAGACGATGGCCCGGTCCGGGAGCCCGGCCGGGCCGACCTGCCAGCCGGCGGTGGTGCTGAACCAGGCCGGCCGCCCCGACCACCGCAGCTGGACGCTCGACCGGACCGCGCCGGTGCGGATGTCCCGGCGGGTCAGCAGCCCGGACGGTTCGAGCTGGTTGACGCCGGTGATGTGCCCGGCCGGATAGCGGCCGTCCCAGCGGAAGTCGAGGACGGCGCCCTCCGGCGGGGTCAGCTCCCAGACCGGGATCCCGGTGCGCTCGTCGAGCACGCGCAGCGGCGTCGGCGGCCCGTCGGAGGCGTGGTTGATGGTCGGGTCCAGCTCCTCGCCGACGGGCAGTTCGACGACCTTCTGCGGCGCGACCTGGTCCTGCACGACGACCAGGCCGTCGCGGCCGCCGATGAGCGACGAGTTGCGCCGCGTCCACAGCTGCTGCCCGTCGGCCGGGTCGAGCGCGGTGATGGTGCTGCTGAAGCCGCGGTCCTCCATGCCGTACTGGACCAGGAGCAGCGCGCCGGGCCCGACGACCGCCGGGTGCTGCTCCAGGACGCCGGGGGTGGTCCACAGCAGCGCACCGTCGGCGCGCCGCCGCCCTTCGATCTGCGGGTCGGTGACGGACTGCCCGAACCGTTCGACGATCAGCAGGTCGCCCACGACGGTGACCCCGCGGACCCGGTCCCTGATCTCGTAGAGGGGGCCGGTGCGCGGTCCGGTGCCGGCGGCGGCGAGCACGCCGAGCGCGACGGCGAGCACCGCGGACACCGCCACCCAGCGGGCCCTCAGCCGCCGTCGCGGCGCCGGCGGCTCCGGGGGCTCCCACGGGCTGCTGAGGTCGAGCTCGATCACCGTCTCGGGCACGTCAGTCAGAGTCGCACGCCCGGCGTCCGGTTGCGCGCCCGCGGCGGATCCCCTCGCGGGGATCCGCCGTCGGTGCGGTGTGCGCTAGCGGCGGGCGCGGGCCGGGACCGCCGGCTGCTCGGCGTCCTCCAGGCGGCTGACCCACTCGGTGACCTGGCGGGACACGTCCTGCGCGGTCAGGCCGATCTCCGCGAGGATCTCGGCGCGGGTGCCGTGGGGGTGCCATGCCTGCGGGACGCCGAGGTCGCGCAGCGGCACCCACACGTCAGCGTCGCGCAGCGACTTGGCGATCGCGTCGCCGACGCCGCCGGTGCGCACCCCGTCCTCGATCGTGACGACGAGGCGGTGCTCGCGGGCCAGGCCGACCAGCTCGACCGGCACCGGACGGACCCAGCGCGGGTCGACGACGGTGACGCCGTAGCCCTGCTCGGCGAGGCGGGCCGCCGCGTCGACCGCGAGGTGCGCGAACGCGCCGACGCTGACCAGCAGCACGTCCTTGCGCTCGTGCTCGCTGAGCACGTCCACGCCGCCGAAGCCGTCGACGCCGCCGACGCGGCGCACCGCCGGGAGGTCCGCGGGGACCGCACCGGTCGGGAAGCGCACGATCGTCGGGCCGTCCTCGATGCTGACCGCCTCGCGCAGCTCCTCACGGACGGTCTGCGCGTCGCGGGGCGCGGCCAGGCGCAGGCCGGGGACCACGCCGAAGACCGCCATGTCCCAGATGCCGTAGTGCGACGGGCCGTCGGGGCCGGTGATCCCGGCCCGGTCCAGCACGAACGTCACCGGCAGCTTGTGCATCGCCACGTCCAGCAGGACCTGGTCGAACGCCCGGTTGAGGAACGTCGCGTAGACGGCGACGACCGGGTGCAGGCCGCCGATCGCGAGCCCGGCCGCGGACGTCGCCGCGTGCTGCTCGGCGATGCCCACGTCGTACGCCCGCTCGGGATACTTCTTCATGAGCTTCGCGATGCCGGTCGGCTCGGCCATGGCGGCGGTGATGCCGACGATGTCGGCGCGCTCGTCGGCGATCGCGACCAGCTCGTCGGCGAAGACGCCGGTCCACTTCACCGCGGCCGGGGCGAGCAGCTTGCCGGTCTCGATGTCGAAGGCGCTGCCGGGGCCGTGCAGGCAGTCGGCCTCGTCCTCCTCGGCGGGCCGGTAGCCGAAGCCCTTGCGGGTCACCGCGTGCACGATCACCGGGCCGCCGAAGGACTTCGCCTTGCGCAGCGCCGACTCGACCGCGGCCTGGTCGTGGCCGTCGACGGGACCGACGTACTTGATGCCGAGGTCCTCGAACATCGCCTGCGGCGCGACCGCGTCCTTGATGCCCTTCTTGACTGCGTGGAGCACCTCGTACAGCGGGGGGCCGACCAGCGGCGTGCGGCCGAGGGAGTCCTTGACCAGGTCGAGGACCTTCTCGTAGCTCGGGTTGAGCCGCAGGTTGGACAGGTGGTCGGCGAGGCCGCCGATCGTCGGGCTGTAGGACCGGCCGTTGTCGTTGACGACGATCACCAGGGGGTTCTTCGCGCCGGCGATGTTGTTGAGCGCCTCCCAGCACATGCCGCCGGTCAGCGCGCCGTCACCGACGACCGCGACGACGTGCCGGGGCTCGCCGCGCAGCGCGAACGCCTTCGCGAGACCGTCCGCATAGGACAGCGCGGTCGATGCGTGCGAGTTCTCGATGACGTCGTGCTCGCTCTCGGCCTGGCTCGGGTAGCCGGTGAGGCCCCCGCGCTGGCGGAGCAGGTCGAAGCCGTCCTGGCGACCGCTCACGATCTTGTGGACATAGGCCTGGTGGCCCGTGTCGAAGAGGATGCGGTCCTTCGGCGAGTCGAAGACCCGGTGCAGGGCGAGCGTCAGCTCGACCACCCCGAGATTGGGGCCGAGATGGCCACCGGTGCGGGAGACCTTGGCGACGAGGAAGTCGCGGATCTCCGCCGCGAGCACCTCGAGCTGCTCCGCCGTGAGGTCACGCAGGTCGCCCGGGTTGCGGATCGAGCTCAGCAGGGTGGCGGACTCGGTCTCTTCAGTGCTCATGGAGCCCAACTCTAACTGGGACGCGCATCAGTGCACGTCGGCCGGATGAATCTTGACAGCTTCCACACATGCTCGTTACCTGGTCACACCGTCTGCGAACTTGACGGTGTCACGATCCTGCACGAACAGCGCCAATGCCGCGTCGACGGCCGCGCTGCGCTTCGTACCGGCGACGACACCATGCGTGAGCGAGCCGACCACGCGGGTGGAGCTGTCGGTCCACTCGGCGATCGCGAGCGCGAGATAGCCGGTGTACTTCGACGTGTCGGCGTCCAGCCGCGCCGGGACGGACCCCTTCTGCGGGTTGAACGCGTCCTGCCCGCTGACCGAGCCGCACTCGATCAGCCACTGCTCCGCGGCCCGCCGGTGCGGCGCCCCTCGCGGCAGCGTGAACGAGTCCGACAGGAAGTCGTAGACCTTCTCCGAGCCGGGGCTCGCCACCACCGAGTAGCCCTCCTGGAACACGAGGTTCCTGGTCCGCAGGTACGCGTCGGCCCAGTCGCCCATCACGTTGTAGGCGGCGGTCCCGGCGACGACCTTGTCCAGCGCCGGCTGCCAGTCACCGGCGGCGGTGGCGAGGTCGGACTGGTCGAGGATCTTCAGGAACAGCGCGAGCGCCTCCTGGACCGGCGCGCTCTTCCAGTCCGTCGCGCCGTTCCAGAGGCCGGTGTACCCGTCCGCGCCCAGCTCGCCGAGCAGCACGCACTCCAGCAGGTGCTTCTGCGTCCAGGCGGGCCCGATCGACAGCGGCAGGACGCCCCGCTCCTTGAGCGCCGCGGCCTGGGCCAGGAACTGCGACCAGCTGGCCGGCGGCGTCAGCCGGTGCGCCTTCAGCACCGCCGGGTTGAACCAGAGCAGGTTCGCCCGGTGGATGTTCACCGGCACCGAGTAGATCCTGCCGTTGAAGGTCAGCGCCTCGACCAGGCCCTTCGGCAGCCGGTCCCGCCAGCGCTGCTGGTCGTACAGGTACCGCACGTCCTCGACGTAGCCGGCCTCGACGTCGCTGTCGAGCTCGAGGCCGGCGTGCGTCTGATACGAGTCGGGCGGGTCGTCGTTCTCCAGCCGGGTCGCGAGCACGGTCTTGGCGATGGTGCCCGCCCCGCCCGCGACCGCGGCGTTGTCGAACTCGATGCCGGGGTTGCGCTGCCGGAAGTCGGCGACGAGCGCCTCCAGGCCCTCCTTCTCGCCGGGCCCGGCCCACCAGGAGAAGACCTCCACCTTGCCGGACCCGTCGTCGGCGGTCTCGTCCGCACTGACCGCGCAGGCGGGCAGCCCGAGGACCGCCAGCCCGCCGGCGACGAGCAGGTTTCTCCGGCTATATCCCACTTTTTCAGTATCTTCGCCGTTCGCGACGGCGTCAGCGGTTCGGCGGCATCCAGTCCTCGTCGGGCCCCTGTCCCGGCTGCTGCCCGTGTCCGGGCGGCTGCTCCTGTACCGGCTGCTGCCCCGCCACTGGCTGCTGCTGCTGTGCCGGTGGCTGCTGCTGCCCCGGTGCTGGCGGCTGCTGCCCCGGTGCCCACGGCTGGGCCGGCTGTCCTTGGAGGCCGGCCTCGTCGGCCAGGGTCGCCGTGGTGAGCGGCTCGGTGCGGGCCCGCAGGTCCGCGTACGTCGTCAGGGTCAGCGGGGCGGTCAGCACCGCCGCGGACCGCGCGATCAGCTCCGCCAGCACCGTGCCGACCACCAGCGCGACGATGTACCGGGTGTCGACCGTCCCCTGCCCGCCGAGCGTGACCGACGGCCCGCCCGCGGCCTGCACGATCGAGCTGATGAAGAACCCGACGACCCCGACCGCGATGCTGATGCCGGCGATCGTCGCGATCCGGCTGATCGACGAGCCCAGATCCTGGTGGAACAGCTTGAAGCAGCGGCTGATCGCCGACGCGCCCCGCTCGAACGTCACCACCACCGGCAGCAGCATGAACACCGCACTGAGGTAGATGATCGGCACGATGCACGCGCACAACCCGGCCACCATGATCAGACCTGCCAGGATCTGCCAGCCGAGCAGCGGAAACACCCTCCGCAACGCCAGCCCCAGCGCCGCACCGAGCCGCGGCTGCAGCCCCGCCGCGACCGACACCGCCACATGGTTGCAGGCGATCGCCACCGCGAACGTCACCATGATCGCCAGGAACGCCCCGACGAACGTCAGCCCGAGCGTCGCGAGCAACGGCCCCAGGTCCGGCGTGACCGCCTGCCCCGTCTCCGGGTCGGCGGTGACCCCCGGGCCCGGCAGGTCCTTGGTCAAGTCCAGCACCAGCAGCGCCTGCGGCACACTGAACAGCAGCGACACCAGGAACCCGATGAACTGCAGCACCGCCAGCTGCCGCCACCCCTGCTTGACGACGGCGGTGCTCCGCCGCCACCAGCCCGCGTAGTCCGGACTGATCAGCGGGTCCCCGTCCCCGATCTGCCCCGGATACAGCCCACCGGCCGGTGCCGCCGCCTGATAGATCGCGTACGCCTGCGACGGGTCGTACACCCCTGGATACGGCGCCGACTGGCCGTACCCACCCGTCGGGTACTGCGGCTGCGCCCCGTAGGCATACCCGGGATGCTGCCCGTACGGCGTGGGGACCCCGGCTCCTTCCCCGGGGGCCGCCGGCCTGATCCCGGGCATCCCCGCGCCCGCGCCGGACGCGGCGGTGTCCTGCGGCGGCTCGGCGGCAGGTGCGGCGGCGGGTGGATCGGTGTCCTCCGGCGGCGCGGGCTTCCGCAACTGCCCGGGCTCCACCGGTGGCACCGGCTCGGGCGGCTGGGCCGGACCCGTGGACTCGTCGGGCCCCGGGGGCTGGGTCATGGTTCCTCCGTATCGCGGACTGCGCCGGGCGGCACGACACAGAAGATAGGGCCACGCGGCCCGAAACGCCGCCCCCACCGGCGCCGAACCTTCCCCCGGCGCTCACCCGGACCGGCGCCGGCCGCCTCCCCGCCGCCGCCACGGGTCCGCCGCCGGCCAAGGAACCCCGCGCCACTTCCTCATGATCCGGAAGACTTTGTGCAGCCAGAGGTACACGAAGTCTTCCGGATCACGGAAAAAATGGTCTGGAAGAGGCGATCGTCAGCCGAGCAGCCCGGAGTAGACGATGGTCAGGACGAAGCCGGCGACCCACAGCCCGCCGCACCACCAGGTCAGCCGCACCTCGGTGGCCCTGTCGTCGGTGCGCAACGCCTTCACCGCGACGAGTGCGGCCGTCACCATGACCGCCAGGCTGGCGATCCAGACGACCCACGCGGCCGGTCCTCGCTCGACCTTCGGCCCGTCGCCGTCGAGCCCCAGCACGAGCCTGATCAACGGCACCAGGAACAGCACCGTGAACGCGATCGTCACCTGCGCCACGGTCCGCCGCACCGGCCGCCACTGATCCCGCCGCGACCGGTCCTCGCGACCCTCCGAAGACGCAGCTGAAGACCCCGCCGCAGACCCGGCATCAGACCCGGCCGCAGACCCAGCCGCAGACCCGGCCGCAGATTCTGCCGCAGATTCTGCCGCAGATTCTGCCGCAGACTCCGCAGACGACCCGGGCAAAGACTCCGCCGAGGACCCGGGCGCAGACTCTGCAGACCCTGCCGAGGAGCACGCAGTGGCGTCCGCAGACCCGGCCGCTTGGCCCGCCGAGGAGCCCACTGAAGGCTCCGGGCGCTGCGACGACGGCTGGGACGACGACGCCTGCAACGACGACGGCGACTGCGGCTGCGACAACAACGGCGCCTGCGAAGAGTGCGGCTGCGACGACGGCGACGGCTGGGACGACGGCGGCTGCGACGCGGGGTCCGGTGGAGTCGGCGGCACAGGGCGGGGCGAGGGCTCGGTCGGCTCGGTCACCGGGACTCACCCGGCCCACCGGACCGCCGCCGGGCGGCGAAGCGGGGCGAGAACAGCTCCAGCAGCCGCACCGTCTCCTCGAACGGCAGCTGCCCCGGCGCCGGGCGCCCGCCGATCGCCGAATAGGTGATCCTCGACCCGAGCACCGGCAGCATCAGCCGCGAAGCGGCCCCCTCGGCGCCCATCGCGATCGCGATCACGCCGCGGTGCTGGTGGCGCAGGGTGAACTCCGTCAGGGTCCGCAGGTCGTCGGGGCCGTGCGCCATCGTGCTGACCTTGACCAGGTCGGCGCCGGCGGCGAAGCCCTCCTCGGCCAGCGCGTCGAGGCGCGCCGGGGAGGGCGTGGCCGTGAAGTCGTGGTGGGACAGGATGACGAGGGTGCCGTGCGCCCCGGCGGCGGTGACCACGCCGGCGCGGATCTCGGTGGAGGCCAGCTCGACGTCGACGGCGTCGACCTCGGGCACGAGCGCCTCGTAGAGCCGCAACCGCGAAGGCTCGTCACCCGCCCAGTAGCCCCCCTCGTCCTTGGACCGGACCGTGGCGAGGGTCGCCGCGCCCGCGAACGGCCGGACCTGGCTGAGCGCGTGCCCGGGGTCGGTCGAGGCATACCAGTCGACGCGCAGCTCGGCGACGTCGACGCGCAGGTCACGGACGAGCGCCGCGTCCCGCCCGGCGTCCTCGTCGCCGAAGCTGACCGCGACCAGCGGCACCCCTTCGGCGAGCCGTTCCCGCAGCTTGGACATCCCCAGCAACCCCCACTCGACGAGCGACTGGGGCGAGTCTACGTGCGAGGTACGACAACCCTGCGCAGCGTCCGCTGGTAGTCCTGGAAGCGCGCCTTGGCGATCACCGACCGGTCCGGTGCCCGCAGCACGATCCCCTCGGCGCGGCCCGCGACCCCGCCCAGCCCGACCAGCGTGGCCGGCAGCGACGCGGTCAGCAGCTCGTGCATGTCCGCGATCGCCGTGGGCAGCGACGCACCGGGCCGGTGCCACAGCCGCGGCGTCAGCGACAGTCCGGCCGCCGCGGCGAGCGCCACCAGCGCGTCCTCGGGCACCCAGGGCTGGCCGCCGGCATCGCGCCACGCCGAGATCCGCGGCCCGGGCCACGACAGCGGTTCCTGCCAGCCGGCCAGGTCGATCACGTCGAAGAGCCGCCACCCGAAGTGCGTGGGGTCGCTGGTGTACTGCTTGGCCGCCCCGCCGACCTTGCCGCCGTAGAGCTCCATGAAGTACACGCGGATGCCGTCGCCGGCGGGCAGCCGCTCAGCGATCGGCCTGAGCTGCTCGACGATGCCGAGTGCCGGGTTGCCGATGAGGTCGCCCTTCGCGTACAGGAGCTCCTCCCGCGATCCGATGAGGTAGGTGCCGTCGGGCAGCAGGACGACACGGCTGTTGGTCCCGTCGACCTTCTCCGTCGCGATGACGTCCCCGGGGAACACCGTGGCGGGGTCCGTCAGACCCCCGTTGCGGGGATCCAGGGTGTGGTACGTCGGGATCGACGGGTACTTGGTCAGCGAGTTGAGCAGCCGCAGATCGACGGCACGGACATCGAACATCGCCACATCATCGGGCCGGAAAATGGCGAGCGTCACGTGAATATCCGCTGCTACGGTTCCCGGCACAGATGTTCCGCCGTGGTGGCCCGGTGCGTAGGCGCCGGATACTTCGACTGTTAATCGAGAGGTCGCAGGTTCGAATCCTGCCGTCCCGGCCCTTCGGGACGTAGCTCAGCGGACAGAGCACTTTGTGCCGGCGCCGCCTGGATCTCGGGTCACCACGACGGGACATCTTTGTCTTTCGACACAAGGAAGGTGATCCCGGATGGCGAAGTTCAACCTGAAGACCGCGCGTGCGCAGCGGCGCCCGGACGGCGTCACCTACCAGGGCGGCCCGGGCTACTCGCGCGACCTGAAGTCGGAGCTGTTCCTGCTCGCCGTGGCCAACATGGTCGGCGAGCAGACGTTCTACGAGTCGGCCGGCGACCGCGACCGGCGTTTCCGCGAGCTCGTCGGCGCCGCCGCGGTCCAGGACCCGCTGTGGACGGCCCGGTTCCTGCGCTGGCTGCGCAAGGGCGCCAACCTGCGCAGCGCGTCGCTCGTCGGCGCCGCCGAGTACGTCCGGGCGCGGCTCGCCGCCGGCCTGGTCAACGGCACCGGCGAGCACCGCCGGGTCGTCGCCGACGTGCTGCAGCGCGCCGACGAGCCGGGTGAGCTGCTCGCGTACTGGACGTCGCGTTACGGCCGTGCCGTGCCGAAGCCGGTGAAGCGGGGCGTCGCCGACGCGGCCGTCCGGCTGTACAGCGAGCGCAACCTGCTCAAGTACGACACGGCCAGCCACGCGTTCCGCTTCGCCGACGTGCTCGACCTGACCCACCCGTCCCCGGCCGGCGCCGCGCAGGGCGATCTGTTCACGTTCGCGCTCGACCGCCGGCACAACCGGCCCGAGCCGCGCGTGGCGGAGTCGCTCACGATGGTCGCCGCCAACGCCGCCCTGCGCGGCGAGGCGGCCCGGGACCCGTCGGTGCTGCTCGACCCCGAGCGGCTCCGCGCGGCCGGCATGACCTGGGAGGACGCGCTGTCGCTGGGCGGCTCCCGGCTGCCGAAGCACCTGCTGTGGGAGGCGCTCATCCCGTCGATGGGCTACATGGCGCTGCTGCGCAACCTGCGCAACTTCGACCAGGCCGGCGTGTCCGAGGCGGTCGCCGAGCGGGTGGCGGCGAAGCTCGCGGACCCGGACGAGGTGGCGCGGTCGCGGCAGCTGCCGATGCGGTTCCTGTCGGCGTACCGCGCGGCGCCCTCGCTGCGGTGGGCGTGGGCTCTGGAGCGGGCGCTGAACCAGAGCCTGGCGGGCATCCCCGAGCTGCCCGGCAGCACGCTGATCCTGATCGACACGTCGGGCTCGATGCACTCGGTGTTCTCCAAGGACGGCACGCTCATGCGGTGGGACGCGGCGGTGATCTTCGGGCTGGCGCTCGCGCTGCGGTGCGAGCGGGCCAAGGTCGTGTCGTTCTCGACGCGGACCACCGTGTTCCCGGTCGAACGCGGCGAGTCGCTGCTGCGCGGGATCGACCGGTTCAAGGCGAAGGGGCACTTCCACAACGGCGGCACCAACACGGCGTCGGCGGTGCGGGAGCACTACCGCAAGCACAGCCGGGTGGTGATCCTGACCGACGAGCAGGCCTCCTACGACGGCAACGTCTCGACGTCGCTGCCGGAGCACGTGCCGCTGTTCACGTGGAACCTCGCCGGCTACCGGATGGGCCACACCCCGCAGGTGCGCAACCGCTGGACGTTCGGCGGCCTCACCGACGCGGGCTTCACGATGATCCCGCTGCTGGAGGCCGGCGAGCGCGGCCAGTGGCCGTTCTAGCCCGGCACGCCTCAGCTCCGCACGAACAGGCCGATGGTCTCGAAGTGCTGGGTCATCGGGAAGCTGTCGAAGGCGCGGACCTGCGACAGCGAATACCCGAGACCCAGCAGGAGACCGGTGTCCCGGGCGAACGCGGCCGGGTCGCACGCGACGTAGGCGATGGCGCGCGGCGACCTGGCCGCGATCGACGTGACCACCTCGCGGCCGGCGCCGGCCCGGGGCGGGTCGAGCACGACCAGGTCGACGCTGCGCCAGCGCGGGTTGGCGAGCGCGGCCGTCACGTCGTCGTTGACGAACCGGATGTTCGCCAGGTCGCGCAGCGCCTTACGGCCCGCGGCGACGGCCCGGCGGTCGCCCTCCACGACGGTGACGGGACCGCAGTGCGGCGCGAGGGTGGCCGCGAAGAGGCCGACACCGCCGTACAGGTCCCAGGCCCGCTCCCCCGCCGCCGGTCGCAGCATCTCCAGCACCGTGCCGGTGAAGGTCTCCACGGCGTGCGGGTGGACCTGCCAGAACCCACCGGCGTCGACGCTCCAGTCGTGGCCGGCGGCGACCTCACGGATCCGGACGGGCGGGCCGGTCAGCCGGCCGCTGCGGCCGGCGCGGGTCAGCACCGCGGTCTCGCCGCCGGACGCGGCGACGGCCTCGACGGTCGAGCCGGCCGGCCAGCGCTCGGACGTGACGGGCAGGGCCTGGATCGCCGGGTGCGCGATCCTGCACCGGTCGACGGGGATGACCTCGCCCGACCGGTGGCGGTGGAATCCGGCCCGTCCCTCGTCGTCGACGGCGTACTGCACCCTGGTGCGCCAGCCGAGCGCCCCGCCGGGCAGGGCCTCCACCGGTACCGACGCCGGGAACGACGCGAGCCGGGCCAGCTGCTCGGTGAGGACCTGCGACTTCAGCCGGCGCTGCGCGGCCGGGTCGGCGTGCTGCCAGTCGCAGCCGCCGCAGGCGCCGGGGCCCGCGAACGGGCACGGCGGGATGACCCGGTCCGGCGACGGCAGCAGGATCTCGACGGCGTCGGCGCGCAGGAAACCCTTGCGTTCCTCGGTGACGCGCGCGAGGACCCGCTCCCCCGGCAGCGCGTGCCGGACGAAGATCACCCTGCCGTCGTGCCGCGCGACGCAGTGCCCGCCGTGCGCGACGGCCCCGACCTCGAGCTCGAGGACCGTCATTCGGCCGGTGTCTCAGGTGCGCGGCGGGGGCCGCGCTGCGGTCCGCGGGTGAAGGCGGCGTCGAGCTTGGCCATGTCGACGTCGTCGATCGAGCTGAGCTGCCAGGGGACGCTGGTGACCATGACGCCGGGCTCGAAGAGCAGCCGGCCCTTGAGCCGCAGCGCGCTCTGGTTGTGCAGCAGGTGCTCCCACCAGCGCCCGACGACGTATTCGGGGATGAAGACGGTGACCACGTCGCGGGGCGAGTCGCGCCGCTTCGACCGCACGAAGTCCAGGATCGGGCGGGTGATCTCGCGGTACGGGCTGTCGACGACCGTCAGCGGCGCGGGGATGCCGCGGCGTTCCCACTCCTGCTGCAGGTTGCGAGTGTCGTGGTCGTCGACGTTGACCGTGAGCGCGGTCAGCGTGTCGGGGCGGGTGGCCTGCGCGTAGGCGACGGCCCGCAGCGTCGGCCGGTGCACCTTGCTGACCAGGACGACAGCGTGGTTGCGCGACGGCAGGACCGGCCGGTCCTCGGCCGGCATCAGCTCGCGGGCGACCGTGTCGTAGTGCTTCTTGATGCCGACCATCAGGAAGTAGATGACGATCATCGCGATGATGGCGATGTACGCGCCGAGCAGGAACTTCGTGATGAGCACGACGACGAGCACGGCGCCGGTCATGCTCAGGCCGATCATGTTGATCGTGCGGGACCGGATCATGCGCGACCTGGTGCCCTTGTCGCGGACGGTGCGCAGCAGCCGGTTCCAGTGCAGGATCATGCCGGCCTGCGACAGCGTGAACGACACGAACACGCCCACGATGTACAGCTGGATCAGCCGGGTGACCTCACCCTGGAAGCCGATGATGAGGACCATCGCGGCGAGCGCCAGCAGGATGATGCCGTTGGAGAACGCGAGGCGGTCGCCGCGGGTGTGCAGCTGGCGGGGCAGGTAACGGTCCTGGGCGAGGATCGAGCCGAGCACCGGGAAGCCGTTGAACGCGGTGTTGGCCGCGAGGAACAGGATCAGCGCGGTGATGACGGCGACGACGTACAGCATGATCGAGCCGGACCCGAAGACCGTCTCGCCGAGCTGGGTGGTGACGGTCTTCTGCACGTAGTCGTGCGGGCCGGAGGTGATCTGGCGGGCGGGGTCCTCGACGTACTGCAGGCCGGTCTTGCGGGCCAGCAGGATGATGCCGAGCAGCATGGTGATCGAGATCGAGCCGAGCAGCAGCAGGGTCGTCGCCGCGTTCTTGCTCTTCGGCTCCTTGAAGGCGGGCACGCCGTTGGAGATCGCCTCGACACCGGTGAGCGCGGCGCAGCCGGAGGAGAAGGTGCGCAGCAGCAGGAACGCCATCGCCCAGCCGGTCAGGTTGGTCTGCTCGGCCTCGATGTGCAGCCCCGCGCTCGGCGCCCGCAGGTCGTCGCCCAACACGAAGATCTTGAAGAAGCCCGTGAGGATCATGCCGATCATCACGATCATGAAGCCGTACGTGGGGATCGCGAAGGCGCTGCCCGACTCCCGGATGCCGCGCAGGTTGAGCGCGGTCAGCAGGGCGATCGCGATGATCGCGATGGCGACCTTGTGGGTGGCGACCCACGGCACGACCGACCCGAGGTTCGCCACGCCGGACGCGGTCGACACGGCGACCGTCAGCACGTAGTCGACGAGCAGGGCGCTGGCGACCGCGACACCGAAGCGCGGCCCGAGGTTGACCGAGGCGACCTCGTAGTCGCCGCCGCCGGACGGATACGCGTGCACGTTCTGCCGGTAGCTGGCGACGACCGTGAGCATCACCACAGCGACGGCCAGACCGACCCACGGGGAGATGAAGAACGCCCCCGCACCGGCGATCGACAGCGTCAGCAGGATCTCGTCGGGGGCGTAGGCGACCGAGGACAGGGCGTCGGAGGCGAAGACCGGCAGTGCGATGCGCTTGGGCAGCAGCGTGTGTTTCAGCCGGTCCGAGCGGAACGGTCGGCCCAGGAGCAGCCGCTTCATCAGGGAGGTGGGACTGGCCACGACCGCTAAGCGTACGGGTCGCACGCCTGCCGGATACACCGGTCCGGCCCGCGCATGGCATCCTCAACACGAGTGCCGCACACATCGGAGGCGTTACGTGCACGTGGTGATCATGGGGTGCGGACGCGTGGGGTCGACCCTCGCGCTGAGCCTCGAACAGCGCGGACACTCGGTCGCCGTGATCGACTCCGACGCCGACGCCTTCCGGCGCCTCGGCGGGGACTTCACCGGCGCGACCGTCACCGGCATCGGCTTCGACCGCGACGTGCTGCTGTCCGCGGGCATCGAGCGGGCCGACGCCTTCGCGGCGGTGTCCTCCGGCGACAACTCCAACATCATCTCCGCCCGGGTCGCCCGCGAGACGTTCGGCGTCGAGCGGGTCGTCGCGCGCATCTACGACCCGAAGCGCGCCGAGGTGTACGAGCGGCTCGGCATCCCCACGGTCGCCACGGTCCGGTGGACGGCGGACCGCATGCTGCGCCACCTCGTGCCCGAGGGCAACGTGGAGATCTGGCGCGACCCGACCAGCACGGTCTCCATCATGGAGATCCCCATGCACCCCGACTGGATCGGCCGCTCGGTCGGCGACCTGGAGGCCCGCAGCGGCACGCGGCTGGCGTATCTGATGCGCTTCGGCCTGGCGATGCTGCCCACCGCGTCGACCGTGATCCAGGACGGCGACCTCCCGTTCATGCTCGTCACCGACGAGATGGTCGCCGCCGTGACGAAGGTCACCGGCTCCGCTCCCGAAGGGGGACACTGACCATGCGGATCGCCATCGCCGGGGCCGGCAACGTCGGCCGCTCGATCGCCACCGAGCTCGTCGACAACGGTCACCAGGTCATGCTCATCGAGCGGGTCCCGCGCATGGTCCGCCCCGAGCGGGTCCCGGCCGCCGAGTGGATCCTCGCCGACGCGTGCGAGCTGTCCTCCCTGCAGGAGGCCGACCTCGCCTCCTGCGACGTGGTCGTGGCCGCCACCGGCGACGACAAGGTCAACCTCGTGGTGTCGCTGCTGGCGAAGACCGAGTTCGCGGTGCCGCGGGTCGTGGCCCGCATCAACCGCGCCGAGAACGAGTGGCTGTTCAACGAGCAGTGGGGCGTCGACGTCTCCGTCAGCAAGCCCCGGCTCATGGCGGCGCTGGTCGAGGAGGCCGTCTCCGTCGGTGACCTGGTCCGCCTGATGACCTTCCGCCAGTCGGAGGCCAACCTGGTGGAGATCACGCTGCCGGAGACCGCGCCGTATGTCGGCCATCCCGTCCGCGACGTGCCGCTGCCGCACGACTCGGCGCTGGTCGCGATCCTGCGCGGCAAGCGGGTCCTCGTCCCGACGCCCGACGACCCCCTGGAGGCCGGCGACGAGCTGGTGTTCGTCGTCACGTCGGAGATGGAGGACTCGGTGCGCGCGGTGATCCTCGGCGCCGACTCGGTGGAGAACACCCGCAAGAAGCGCGGCCCGCAGTTCTTCTGACCCGCTTTTCATGATCCGGAAGACTTTGTGCACCTATGAGTGCCCAAGGTCTTCCGGATCATGGGCGATGGGTGATCGCGGCCGGGACGGCCGCGGCTGGGCCACTACCGGCGGCGGGAGAGGTCAGGCCCCCTCGGGGCCTGACCGGCCGCTGACGGGAGCAACGGGCCTCGGCCACGGCGGACCGGAGCCATGAACCGCCCCGGCGACCAGCGGCGCGTCAGTCCGCCGGGCGGGCCACCTCATGGGCGGCCGGCTGGCGGGCGGGCTCCTCGGCGGCGGGCTCGGTGCTGCGGATGATGCGGCGGGCCTGCCAGACCGTGAGGGCCGCGAGCAGGGCGTAGGGCGGCCAGCCGAGGGCGAGCCGGGCGATGCCCAGCAGGTCGTCGGCGTTGTCGCGCCACAGCTGGATCTGCACGCCGAGCTTCGCGAGGTAGACGACGGCCCAGAGCACGGTCAGCCACCCGAAGGCGCGCAGCAGGCGGGGGTTGTCGCGCCAGCGCGTGCCGCCCTTGTCGAGCATCACCGACCAGAGCCAGCCGACGAGCGGCCGGCGGAACGCGACCGAGGCGAGCATGCCCGCCGCATACACGCCCGTCAGGACCATGCCGGGCAGGTAGATGTCCTTGGCGTCGCCGCTCTTCCACGCCAGCCAGGCGCCGATCGCGATGCCGAGCACGCCGTTCATCGCGTGGCGGATCGACTCGCGGCGGCTGAGCCGGTAGGCGGCGATGGACAGCGCGGCGGCGACCGCGATGATCAGCGACGTGCGCAGCGGCCACCAGCCGAAGTGGTCGCCCAGGAAGTTGACCACGATGAAGAGCGTGATCGGGATGCTCGACTCGACGAGCCCGCGCACCCCGCCCAGCTGCTCGGACATCTGCACCGAGAAGGGTGGCAGTGGAGCTTCGGAGTCGGCGTCCGTGGTCTTACCTGGCTGCATCCGGCCTCATCTGGGTGAGTCGAGCTCGTAGTACGGGTTGTAGAGCACCTTACGGCCGTCCCGGACCGCGATGCGGCCTCTGGCCGTGATCGCTCGACCCGGCTCGATGCCCGCGATGTGCCGGCGACCCAGGAAGACCAGGGTCACCAGGTCACTGCCGTCGAAGAGCTCCGCTTCCAGGGTAGGCAGGTTGGTCCGCGGCGTGTAGACCACGGTGCGCAACCGGCCCTTCAGGCTGACGACCTGACCGCGGCGGCAGGCGAGGGCGGGCATGCTGCCGCACTGCTTGGCGTCGCGTTGCAGCTCCTCGGCGTCGAGCTCCGCCTCGCTGGCGGTGAGGCGGCGGAAAAACTTCCGCAGCCCCCTCGCCTGCACGGCGGACGGATCGACGTCTCTCTCACTGTCCGTGGTCATGATGTCGGTGCCACCCTCCTCGGCCAGACATGACACCCACTACGACGGTACAGCTCATGGTGGCTATTTGCGCCGGGGCCTCGGTGACGGCTTTCGGCGCTCCGGCCCATCGGCCTCACCCGCACCGTTGGCCGCCTGCGTGAGCGGGACCTCCGAGGTGCTGCCGTCGGCGGACGCCTCGGCGACCTCCTTCGGCAGGTGCAGCGGGAGCGGCTCGCGGACCGGCATCGCCTCGTGACCGCGGTCGACGACCAGGTTGCGCAGGCACGCCAGCAGCGGCGGCGCGGCGGCCGGGTCGACGGCGGCCGGGCCCTGGAAGACCGCGCGGACCAGCCAGCGGGGGCCGTCGATGCCGACGAACCGGATGTCCGTCAGGCCGTCGGGAGTGCGGACGCGGGCCCGCAGCTCGACGCCCCACTCGCCGTCGGCCTCCTCGGCCGCGACGCCGTCGGTGAAGAGCTGCTTGCGGATCTCGCCGCGGACCTCGCCCCAGATGCCCTCGCTGCGCGGCGCGGCGAAGACGCCGAGCTGCAGCGCGCTGTCGTTGTGGACGAGCACGATCTGCTGGATCTTGCCCTCGTTGTCGGCCTGGACGCGGACCTCCACGTCGTCGACCGCGGGCACCTTGAGCGCGCCGAGGTCGAGCTGCGGGATGCCGGCCGGCGCTTCGGTGACGTCATACGGGCCCTCGGGGCGCGCCGCCTTGGGCGCGACCGGCTCCTCGGGCTCGTCGTCGACCAGGCCCAGCTCCTCCTCGAGGCTGCGGGTCCCGCTCGCGCGCGTGTCGTCCTTCGCGTGCCGTCCGCTCCCGCTCTTGCGCGAGAAGATCACTGCTCTGCCTCCAGTTCAGCATGACCACCGGTGGATCCGTGACCGCCGGCTCCGCGCACAGTATCGGGAAGGTGGTCGACGCCGTGGAAGTGTGCCCGCTCCACGCGCTGGACCACAAGCTGGGCAATCCGGTCACCCCGGCTGATTTTGGCCGTGATCACCCGATCGTGATTGACGAGGTTCACCAGGATCTCCCCGCGGTACCCGGCGTCGATGGTGCCCGGCGCGTTGAGCACCGTCACACCGAGCCGGTGCGCGAGACCCGACCGCGGGTGCACCAGGCCGACATACCCGTCGGGCAGGGCGATCGCGATCCCCGTGGGGACCAGCGCCCGCTCGCCCGGGGCGATGTCGACGTCACGGGCGGCCACCAGGTCAGCGCCCGCGTCGCCGGGGTGCGCGTAGGCCGGCATCGGCAGCTCCGGGTCGAGCCGCCGCACGTGAACCTCCACCGTCATGCCTCCATCCTGCCGGGTGCCTGTCGGCGCCGGACACGTACCCTCGCACTCGTGACCTCGTCCCGCTCGTACCGTGAGCGCCTCACCGTCCCCTGGTGGCTCTGGCTGCCCGCGGCGGCGATCGCCGGGCTGCTCGCGGCCGAGGTCCGGCTCGGCGCGCCGGGCCTGGCGACCTGGATCCCCTACCTCGTGCTGCTGCCCCTCGCGACCGTGGGGCTGTGGTGGCTGGGACGCGTGCGTGTCGAGGTGTCCAACGGCGAGCTACGGGTCGACGACGCGCACATCCCGCTGCGATACGTCGGTGAGGTGACGGCGCTGTCCGCCGAGGACAAGCGTGACCTGCTCGGGCCCTATGCGGACCCGGAGGCGTTCGTCATCCAGCGGCCGTGGATCGGCGGCGCGGTGCGCGTCGACGTGGCGGACGAGGCCGATCCCACGCCGTACTGGCTGATCAGCACCCGTCACCCGGAGAAGCTCGCGGCGGCGCTCAGCCCTCGATGACCTTCCGGCCCGACCGCAGGTCCTTGCGGATGTCGGTGCCGAGGGCCAGGGTCGCCCGCCGGTTGAGGAACCCGCCGACGGCGGCGCCGGTCAGGAACGGCCCCAGGGTGCTCAGGTTGCGCCCGAAGCGCTTGAGCAGCCGGTCCCGCAGCTCCTTGCGCAGCGCGGTGCCCATGGCGGCCGCGACGCTGCCGCCAACCCGCAGCGGGTTGATGCCGCGCCGCTCGGCCCACGCCTGGATCAGGGACACGGCGCGCTCGGCACCCGTGCCCTCGACCGGGCGGCCGTAGACGGCGTGCAGCTCGCCGATCAGCTTCATCTCCACCGCGACCACGGCGACCGTCTCGGCGGCCAGCAGGACGGGGGCGGTCAGCAGGCTGGGCGTCACGGCCCATTCCACGGCGGCGACGCCGCCGCCCGCGGCGCCGATGCCCGCGGTGACCCGCGCCGCGTTGCGGACGAGCCGCTCGGCGAGCGCGTCGCCTTCGAGCCCCCCGTGGTGCTCGATCAGCGTGTCGAGGTCACGGACCGGAATGTGCGGTGCGACCCTCGTCACGGAGTCGGTGATCCAGGCGATCGCCCGCTGGGGCCGGAACAGGTCCTTGACGCCCCGCTCGCGGATCTCGAGACGGACGAGCCGGCCGAGCAGGCGCCGGCGCTCCTTCTGCTCGACGCCCTCGTCGGTCAGCGCCGTCACCGCGGCGGACAGCTCCGCCTCGTCGGCCTGTCCGCCTGCCGCCGCCGCAGCGGCGGCCACGGGCTGGTTCTCGGCGAGCTCGTCGGGCTGGGCCATCGTCTACCTCCGAGGGTGTGAAACGGTGCCGCCTACGACTCAAGCACGCCTCCGCCAGATCCGCGTGATCAACTCGCGGTCAGACGCACTCCCGGCAGATCAGCTCCCCGTTGCGCTCGGCGGCGAGCTGGCTGCGGTGGTGCACCAGGAAACAGCGCGAGCAGCGGAACTCGTCGGCCTGCATCGGCAGGACCTTGACCGTCATGTCCTCGTCGGCGAGGTCTGCGCCGGGGAGCTCGAAGGTCTCCCCCAGGTCGGTCTCGTCGACATCGACGATCGCCGACTGCGCATCGGTCCGGCGGGACTTCAGCTCCTCGAGGCTGTCCTCCCCGAGGTCGACCTCGTCGCGACGCGGCGCGTCGTAGTCGGTGGCCATCGGTGTTCACACTCCCAATTCATTCGCCCATAGGTGTCGGCGCCCGGTGCAACGTCCAACGGGCGGCGTACCTTACCGCTCTCGTGCGTTTGTTGTACGCCTACTCGCGGAAACTTGTTCCCAATGTGACTCAGGCGACACAACAACTTCCCCCGCCAATGATCCGCCGGGGGCGCGGCGGATGCGACCTTACCTCCGCACGGGCGTTTCCGTGGGGAGTCGTCCCGCAACGGCGAGTAGGAACTTTGTGGTATCCCGGGTGGGACTTCAACATGGATCTCCGACAGGCGCTAACCTTCCCGGCAGCCAGAGCGTCTATCTGGTGACGGAGTCGCTCTGGGGTCGGGGAGAAGCACTGCCATGAGTTTTGCGCGGGTGAGAGCACTGGCCGTGGTCGGGCTGCTCGTGGTCACCGCGGCGGTGTTCGTGGTCATCGCCTTGGTCAAGGACCGGCAGACGAATCCGACGGCGGCCAACGAGTGCGCTCAGGACGCCGTGATGGTCAACGACACACTGCCCGAAGAGAAGCAGGTCAACCTCAACGTCTTCAACGCCACCAGCAAGCCCGGCCTGGCGGGCGCCATCACCGACGACTTCGCCAGCCGCGGGTTCAAGGCCACCGTGCAGAACGCCGCACCCAACCCGCCGATCAAGAAGCCGGCCGAGACGGTCGCCATCATCCGCTTCGGCCCGAAGGCCGTCGGCGCCGCGTGGCTCGTGCGGGCGTACTTCCTGAACAAGTCCGCCGACGAGTTCGACAAGAACCGGCAGGACGACAAGGTCGACGTCATCCTCGGCGGGCGCTTCCAGCAGCTGCCGACGGTGACCGAGGTCAAGCAGTCGATCGGCGCGCTGGGCAACCCGGAGCTGCCCGAGGGCACCTGCGCCGAGGCGTAGCGCCCCCGTGGGGGCCTGCGGAGGCCTCGAGGGCCGTCAAGGACCCTCAGGGGCCCTTTTCCGCGTCCAGCTCGACCAGGCGGTCGTGCAGGCCCTGGTGCAGGGCCGGCGGGGCCGCCACCACCATGTCCGGGCCGGGCGCGGCGCCCGCCAGGCCGGTCACCAGCAGGCCCGCCTCCGCCGCGACCAGGCCGCCCGCGGCGTGGTCCCAGGCGTTGAGGCCCTTCTCGTAGTAGGCGTCCAGGCTGCCCTCGGCGGCGAGGCACAGGTCGATCGCGGCGGCGCCGAAGCGGCGGATGTCGCGGATGTCGCCGATCAGCCCGGCGAGGACGGTCGCCTGGTGCAGGCGGCGGTCGGCGGCGTAGCCGAACCCGGTGCCCACGAGCGCCTGGCGCAGGTCGGTCTGCGCGGAGCCGGACAGCCGCCGGCCGTCGGCGTGCGCACCCCCGCCCCGCACCGCGGTCCACTCCCGGCCGGTCGCGGCGTTGATGACCACCCCGGCGACGACGACACCGCCGACCTCGGCGGCGAGGGACACGGCGTACTGCGGCAGGTCGTAGAGATAGTTCACGGTGCCGTCGATCGGGTCCAGGACCCAGCGCACGTCGCTGCCGGAGGCGCCGCCGCCGTACTCCTCGCCCAGGACGGCGTCGCCGGGGCGGGCCGCGCGGATCGCCTCCCGGACCTGCCGCTCGACCGCCCGGTCGGCGGCCGTCACCACGTCCGTGAGCGTCGACTTCGTCGCGACGGGGTCCACGCCGGCGGCGCGCATGGCCCGCGCGAGGGCCGCCGCCTCCCGGGCGATGGGCACCGCGATGGCCAGCAGTTCGGGTCCGCGATCCATGCACCCCATCCTTTCAGGGCCCGGATCCGCCCCATCCGTTCGGTCACAACGTGGCGTATGGGCCCGCTAGGCGGCATGTTGGGGCGAGAGAGCGTTACAATTCACGCGCTGCCCGCTGTCGCTCGTGAATCCGCCCCGGACGCACGGCACACGGGCGCCACCAAAAGCACCCAGGCCCACTCAGCACGGCCGCGCCGTGCGCGAACTCGGCCGCACCGGCCGTCGCTCGCTCATCGCACCGGAAGGTCGTTCGTGACAGCAGCTCACCAGCCCAGCGTCGACGTACGCTCGCTCGCCGACTCGCTGATCGCGCGTGCGGCCGCCAATGGCGGCCACCTCACGTCGGCGGAGGTCGCGCAGGCGGTCGACACCGCAGATGTGACCCCCGCACACGCCAAGAAGCTGCTCAGGAGTCTGGCCGAGGCGGGAGTCACCGTCGTGGTCGACGACTCCGCCAACGGGCGGCGCCGGGTCGCCGCGGCACGCTCCGCGACCCCGGCATCCAAGGCGGCCACCGCCAAGGCCGCACCGGCGCGCAAGGCGCCGGCCGCCAAGCCGCTGACAGCCGTCGAGTCCTCGCCGGATTCGGGGGTGGAAAGGGCGCCCGTGAAGAAGACACCGACACCGGCGGCTCCCGCCAAGAAGGCCGCACCGGCCGCGGCAGCGGCCGCACCGGTGAAGGCCGCGCCGGCCAAGAAGGCGGCACCGGCGAAGAAGGCCGCCGCCGGACCCGTGAAGAAGGCCGCCCCCGGCGACCCGGCCGACCCCGCCGCCCCGAAGGGCGCCGGCGGCGACGAGCCGGAGCTGGAGGAGATCGACGACGCCGAGCTCGCGGCCGAGATCGAGGACGTCGTCGCCGAGGAGCCGGTCGAGGTCGTCAAGGCCGTCGAGGCCGACGCCGAGGCCACCGCGACGGACGACGACTTCGCGTGGGACGACGAGGAGTCCGAGGCGCTCAAGCAGGCCCGCCGTGACGCGGAGCTGACGGCGTCCGCCGACTCGGTCCGTGCCTATCTCAAGCAGATCGGCAAGGTCCCCCTGCTCAACGCGGAGCAGGAGGTCGAGCTCGCCAAGCGGATCGAGGCCGGCCTCTACGCCGCCGAGCGGCTGCGGGCCGCCGAGGACGCGGGCGAGCCGATGGTCATGCCCGCCAGCCGCGACTTCATGTGGATCTCCCGCGACGGCGAGCGCGCCAAGAACCACCTGCTCGAGGCCAACCTGCGACTCGTCGTCTCGCTCGCCAAGCGGTATACGGGCCGCGGCATGGCCTTCCTGGACCTCATCCAGGAGGGCAACCTCGGTCTGATCCGTGCCGTCGAGAAGTTCGACTACACCAAGGGCTACAAGTTCTCCACGTATGCCACCTGGTGGATCCGGCAGGCGATCACCCGCGCCATGGCCGACCAGGCCCGCACCATCCGTATCCCGGTGCACATGGTCGAAGTGATCAACAAGCTCGGCCGCATCCAGCGCGAGCTGCTCCAGGACCTGGGCCGCGAGCCCACCCCGGAGGAGCTGGCCAAGGAGATGGACATCACGCCGGAGAAGGTGCTGGAGATCCAGCAGTATGCGCGTGAGCCCATCTCCCTGGACCAGACGATCGGCGACGAGGGCGACAGCCAGCTCGGCGACTTCATCGAGGACTCCGAGGCGGTCGTCGCGGTCGACGCGGTCTCCTTCTCGCTGCTGCAGGACCAGCTCCAGCAGGTCCTGCAGACGCTCTCGGAGCGCGAGGCGGGCGTCGTGCGGCTGCGGTTCGGCCTCACCGACGGCCAGCCGCGGACCCTGGACGAGATCGGCCAGGTGTATGGGGTGACCCGCGAGCGCATCCGCCAGATCGAGTCCAAGACGATGTCGAAGCTGCGCCACCCGTCGCGTTCGCAGGTCCTGCGCGACTACCTCGACTGATCCTCACATTCCGCTCTGCGCGAACCCGGGCTGTCCCTTTTGGGGCAGCCCGGGTGTGTTTCCGGTCACCGAGGGCATGAGGGAGGGGTGCCGTCGCACGAACCCACTTGTGATCGCCGCCGTGGCGCGATAGGAAGCACGTAGCGGGTGTTGCGGTTCCGGCTCCCGTGGGCAAGACGAAAATGTGACGTCGGTCCCGCACGCGAGGTGGGAACGATGTCGGGCAACACGGTGTTGAACCATCTGTGAACGACGCAAGGAAGCGTTCGTCGGTGACGATCAGAGGAGGAAGGCGATGACCCCGACCCTCACGCCGCCGCCGGAGACGGCAGCGCCCCCAGCCGCCGAGGAACGGTGCGACCGCTGCAGCGCGGCAGGCAAACTACGAGTTCGGCTCGCCGAAGGCGGCGACCTGATCTTCTGTGGACATCACGCAAACAAGTACGCCGACCAACTGGTCAAGATCGCGGTGGAGGTGGCAGTCGCCCCGGACTTCACGTGGCGAGGCACCGAGATCACGACCAGCTGACCAATACCCGTGCACGTAGGGCGTCCCTTCCGGGGCGCCCTACGGCCGTATCCGGGGCCCGCTGACCACGCGAACCACCGATAGCGGGCACTCCCAGACCATGCGGGCCGGTCACATGGTCTGGATGGTGGCGATGCGCTCCTCGAGCTGCTCGATCGTCGCCTGGGCGCTCGGCGGGCCGCCGCACAGGCGGCGCAGCTCGGCGTGGATCTTGCCGTGCGGCAGGTTGGTGCGGTGGTGATGGGCCGCGACCAGGGTGTTGAGCTGGCGGCGCAGCACGATGCGGCGCTCGCCCGCGGTCTTCGGCTGCTCCGGGGCGATGGTCGCCGCGGCGGCCGGCGCGCGGCGCTTCTCGGCCGCGACCTGCTCGGCCTGGCGCTTGGAGAGCAGCGCGGTGACCTGGTCGGCGGTGAGGAGGCCGGGCAGGCCCAGATACTCCTCCTCCTCGGGCGTCCCGGTCTGCGCCGGGACGCCGAAGGCCGTGCCGTCGAAGATGACATGGTCGAGCTCGGCGGTCGCGGACAGCGCCTCGAAGCTCTTGAGCAGCTCGTCGCCCGCCTTCTCCTCGCGCTGGGCGCGCTCGAGGAGGTCCTCCTCGAAGCCCTCCTTCGTCTTCGGGGCGCCGAGGACGTGGTTGCGCTGGGCCTCCATCTCGGAGGCGAGCTCCAGCAGGTGCGGCACGCTCGGCACGAAGACGGTCGCGGTCTCGTTGGTGCCGCGGGCACGCACGAAACGGCCGATCGCCTGGGCGAAGAACAGCGGCGTCGAGGCGCTGGTGGCGTACACGCCGACGGCCAGCCGCGGGATGTCGACGCCTTCGGACACCATGCGGACGGCGACCATCCAGCGCTCGGTGGACGCCGAGAACGTGGCGATGCGGCCGGAGGAGCCCTGGTCGTCGGACAGGACGACGACGGCCTTCTCGCCGGTGATCTCGCCGAGGACCTTCGCGTAGGCGCGGGCGGCGGTCTGATCACTGGCGATGACGAGGCCGCCGGCGTCGGGCATGCCGCCCGAGCGCAGGACCTGCAGTCGGGCGTCGGCGGCGCGCAGGACCTGCGCCATCCAGTCGCCGGTCGGGTCCAGGGCGGTCCGCCACGCCTGCGAGATGAGGTCCTGGGTCATCGGCTCGCCGAGGCGGGCGGCCAGCTCGTCGCCGGCGGAGGTGCGCCAGCGGGTCTCGCCGGAGTAGGCGAGGAAGATGACGGGCCGCACGACGCCGTCGGCGAGGGCCTCGGCGTAGCCGTACGTGGTGTCGGAGCGTGACCGGGCGATGCCGTCGTTGCCCCGCTCGTACTGCACGAACGGGATCGGGTTGTCGTCCGAGCGGAAGGGCGTGCCGGTCAGCATCAGCCGGCGCACGGCGGGCTCGAACGCGGCCTTGACGCCGTCGCCCCACGACTTCGAGTCGCCGGCGTGGTGGATCTCGTCCAGGACGACGAGGGTCTTTCTCGTGATCGTCCGCCGCTTGTGTACCTCCGGGGCCACGCCGACCTGCGCATACGTGACGACGGTGCCGTGGAAGTCGGAGGACGTGTGCACGTCGGCGTTGCGGAAGCCCGGGTCCAGGTCGATCCCCACGCGGGCGGCGGCGTCGGCCCACTGCTTCTTCAGGTGCTCGGTCGGCGTCACGACGGTGAGGTTGTCGATCGTGCCGTCGCCGAACAGCTCAAGGGCGATCCGCAACGCGAACGTCGTCTTGCCGGCGCCCGGCGTGGCGACGGTGAGGAAGTCCTCCCGCTTGCCACGCAGGTATTCCATGAGTGCCTTGCGCTGCCACACCCGGAGCGTCTGTCCTGCCTGCACCACCGGACGCGGCGGCATGCGGCACCCCCTCAAGACCATGACGAACCCACACAGAAACGCCTCCGGGTCGCTGGACCTCGAAGGCGTTGCTCAGCCTAGCGGGCGCGGACGGGCGTTGCGCCGATCCGCGCCGAACGTCACTACGACAGATGTACGACCGGTCAGGAAGGGTCGTCGTTCTGCACGACGTTTTCGTAGATGTCCTTGCAGACCGGGCACACCGGGAAGCGCTTCGGGTCGCGTGACGGGACCCACAGCTTGCCGCACAGCGCCCGCACCGGCGTGCCCTCGATCATGGCCTGCATGATCTTGTCCTTGGGCGCGTAGTGCGAGAACTTCTCGTGGTCGCCGGCGTCGTAGCGATAGTCGGTCTGCTCTTCGACGCGCTCGTCCGTGAGCGTCGAGCCGCCGCCGTCGGGAGCTTCGGGAGTCTGTGTCACGGGTCCCAGTCTGCCAGGCCAACGGCCGCCTTGCCGCACCGCGACCGGGGTTATCGTTGCGTGGTGATCAACCATGCCATCCGCTACGGTGCCGAGGTCGCGGCCGCCCGGGAGTCCGGCGCGCCGGTCGTCGCGCTGGAGAGCACCATCATCTCGCACGGGCTGCCCCGGCCGTCGAACCTGACCGTCGCGAGGGAGATCGAGGCGACGGTCCGCGCCGCGGGCGCCGTCCCCGCCACGATCGGCATGCTCGGCGGCGAGATCGTGGTCGGCCTCGCCGACAGCGAGATCGAGCACCTGGCCGGCAGCGACGACGTGGTGAAGCTGTCGGTGCGCGACCTGGCCCCGGCCTCGGCGGCCGGCGCGGACGGCGCGACGACCGTGGCGGCGACCTCGGCGATCGCGGTCGCGGCCGGCATCGCCGTCTTCGCCACCGGCGGGCTCGGCGGGGTGCACCGCGGCGCGGGCACCACGTTCGACGAGTCGGCCGACCTCACGGCGCTGTCCCGGCTGCCGATCACCGTCATCTGCGCCGGGGTGAAGTCGATCCTGGACGTCGGCGCCACCCTGGAGCGCCTGGAGACCCTGGGCGTGACCGTCGTCGGCTACGGCACCCGCCGGTTCCCCGGCTTCTACCTGTCCGACTCGGGCTTCGGCCTCGACTGGTCGGTGCAGGACCCGGCCGGCGCGGCGGCGATCGTGCGGGCGGCCCGGGCGCAGGGGGTACACCACGGGGCCGTCATCATCGCGAACCCGCTGCCGGTGGACGAGCAGCTCGACCCCGACCTGCACGACCGGGTCCTCGCCGACGGCCTGGCCGGCCTGGAGCGCGACCACGTGACGGGCAAGGACGTCACCCCACACCTGCTGTCACACTTCCACGCCGCGACCGAGGGCCGCTCGCTGGACGTCAACGTGAGGATCATCCTGCGCAACGCCGGCCTGGCGGCGCGCATCGCCGCGGCGCTGTGACGGTCATCGTCGTCGGCGACGTGGTCACCGACATCGTCACCGTCCACGAAGGTCCCCTGGCGATCGGCTCCGACACCCTCGCCTCGGTCCTGATCCGCGGCGGCGGCTCCGCGGCGAACACGGCCGCCTGGCTCGGCTCCGCCGGGCATCCGGTGATCTTCGCGGGGGTGACCGGCGACGACGAGCCCGGCACCGCGCGCGTCGCCGAGCTGACCGCCTCCGGCGTCACGGCGACGGTCCGCCGGGTGCCGGGGGTGGCGACCGGGACCGTCGTCGTGCTGGCCTCCGACGCGGAGCGCACGATGTTCACCGACCGGGGCGCCAACCGGCTGCTGTCCCCCGCCGACGCCGACCGCGCCCTCGACCTCGCTCCTGACGCGCGTCACCTGCATCTGTCGGCGTACGTCCTCTTCGACCCGGACTGCGCGCCGGCCGGCCTGCACGCGTTGCGCGCCGCCCGGGAGCGCGGCCTCACGACCAGCCTCGACGCCGCGTCGGCCGCGCCGCTGGAGCGGTTCGAGGCCACGTTGCCGCACGTCGACCTCCTCTTCGCCAACCTCGACGAGGCGCGGGTCCTCGCCGGGCCCGGCACGGCCGGGGACCTGGCGGTGGCGCTGCTGGACCGGGCGGGCGCGGTGGTCGTGAAGTCGGGCGCGGGCGGGGCGACCTGGGCCGGGCCGTCGGCCGGGCCGGTGCACGTGCCGGCCGTGCCGGTCGAGCGGGTGGTCGATCCGACCGGTGCGGGTGACGCGTTCGCCGCGGGGTTTCTCGCGGCGTGGCTCAGCGGGGCGGCTCCGGCCGACGCGCTCGCCGGCGGTGCCCGGCTCGGCGCGCTGGCGGTGTCCCGGGCCGGTGGCCGGCCGGTCGTCGCTTGAGGCCGCGCCGCCTTTTTCGCGCCTTTCGCGTTTTTCGCGCTTTCGCGCCTTTTTCGCGACGCTCAGCCGTCGCTTCGGCGCGTCGCTTCCACGTCGATGATCTTTGGTTCGGGGTGCTCGCGGTCGGTGATCGCGTGTGCCGGGTCCGGGTGTGACTGCTGCTGCCGCCGGGCCTGCAGCTTGTTGCGGAAGCGGTGCTCGGGCCGGGGACCCCTGTCGTTGGCGAGCAGCACCGCCGCCCACGGCAGGACAAGGGCCCCGGCCAGCAGCAGGCTCAGCCACAACCACAGCATCGGCACCTTCGCCGTGACGAGGACCGCGGCCACGATCACGCACAGGCCGCGCAGCAGCATCATCGCCACATAGCGCCGCTCGCGGGACCGGAGCTCCTGCTCGGGCGTGCGCTCGGCGGTGGTGATCAGCTGCGGTTTCGGCCTGCGTCCCATCACCACCGAGTCTGCCACGCCCCTGGAGTCAGCCGACGGTCAGCTGTCCGACGGCCGCACCGGCGCGGCGTGCGCGCCGCCGGTCGGCTCGGTCGGCCGGTTGACCGTGCCGGTCGCGAGCAGGTCGCGGATCTCGGTCAGCAGCCGGATGTCCTCGGCGGGCGCCGACGGCTCCGGCTCGATCCCCCGCTTGCGCCGCTCGGCGAGCTTGTTCATCGGCAGCACGACGAGGAAGTAGACGGTCGCCGCGGTCAGCAGGAACCCGATCACCGAGTTCAGGAACGACGGCCACGCCAGATACTGCTCGCCGATCTTCAGGCCCTGGTTCTTGTCGTCGACCCCGATACCGCCGGTCAGCTTGATCAATGGTTGGAGGAAGCCGTCCGTGAACGCCTTGACCACGTCGTTGAACGCGGCCCCGATGACGACGGCGACGGCAAGCTCGATGACATTGCCGCGCGAGATGAAGTCCTTGAATCCCTTGAGCACGTTAGGCACCCTACGACCCCGGATGCCCCGGCGCACCTGATCCGCGCCGCCGCCTACGCCTTCGGGGCCTTGGCGGCCGCCTTCATCTGCTTCTTGTACTCGCGGACCCTCGTCAACGAGTCACCGTCGACGATGTCCGCCACGGACCGGTGCGAGCCGACCTCCCCGTAGCCACCGGCGGCCTCACGCCACCCCTCCGGCTGGACCCCGTACTGCTTGCCGAGCAACGCCACGAAGATCTGCGCCTTCTGCTTGCCGAACCCGGGCAGCGCCTGCACCCGCAGCAGCAGCTCCGCCCCGGACGCGACCCCGGCCCACATGGCGGCGGTGTCCCCGTCGTACCGGTCGACGATCACCCGGCAGACCTCCTGCACCCGGGCGGCCATCGCCTTCGGGAAGCGGTGCAACGCCGGCGGCGTCGCGAAGATCTCCACGAGCGGCTCCGGCGCGAACTCCGCCAGCTCCCGCGCCGTCGGCTCGTGCCCCAGCCGGTCCCCCAACACCCACGGCGACGTGAACGCCTTCTCGAGTGGGATCTGCTGGTCGAGGGTCATCCCGATGAGCAACGCGAGCGGGTCCCGGTCGAGGAGTGCGTTCGCCTCGGCGGGAATCGGCAACGAGAACGGCATACCGACATCTTGCCCCAGCCGACGGCGTGGTCGCGCGAGCCTCGCCAGTCGGGTCGGCAGCTCACGCAAGCGATGTCTGCCGGACCGAGACCTCCGCCGCGGTGCGAGGGCCTCCGAAAACGGCGTGGTCAGCTCATGAATCCCCGGCTCATGTAGTCGAACGCTTCAAGCAGATCGATGTACTCACATTTTCCGGTCCGCAGGTCCACCCGGATCGGCGGATTCCCCGCCAACTCCGCGTCCCGATCCCCATGATCGACCAGCGCGACCGAGTTCCACGGGACGAGCAGAAATCCGTCCTCCATGAATGCGTATTCCGCCATGATTTTAACATCCGGATACTGTCCTCGCCGGCTTTCCTCGGCAAGGAAAGCCGCCGCTGCCGCAACTCCAGCGGTTTGGTCAAGCATCACGCCGTCCTCATGAGGTAGAACCTGTCCCATATTCCCAACGAGTCGGCCCAGCCTCGCTGGAAATCATAGAATTCCACTATACCGCGCCTGTTCACCACATTGAAATAGTGCCCCGGCATCTCGGGGCCATCGGACCAGCCACCAACGATACCGCGAGCGCCCGGTCCCCATGACCGCACCTCCGCCACGGCCGCGTTCAAGCCACGGAACTCGACAAACTCCAGACCACCCATGAAATTCTGAAAAGTTCCCCGGCTCATCGGGTGGTCTACACCAGGGGCGGATGCCGGATTTCCACCGAGCGTGGAATCTCCAGCACGAGAAACCGGACCGCAGTTTTTAGTGCCACCTTCAGGATTGACTTTCTTCGACATCTGAGGGCGGTATGGAGTCCTATAATCCGCACCCCCACTGTTCCCCCCCGGAGATGGCTTACCACCTGCCTTTCCTGCGCCGGAGCCGGCGGTGGTCGGGGTCTGAGTGCTGGGGGTGTTGGCTTCCGTGGTCGGGCCGGCTTCGCCGCGTTTGGCGTTGATGTGTTCGTTGGCCTTCGGCGTGGGTTTGCCGCCGCCTGGAGGCCCGCCGCCGGGGTTGCGTGACGTGCTGCCGCCCAGTCCCGCGGCCAGGTCGTCGAGTCCGTTGGCGATAGCCGGAATAGTCGTAGAGCGTCGTGGCGCCGGCGGGGTCGTCCAAATGCCATTGACCGACGGCCATTGCGGGATCGTCGACCTTGAACCGGTACTCCAAGGGCGCGCCGAGCGGCGACAGGTTGCCTGCCGCGTCCAAGGCCCAGATCCGCAGCATGTTCTCGCCGCCCATGGCCGGCGTCACCTGAATCGTGGCGGCGCGCGTGACCGGATCCGCGGTGACGGTCCGGGTCCCGTCGGCGGGCGGATCGACGTTCGGGGTCAGCGCATAGACGTAACGCTGGGCGTCGCCGGGGTTCGTCGCGGGTGGCGTGACCGTGAAGGCGCCGGTGACGCCGCGGCCGCCGTGGAACTGCCCGTCGGAGGGGTAGGTCGTGGACGTCACCGCCGCCGGGGCGCCCGGCGGGATGCCGTCCACGAGATACTCGCAGATCGCGCCCTGCGGGCCGCTCACGCCGGTGCCGTTGCCGTCGGTGGTCTGCGCCCAGACCCGGTACCGCCCGTCGGTCTGCGCGGACGGCACGGTCACCGCGGCCGTCCCGCCGGACGGCACATTCTGGACAACGAGATCCTGCACCAGGTTTGCCCATCCCTTCTGCGGGCTCACGAACTTCTGCCGCTTGAACGTCACGGACAGCAGCGAGTCGGCGTCGGCGTCGACCGCCCGGACCCGGAACGTCGGGTTCGCGCGAACGGTCGGCACCGCGCCGGGCCCGCAGGCCACACCCGGCTCCTGCGCGGTGCTGGCCACAACGAACTGGTCCGGGGCCGAGGGGAACGAGTTGTACTCGGCGGTCAGCTTCGGATCGAGCTGGTATCGCCGCCACGCGAGTGGGTCGGTCTCCCCCGCCTCCCGCAGACCCAGGGTGGTCGCCGAAGAACCGGTGCTGATCGCCGACTGCACGGCGGCGGCCGCGTCCCACTCGACCCGGCCCTGCGCACAGGCACCGCTGCCGTTGTAGCGGCGGGTCTGGTTGTTGGAGCCGAGCCTGCTGTTCCACCGCAGCCCGCTCTCGGCGGAGTTCCACGTCATCCCGCTGCTGATCGGGCTCGTCCACCACAGCTCCGCGGCGCCGACGGTGCCACCGCACGCCTTGCCGGACCAGGACTGGGTGATGGAGAACGACGCCGAGATCAGCTGCTTGCCGATCAGCCCGCTGGTGTCCATCTCGAACACGGACCGGGCCGTCGTGACGCCGGAGAAGTTCTGATAGCCGACCCGGACCACACCGGATTCCGCCTCGTCGGCGTCGCAGCTGACGCAGGTCCGGTCCCAGTAGGACGTGTCGCCGAACTCCTTCCACAGCAGGAGCCAGTGGTTACGTCCGCCGGGCCAGGTCGGGTCGACGTAGACCGGGTAGACGGTGTCGGCGGCGGTGAACAGAGACGCGTCCGGAATCACGGCCAGTTCGCCGGGGGTGATCTCGGTCCGCATCCGCCGCTGCGTCGCCGGCAGCAGCTCGGCCGGGTCGGCGACGCCGTCGACCGTCGACGCGCGGCGGGCGCCGGCCTTGACCCCGGAGTCCCACATCGTCGGTGTCGACCCGCCGAAGACGATCCCGCCTGTGCCGTCGACGGCGGCCACCGCGCCGGTCGTGGCGTCGCTGCGCAGGCTCAGACCCTTCGTCCGGGTCTTGAACACGAGCCGTTCGAGTGCCGGCTGACCCGCCGCCGCCCGGCTCTTCACCACGAGCACCTCGGAGAAGCCCTCGACGTCGGCGGTGAGCCGCAGGTCCACGCCGGGCAGCACGTCCGGATATGTGGCGTGCGGGCCGTCGAGGACCGGCACCGGGAGCGTGGTGGTCCAGTCGAGGACGAGTTCCTTGTCCCCGTTGCCGACGCGGGCCACCGGGCCGGCGCCGCCCCCGGAGAACACGATCGGCAGCGCCGCCGCGACCGGGGAGACCGTCCCGTCGGCGTTGTGCCGCAGGGTCGCGTCCGCGGTGACCCACCGCCCATCCGCGGTGCGGGGCCGCTCGGCCTTCAGCGAGATCTCCGCCGTCTTCGTCCCAGACGGGTTCGCGAAGACGAGCATGGTCTCGGATCGCTCTGCGAGCACCTCCACCCGGCGCTGGCACCGTTGTGCCGTCGCCCGCGCCGTCGTCGCGTCCCGCTCCGCCTCCGCGCACTGCACCGCCGCCGGCGCCGGCACCGCGGGCAGCACCGCCACCGTGCCGGCCGCCATCACCGCGATGAGGATCGCGCTCAACCAGTTTCGCCCCATGACCCGCCCCGTCAGCCGTAGAACCGCCGGGAGGGATCTTCATGGGTATCGATCTTTTGTGGCTCCTCGATCGCTACTCGGGCACTGTCATCATTGGGTGTGACCGGGGTCACATAATGGTCGTGTCGGATCCGGGGGCGGGTGTTCGAGAGATGGGTGAGAGTCACCCAACGAGGAAGGACCCCCAGTCATGACCACCATCGCCGCCGTTCCGGCGCACATCCGCGCCAACCGGGTCACCAAGTCGCTGCTCGGGTACGGGGTGCTCGCCGGGCCGTTCTACGTCACGGTCAGCCTCGCGCAGGCGTTGACGCGGGACGGGTTCGACCTGACGCGGCACGCCTGGAGCCTGCTCTCCAACGGCGGGCTCGGCTGGATCCAGATCACGAACTTCGTCCTGACGGGGCTGATGGTGATCGCGGCGGCCGTCGGGCTGCACCGCGCGCTGCCCGGGACGCCGTGGGCGGCCAGGCTCGTCGGGGTCTACGGGGCGAGTCTCGTCGCGGCCGGCGGGTTGCGGGCGGACCCGGCGATGGGTTTCCCCGCCGGTACGCCTGAAGGACCGGGAACGGTGAGCTGGCACGGCATCGGGCACCTCGTCGCCGGCGGTGTCGGCTTCCTCTGTGTCATCGTCGCGTGCTTCGTCGTCGCCCGGCGGTTCGGCCGGGAGGGGCGCACGGGCTGGGCCGTCTACAGCAGGGTCTCCGGTGCGCTGTTCCTCGTCGGGTTCGCCGGCATCGCCTCCGGCAACAACGCGCCCGGGCTGACGCTCGGCTTCGTCGCCGCCGTCGTCGTCATCTGGGCCTGGCTGGCCGCCGTCTCCGTCACCCTCTACCGGGCGCTGCCCGGCCGCTGAGACCAGGGGCCCGGTCCCGGGGAAAGATTTCCGGGACCCGCTGTCCATACGGGCGGTCCCCGTTCGTGGTCATGGCGTACGACAACCTGGAAGGAGCCCAGACCATGAAGTACATGCTGCTCATCCACGCCGGCGCCGACGACGCCGAGCCGTGCCCGGACATGTTCGAGGACTGGCAGACCTACGACAAGGAGGTCAAGGCGGCCGGGATCTTCGTCACCGGGATGTCCCTCGCCGACCTGGTGACCGCCACGACCGTGCGGGTCGACAGCGCCGGCGAGCGGACGGTGACCGACGGCCCGTACGCGGAGACCCGGGAGGTGCTCGGCGGCTTCCTCGTCATCGACGTGCCCGACCTGGACGTCGCGCTCGACTGGGCGGCCCGCTGCCCCGGCTCGCGCGGCGGCGGCTCCGTCGTGGTCCGGCCGATCGCCGACTTCGGCAACTGATCGATGCGGGAGATCGAGGCCGTGTTCCGCGAGGAGCACGGCCGCCTCCTGGCCGCGCTGGTGCGCCGCTTCGGCGACCTGGACCTCGCCGAGGAGGTCGCGTCGGAGGCGGTCGAGGCGGCCCTGGCCCGCTGGCCGGTCGAGGGCGTGCCGCCCAACCCCGGCGGTTGGCTGATGACCACCGCCCGCCGCCGGGCCGTCGACCGGTTGCGCCGGGACCAGGTGTACGCGGCGAAGCTCGCCCTGCTGCAGGTCGACGCCGTCGGCGGCTCGCCCTCGGGCAGCGGGGAACTGCCCGACGAGCGGCTGGAGCTCTTCTTCACCTGCGCGCACCCCGCCCTGGCCGTCGAGGACCGGGGCGCGCTGACGCTGCGGTGCCTCGCCGGGCTGAGCACCCCTGAGGTCGCGCGGGCGTATCTCGTACCGACGGCGACCATGGCGAAACGGATCGTCAGGGCCAAACAGAAGATCCGCGACGCCAGGATCCCCTTCCGGGTGCCGACCCCGGACGAGCTGCCCTCCCGCCTCCCCGGCGTCCTGCAGGTCCTCAACTCGATCTTCACCGAGGGCTACGCCGCGCAGCGCGACGACCTGGCGGCCGAGGCGATCCGCCTGACCCGGATCCTGCGCACCCTGCTGCCCGGCCAGCGCGAGGTCACCGGCCTGCTCGCGCTCATGCTCCTGATCCACGCCCGCCGCGACGCCCGCCGCGGCGGCCTCATGCTCGACGAGCAGGACCGCGCCCTGTGGGACGCCCCGATGATCGCCGAGGGCCTCGCCCTGGTGCCGGCCGCGCTGACCGGCGGCGCGGGGCCGTTCGCCGTCCAGGCCGCGATCGCCGCCCTGCACGACGAGGCCGCCGACGTACCGACGACGGACTGGCCGCAGGTGGTCGCCCTGTACGACGTCCTGCTCGCCCTCACCCCGTCCCCGGTCGTCGCCCTGAACCGCGCCGCCGCGGTGGCGATGCGCGACGGGCCCGCGGCGGGTCTGGCCCTGCTCGACGAGCTCGCCGCCGAACCGCGGCTGCGCGGCTACCACCCGCTGCCGGCCGCCCGCGCCGACCTGCTCGCCCGTCTCGGCCGCACCGCCGAGGCGGCCGCCTCCTACCGCGAGGCGATCGATCTGGCCGGCACCGACCCGGAACGCGCCACCCTCTCCCGCCGCCTGGAGGCGCTGCGCACCGGAAATTGACCGGAGCGCTGCCGTTTGCCTACGATCGTCACCATATGGCCCTACGTATGGCGAGCGCTATAGTGTTGACTATGGCGAAGACGACGGTCAGCGTGTCGACCGAGGCGCGGGACGTGTTCGCGGCCGTCGCCGCGAGCCGTGACACGACGATGTTCGCCCTGCTCGAAGAGACGGCGCGGCGGCTGGAGCGGGAAGAGGCGATGCGCCAGGCGACGCTCGACTACGAGCGGCTCGAGAAGGACGATCCGGCCGGGTTCGCCGAATATCTCATCGAGGGCCGTTTGTGGGACCAGACCTCCGGCGACGGTCTCGGTGACGCGCGCGCCGAGTTCCCGGAGCACAACCCGTGATCCGTCGCGGCGACGTGATGCTCGCCGAGCTCAGCCCCGTCGTGGGTCATGAGCAGGGCGGCCGCAGACCGGTGCTGGTGCTGTCGCCGGCGGCCTACCACGCCTGGCCGATCGGGATGGCGATCGTCGCGCCGATCACCTCGCGCGATCGCCGGCTCCGGCACCACGTCCCGATCGGCCGCGAAGCCGGGCTGCACACGACGCCCAGCTTCGTGATGCCGGAATACGTCCGGGCGATCTCGCAGCAACGGCTGACCGGGCTGATGCTCGGCGCCGTGCGGCCCGCGACCCTCGACGAGGTCGAGCAGTGGGTCTCGCAGTTCACGTCGGAGGACACCTTCTGACCCGGACCCGGTTGTAGCGTTCCGGACACGCGGCGGCCGGGCGGGAGCGGCGGCGGGCGCTGCGACCTGGGCAATCGCGGTGGAACCGTTACGTCGCAGGGCCGAAGACCGTTGATCGGGCGCCATAGCCTGGGGCGATGTTCGATCGCAGGGTGGTCGCGGCGTGGGCCGCGTTCGGGGGGATCGCGGCGGTGTCGGCCGCGCTGGTGTGGCGGCGGCCCGAGGCGCAGCGGCTGTCGGACCTGCACATCTACTACGGGGCGGCGAAGTTCGACGGGCCGCTCTACGACTACGTCGCCGAGAACGGTGGGCCGTTCACGTATCCGCCGTTCGCGATGGTGCTGTTCCGGCCGCTGAGCATGCTGCCCGAGGCGACCCTCGGCGTGCTGTGGCTGGCGATGACGTGCCTGGCCGTGATCGCCATCGCGCGCACCGTGACCCGCACCGCCCGCGGCGACACGGAATCCAGGTTCGGCGGGCGGGGGCTGCTCGTCGCCGGGGTCGCGTCGGCGTTGCTGCTGTCGGCGCCCGTGCAGAGCAACCTGCGGTTCGGGCAGGTGAGCATCTTTATCGCGCTGCTGGCGCTGGTCGACGCCGGGCAGGTGGTGCCCGCGCGGTTCCGGGGCATTCTCGTCGGGGTCGCCGCCGCCATCAAGCTCACGCCGCTGCTGTTCGTCGTGTATTTCCTGATCGCGCGGCGGTACAAGGACGCGGCGCGGGCCGCCGGTGCGTTCGTCGTCTGCGCCGGGATCGCGGCCGCGGTCATGCCGGGCGCCAGCGTGCGGTACTGGAGCGGCACCATCTTCCAGACCTCGCGCATCGGCGACCTCGCCTCGCTCGGCAACCAGTCGGTGCACGGGATGCTGCTGCGGGTGGGGCTCGACGCCGGGACGCTGCCGTTCGTCTGGGCGGCGCTGATCGCGGCGATCTGCGGCGCGGCGCTGCTGCGGGCGCGGCGGCTGCACCTGCGGGGTGAGCCGGTGCGGGCCGCGGTGCTCGTCGGCTGCGCCACGGTGGCCGCGTCGCCGGTGTCGTGGACGCACCACCAGGTGTGGACGGTCCTCGCGGCGATGCTGCTGGTCGCCGCCGAGGGCGCGTGGCACCGGGTGGCCGGGGTGACGCTGCTGGTCGTGATGACGGTGTCGCTGGGCGTCGCGCTGCGCGGGATCGCGGTCTACCCGGGCTGGCAGTTCATGCTGGAGAACGCCCGCTCGCTGGGGCTGGTCGCCGTCTGCGTCGCGGGCGTCGGCGGGGTGGCCGTGGCCGGCGTGCCCAGGTTCCGGGCCGCGCGGCGGGTCGCCGTGGGGGCCGTGGTGGCGCTGGCGGTGCTCGCGCTCACGCCGCTGCCGGCCGGTGCCGACCCGACGTTCAAGGCGTACGAGGCCGCGGACCTCACCAACCCGCGCTACTTCTACTTCACCGGCGCGCCCGCCGACGGCGAGCCGATCGCGTTCGCGGTGCGCCGGGAGAAGACGAAGGTCCGCGTCAACGGCGTCGTCGGGGCCGAGGTGGCGGGGCTGCGCTACACGTCGGCGCCGGGCGGGGCGGCCCGCGCGATCCCACTGCTGGAGGCGCAGCCGGGGCGGCGCACGTTCTCGTTCCGCAGCGCCAGTCTCACCCACGGCCGCCTCGAGGCACTCGACGCGGCCGGTCAGGTGACGGCGGCGTTCACGAACCTGGCGTGAACCGCTCGGCCTCCAGGACGCTCTTGAGGCCGCTCAGCACCCGCGACCACGTCTCGTCACGCTCGGGATCCGGGTCACGGTCGACGTCGTCGCAGCGCAGCGCGACCCGGCACAGGCCCGGCTCCACAGCGGTGATCTCCCACGACAGCCAGCAGTGCACCTCCTGTTCCCGGCCGATGCCGGTGTACAGGTTGTGCACGAGCAACCTGCCCTCCTCGACGTGCACGACGTCGCCGTGCAGGACGTCGGGCACGGGCCCGGTGGCGGCGCGGTAGACGATGGGCGCGCCCGGGGTCCACCACGACTCGACGGCGAGGCCGAGGTAGAAGCGGCGGGTGTACTCGGGTTCGGTGATCGCCCGCCACACCCGGGCCGGGTCGGCGGCGATGTACAGGCTGCTCGTCGAAGTCCTCATGCTCGTATCGTGCGCGGGTGACTTGGGAGCCGCTTGCGGCCGGCTTGGGGGACCCGCCGTAGGCTGGGCGGCGCACCGACGAGCCGAGGAGCAGCCGCATGGAAGACCTGATCGCCGAGCTGGAGGCCCAGGAGGAGCGGCTGCGGTTCACGCGCTTCGACAACGACGACGCCTGGACCCTGGGCTCGCTGCTGGTGCGCCTGGGCAAGGAGCGCGGCCTGCCGATCACGATCGACATCCGGCGGCACGGGCATCAGCTGTTCCATGCGGCGCTGCCGGGCACGGCGCCCGACAACGACCGCTGGATCGAGCGCAAGATCCGGGTCGTGGAGCGGCTGAACGCCTCGTCGTTCCTCGTCGGCCGGCGGATGGCCGCGCAGGGCAAGGCGATGGACGCGTCCTACGGGGTCGACCCGGCCGACTTCGCCACGCACGGCGGCGCGTTCCCGATCCGGGTCGTGGACGTCGGCGTCGTCGGGGTCGTCACCGTGTCGGGGTTGCCGCAGGCCGACGACCACGCGCTCGTCGTCGAGGCGGTAGGGCTGTTCCTCGACAGATAGAGGGTTGTCTCAGGGTGCGGCCGGCCTGGAGGATTCCGCCTGTGATGAAGCGACTTGCCGTGTGCGTCGCCGCCACCGCGGCCCTCGCACTGACCGGATGCTCCGACGACACGGCGAAGGACAGCGCCGCCGTGACGCCGACCCCGCAGGAGTCCCTGACGCCGCAGACGGGCCCGGCGCCGACGAAGCCCGGCGCGAGCCCGCAGGCGGGGTGCCCGGTCGACGCGGCGACCCTGGAGAAGGCGTTCGTGGCGAATCTCGAGGTGTCCAACGCCGTCGACATCGGCAGGGGCCTCACCGACATCAGCTGCGCCGACGACTGGGCGACCGCCCGGACCCAGCCCGAGGCGGTGGACAAGGCGACCGTGCTCTTCCAGTACGACACCGCCAAGAAGCAGTGGCTCGCCATCTCGGGCGGCACCGACAGCGTCTGCGCCGGGCACGCGCCGGCCGCGGTCGTCAAGAAGCTCAAGAACTGCTGATCGCCGGGGCTGCCCAATAGTCCCGCTTTATGGTCACATAGGTCATGGATCGTGAAGTACTGCTCCGGCTCCTCGACGAGGCGCCGGGGGAAGCGTTCGTGGCCTGCAAGGACGCGATCAGGGCCGGCGCGGACTACGTCGTGTGGGACGACACCGTGCCGGCCGACCAGCTCGCGCGCAGCTATTCGCGGCGGGCCCAGCACATGGCGAAGATCGGCACCCCGATGCTCGGCGGCGACGACGCGATCGCCGAGCTGCGGGTCTCGGGCGACCGGCCGCTGCGCATCGGCGAGGCGAAGGTCGAGGACCCGCCGACGCACTTCCAGCTCTTCCTCACCGCCGACGCAACCCGCGTCGTGGCCTGTTTAGGCATCGACCAACGTTGACGTAGCAGGATGTCAGGGTGGACGCACTGCTCGACGCCGACGGTCTCGCCCGACTTCGTGAGGCGCTGACCTCCGCCCGGTACACCTCCCAGGGCATCAAGGACCTGCTGGGTGAGCCCGCGACGGCCGCCCTCGCCCGTAACGACTTCCGCGCCGCGCTCAAGCGCACCGAGGAGCAGCCGGGCCGGCTGTCCACCCTCGTGCGGCTGTTCGTCTGCGGCCAGACCGAGCCGCTCGACGCGGTCGCCGACGCCCTCGCACCCCTGCCGATCGCGGGCGCCCTGCCGCTGCTGGAGGCGGACGGTGCCGGCGTACGGGCCGCGGTGGAGCTGGAGCCGTACGGGGACTGGTGGGTGGTGGCCGACCTGTCCGCCGGCATGCGCCCCGGGCGGCCGCTGCCCGGCGACCACGTGCTCGGCATCGGCGGCGCCTCCACGACCCTGGCCGCCGCCACGCTGCGCGGCCCGGTGGCCACGGCGCTCGACCTGGGGACCGGCTGCGGCGTGCAGGCGCTGCACCTGTCGACGCACGCGGCGAAGGTCACCGCGACCGACCTGCTCCCCCGGGCGCTGCGGTTCGCCGCGACCACCGCCGCCCTCAACGGCCTGGACTGGGAGCTGCTGCACGGGGACCTGACCGCGCCGGTCGCCGGGCGCCGCTTCGACCTGGTCGTGAGCAACCCGCCGTTCGTCGCCGGGCCGGGGACGACGGATCACACCTACCGCGACTCCGGCCGCCCGGGCGACGCGGTCTGCGCCGAGCTCGTCGCCGCCGCGCCGGGGCTGCTCGCCGACGGCGGGCACATGCAGTTCCTGGCCAACTGGCTGCACGTCACCGGCGAGTCGTGGGAGGACCGGGTCGCCGACTGGCTCGCCGGCACCGGACTCGACGCGTGGGTGATCCAGCGTGAGGTCTCCGACCCGGTGGCGTACGTCAACCTGTGGCTCAGCGACGCCTCCGAGGACCCGTCGCGCCAGCCGGCGATCGCCGCGGCGTGGCTGGACTGGTTCGACGCGCAGAAGGTCGACGCGGTCGGCTTCGGCCTGATCACCCTGCGCGCCGGCGGGCACGACGACCCGACGGTGCGCATCGAGGACCTGCGGCAGACCGTCGACGGGCCGCTCGGGCCGCTGATCGGCGACTGGTTCGCCCGGCAGGACTTCCTGCGCTCCGGCGACCTGCTCGGCACGCGCTTCTCCGCCGCGCCGGGCCTGCGCCTGCGGCAGGAGGCGACCCAGGGCCCCGACGGCTGGGAGGTGGGTCAGCAGGTCCTCAGCCTGCCCGACGGCCTGCGGTGGAGCGAGGAGGTCGACCCGGTCGCCCTCACCCTCGTCGGCGCCTGCGACGGCACGGTCGCGTTGCGCGACCAGGTCGACATCCTGGCCGCGGCGCACGAGGTACCGGCGGCCGTCCTGGCCGACGTCGCGGTGCCGCTCGTCGCGCACCTCGTGGAGCGCGGCATCCTCCTGCCCGCCTCATGAGGGCGCTGGTGCAGACGGTCGGCCGCGCGTCGGTCACCGTCGAGGACCAGGTGGTGGGATCCATCGGGTCCGGCCTGCTCGTCCTGGTCGGTGTCACGCACACCGACACGGCCGCGACCGCGCAGACGCTCGCCCGGAAGGTGCACGAGCTGCGCATCCTGCCCGAGGAGCGGTCCGCGGCGGACCTGGGCGCGCCGCTGCTCGTCGTCTCGCAGTTCACGCTGTACGGCGACGCGCGCAAGGGCCGGCGCCCGACGTGGATCGCCGCCGCCCGCCCCGAGGCCGCGGAGCCGCTCATCGAGGCGTTCTGCCAGCATCTGCGAGATCGGGGCGCAACGGTGGAAACCGGCCGCTTCCGGACCCACATGCTGGTCGAGAGCGTGAACGTCGGACCGCACACGGTGATGCTCGAAATCTGAGACTCACGGATTCGTGCCACGGCTCCGCCGCCTCACCGCCACTTCACGCCCGCTGGGCGAAGCTTCTCCCGTAGGAATGATCGCGCCACTTGTCAAGGCAGCACACGGGAGGCGAGCGAAGTGGCCCAGCCGCTGAGTGACACCACGGAGTTCAACGCAGTCGACGTCGAGACCGACGAGCAGCACGAGCCCCAGATCGACAACACGGGCGTCTCAGCGGACCTCGTTCGCGCATATCTCAACACCATCGGGCGCACCAAGCTGCTCACCGCCGAGCAGGAGGTCGACCTCTCCAAGCGGATCGAGGCCGGGCTCTACGCCGAGGAGAAGCTGTCCGCGGGCAACGTCCACCCCGCCTGGATGAACACCTACGAGGTCGTCGTCCGCGAGGGCCGCGCCGCGAAGGCGCACCTCCTCGAGGCCAACCTGCGGCTCGTGGTCAGCATCGCCAAGCGGTACACCGGCCGCGGCATGGCCTTCCTGGACCTCATCCAGGAGGGCAACCTGGGCCTCATCCGCGCCGCGGAGAAGTTCGACTACACCAAGGGCTACAAGTTCTCCACCTACGCGACCTGGTGGATTCGTCAGGCGATCACCCGCGCCATGGCCGACCAGGCCCGGACCATCCGGATCCCGGTCCACATGGTCGAGCAGGTCAACCGCATGGTCCGGGTCCGCCGCGACCTCGCCGCCACCCTCGGCCGCGAGCCGGTCGTGGCCGAGGTCGCCGCCGCGCTCGGCATCGAGGAGTACCAGGTCATCGAGCTGATCTCCTACGACCGCGAGCCCGTCAGCCTCGACCAGGCCGTCGGCGAGGACGGCGAGAGCGCGCTCGGTGACTTCGTGGCCCGCATCGACCCCCGCGAGGAGCCCGCCGACAGCGTCTCCCAGGGCATGCTGAAGTCCGAGGTCGAGATCGTGCTGTCGACCCTCTCCCAGCGCGAGCAGGCCGTGATCCGGCTGCGCTTCGGCCTGGACGACGGCCGCCAGCGCACGCTCGACGAGGTCGGCCGCGAGTTCGGCCTGTCCCGCGAGCGCATCCGCCAGATCGAGAAGGTCACCCTCCTCAAGCTCCGCCACCCGTCGCGCGCCAAGCGCCTCGAGGCCTACGCCAGCTGACGTTCACCTCACTCAACGCGCCTTGATCGACAGGAACCTGCGGCTGCGGCGACAGCCGGACGTCCCTGTCGATCAAGGCGTTCGCCGTCTCCGCGCCCGGACGCCACCGGCTTCAGGACGGGACGAGGCGGCGGGGGCCGCTGTCCGGGCGAGGGATCGGGGACGCGAAGGTCGCGGTGGCGTGCAGGACGGCGAGGCCCTCGGGGCGGGCCAGGATCGGGTTCAGGGACAGGGAGGACAGCGCCGGCTGGTCGTCGACCAGGCGGCCGACGCGCAGGAGCAGGTCCGCCAGGGCGTCCAGGTCGACGGGGGCGGAGCCGCGGTATCCGGTCAGCAGCGGCGCCGCACGCGGGGCGCGGACGAGGTCGGCCGCGTCGTGGTCGGTGAGCGGCGCGGGGCGCCAGGCCCGGTCGCCGAGGAGGTCCGCGGCCTCGCCGCCCAGGCCGAAGCCCACGACCGGGCCGAAGGCGGGGTCGTCCACGACCTCGACGACGCAGGCGACGCCCGGGGCGACCATCGGCTGGACGAGGACCTCGACGCCGCGGCCGAAGAGCCGTTCGAGCTCCTGGTACGCCTCGGCGACGAGGTCCGGCGACGTGAGGTTGAGCCGGACGGCGCCGAGGTCGAGGCGGTGCCGCCAGGGCTTCGTGGCCACCTTCAGCGCGACCGGCAGGCCCAGCGCCGCGGCGACCGGCACGACCTGGTCGCCGGCGGCCGGCCGGGAGGGGACGACCGGGACGCCGTACGCGGCGAGGAGGTCGTCGACGTGCTCGACGAACGGCGCGGGCGGGAACGTGGGCACGGTCCCGACGGGTGATCGGCGCCAGGCGGCGTAGCGGGCGACCCGGCCCAGGGCGCGCACCGCCTCCTCGACCGCCGGGTAGGTGGGCAGCGCGGCGGGGTCGCCCGAGCGGTACGCGGGGGCGACCGCGAACGACGGGTCGGCGGGCAGGACGACGGCGAGGGGCCGGCTGGACTCGAGGGCGGAGGTGCGCAGCAGCTCCGCGACGCCGAACTCGCCGGGGACCGCCAGTGCGGGGGCGTACGCGGCGACGACCGCGTCGACCGAGTCGTCCGCGAGCGCGTCCCGCACGGCCCGGACGAATTCCTCGTCGCCGACGGAGGGGCCGAGGTCGCGGACGGAGGCGACCCGCAGCCCGGCGGCCGGGGCCTTCGCGACGGTCAGGACGCCGAGCGCGGCGGCGTTGGTGACGACGGCGATGCGGTCGCCGGTCGGCAGGGGCTGACCGGCGATGAGCAGTCCGACGTCGAAGAGCTCGGCGACGGTGTCGACGCGGATGACGCCGGAGCTGGCGAAGAGGGCGGCGACGCCGCGGGCGTCGGGACCGGTGGTGACGGCGTCGAGCGCCGGCGGGCGTACGGGGCTCGCGACGGCCGCGACCGGTTTGCGCCGGGCCAGCTCGCGGGCGATGCGGGCGAACTTGCGGGGGTTGCCGAAGGTCTCCAGGTAGAGCAGGACCGCGTCGGTCTGGGGGTCGTCGCGCCAGTACTGGAGTGCGTCGTTGCCCGACACGTCGGCGCGGTTGCCGGCCGAAACGAAGGTCGACAGCCCCAGGCCGCGGCGGTCGGCCTCGGCGAGCAGGGCGGTGCCGAGCGCGGCGGACTGGCTGAAGAAACCGACCCGCCCGCCCCGCGGCAGCAGCGGCGCGAGGGTCGCGTTGAGCGCGACGCCGGGGTCGGTGTTGGCGATGCCCAGGCAGTTGGGGCCGACGAGGCGCATCCCGCGGCTGCGGACCGCGCGCAGCAGCGCCGCCTGCGCCTCGGCGCCGGCCGGGCCGGACTCGGCGAAACCGGCGGAGACGACGACGAGCCCGTGGACCCCCGCCGACGCGCAGTCCTCGACCACGGACGGCACCGCTTCCGCCGGTACCGCCACCACCGCCAGATCGACGGGGGCCGGATGACCGGCGAGGGCGGCCACCGCCGGCAGCCCCCCGACCTTGGCCGCCGACGGGTGGACGGGGACGATCGGGCCGGCGAACCCGGCGGCCTTCAGGTGGGCGAGGATGGCGGCGCCGATGCCGGTGCCGTCGGACCGGGCGCCGTAGACGGCGACGCCGCGCGGGTTGAGCAGGCGGCCGATGGAGCGGGCCTCGGCGCGCTGCTCGCGGGCCCACTGCACGCGCAGCGAGTCGGGGGTCGCGGCGATCGGGAACCACAGGTGCACGACGCCGTCGGAGAACTCGCGCTCGATGCGGAAGCCGGCGGCGACGAAGACGCGCAGCATCGCCTGGTTGATCGGCAGGACGTCGGCCTCGAACTCGGTGATGCCCTCCTGCGACGCGGCGGCGACGAGGTGCTCGATGAGGACCGAGCCGATGCCGCGGCCCTGGTGCGCGTCCTCGACGACGAACGCGACCTCCGCCTGGTGCGATCCGGTGCCGAGCCGCTCGTAGCGGCCGACGGCGATGAGCTCGCCGCCGTGCTCGATGACGAAGGCTTCCCGGTCGTGGTGGTCGACGTTGACGAACCGGTCCAGGTCGCGCTGGGGGATCCGCGGGTACGCGGAGAAGTACCGCAGATACCGGGTCCGCTCGGAGAACCGCGAGTGCAGTGCGACGATCCGGTCCGCGTCGTCGGGGCGGATCGGTCGCAAGTGGACGGTCGTGCCGTCGGAGAGCAGGACGTCCGCGGCCCGCTCCGGTGTTTCGGTCACGCCTTCATGGTGCCACCGTCCGGTTTAGTACCGTGTCCGGATGATGCTCACCCCTGCCGACGTGCAGGCCGTCCGGTTCACGAAGGCGGCGTTCGGCAAGCGCGGCTACGACGAGGACGAGGTCGACGCGTTCCTCGACGTGGTGGCGCAGGCGCTGACCGCCTTGCAGGACGAGCTGTCGATGCTGCGGGGCACGCCGTCGCCGGACACGTCGTTCGGCACGTCGACGGCGGCCGAGTCGGCGATGCTGGCCGAGCTCGACCGGATCAAGCAGCGCCTGACCCGCCTCGAGGAGGCGGCGGTCCGCAGCTAAGGCGTGTTTGGTCAGTGGATGCCGGGCTGCGGCGGGTCTCGCTCCGACCCCACTGACCAAGCACGCCTTAGTCCCGCGGGTCGTGGGGGTCCAGGCCGAAGTACGGGAAGGTCGCCGTGCGGGTCGCCATGACGGCCCGGTCGACGGCGTCCGGGGTCTGCCCCGGCACCCACGGCGTCCACTCCCCCGAGCCGCCGTCGGTCATCGACGCGGGCACCGGGTGCCCGGGGCGTCGCCTCGCCGCGAGGGACCGCCACGACTGCGGGGTCTCGGTCGCCGGGTCGAGCGCCTCGCCGGTGACGACCGCGAGGAGGTGCGTCCAGGCCCGCGGGACGCATTCGACGAGCGCGTATCCCCCGCCGCCGCTGGCGACCCACTTGCCGCCGGCCACCTCGGTCGCGAGGTCGCGCAGCGCGAGGTACGCGGCCCGCTGCCCGTCCACCGTCAGGCGCAGGTTCGCCAGGGGGTCGTGCCGGTACGTGTCGGCGCCGCACTGCGTGAACAGCAGCTGCGGCCGGAACGCGCGCAGCACCCCCGGCACGACGGCGTGGAACGCGCGCAGCCAGCCGGCGTCGTCCGTGCCGGCGGGAAGCGCGACGTTGACGGCCGAGCCCTCCGCACCCGGCCCGCCGGTCTCGTCGGGGAAACCGGTCCCCGGGAACAGCGACCGCGGCGACTCGTGCAGGCTAACGGTGAGGACCCGCGGGTCGTCGTAGAAGATCTCCTGCACGCCGTCGCCGTGATGGACGTCGATGTCGACGTACGCGACGCGTTCGGCGCCGAGCTCCAGCACCCGGGCGATCGCGACGGCGGGGTCGTTGTAGACGCAGAAGCCGGCGGCGCGGGCGGGCATCGCGTGGTGCAGCCCGCCGGCGACGCTGACCGCCCGGTCGGCCTCGCCGAGCCAGACGGCCTCGGCGGCGGCTCGGGTGGCGCCCGCGATCAGGGCGCTGACGTCGTGCATGCCGGCGAACGTCGGGTTGTCCGACGTGCCGAGGCCCATGATGTTCAGCCGCCGGCCGGTCGACGCGGCCCTGACCACGGCGATGTAGTCGGGGTCGTGCACGGTGCCCAGGATGTCGTCGCCGGCCTGCTCCGGGGCCCGCAGCGTGACCCCGTCGCGGTCCAGGACGCCCAGGTCACGGGCGAGCGCCATGGTCAGCTCCACCCGGACCGGGTCCAGGGGGTGCTCGCCCATGTCGTACCGCAGCAATGCGTCATCCCACATGACCAGCGTGTTCACGTGACCGCCCCCTCCTCTGCAGTGTGCGCAGGCACCCTGCGCGCGCCGGTAGGATTGAGCGAAGCGGAGACCCCCGCTTCCCACACCAGCTCGGCGACGACGGCACCGTCCAAGATCGCTTGGTTGGCTGTCACGTTCCAATCTTGACGTACGCGACGATTACCATCGCGTACCGGGAGGGCAAGGCAGTGAACGACCTGGTCGATACCACCGAGATGTATTTGAAGACGATCCTGGAGCTCGAGGAGGAGGGCGTCGTCCCCAAGCGCGCCCGCATCGCCGAGCGGCTCCACCAGAGCGGCCCCACCGTCAGCCAGACCGTCGCCCGCATGGAGCGCGACGGCCTGCTGATCGTCGAGGGCGACCGCCACCTCGCACTGACCGACGAGGGCCGCGTCCACGCGGTCGCCGTCATGCGCAAGCACCGCCTCGCCGAGCTGCTGCTGGTCAACGTGATCGGCCTGCCGTATGAGGAGGCGCACGAAGAGGCGTGCCGCTGGGAGCACGTCATGAGCGACGCCGTCGAGCAGCGGGTCTATGAGCTGCTGGGCCGCCCGACCCGTTCGCCGTATGGCAACCCGATCCCGGGACTGGAGGGCCTCGAGGGCAGCGCCACGCCCAAGGACCCGTCCGACCCCGAGCGCAACCTCGCCTTCCCCGGCCTCGCCGGCGCGGTCGTGGTGAGCCGGATCTGCGAGAGCGTCCAGACCGACGCCGACGTGCTGCGCCAGCTCCACACCGCCGGCATCGACCCGGGCGCCACGGTCACCGTCGCCCAGGAGCGTGACGGCGTCAGCATCGACCGGGCCGGCGAGCGCATCCGCCTGCCGCGCGAGGTCGCGTCGCGGGTGTTCGTAGCAGCGCACTGATGCATCCCGGCTGCACCGTCCAGGAGCTCGTGGACCGGGTCGCCGGCAAGTGGAGCGTGTGCATCCTCGTGGCGGCCGCCGACGGCCCGATCCGGTTCACCGAGCTGGAGCGGGCCATCAGCGGCATCAGCCGCCGCATGCTGACCCTCACGCTGCGCAACCTGGAGCGTGACGGGATGCTCGTGCGGACCGTCTACCCGACGGTCCCGCCACGGGTCGAATACACCCTCACCCCGATGGCCGCCGAGCTGCACGCCGCCCTCCTCGCCATCACCACCTGGGCAGAACGCCACCGCGAGGACGTCGCCGCCGCCAGGGCGCAGTACGACGCCCGCACCTGAGCTTGCATGAGCATATGGCCGTATGTAGGCTCGGCGGCGCGTGGCGTGCCCTAAAATGGGCTGGACGAGGAAGGAGCACGGCATGACCGCCGTCCCAAATCTGCCGCTCGGGTCGCTCACGTTGCAGGACGTGACAGCGCTCGCCGCGGCTGATGACCAGCACCGGTTCGAGCTGGCCGAGGGGAATCTCATCGTCATGCCGCCGGGGACCTTAGGGCACCAACGGATCAGTGCGCGGCTACATATCTGGCTCGACCGAACGTTCGGGGAACGTGTTTACGCCACCCCCGGCGTCCAGACGTCCGAGGACAACCGCAACGGACGCATTCCCGATCTCGTTGTGACGCAAGGCGACATCTCACCGCACGACGTGTGGCTCGCTCCAGCGTCGGTGCTGCTCGCGGTCGAGATCGTGTCGCCAGGGTCGGAGCGGACCGACCGTTGGTTCAAGCCGGCCGAGTATGCCGATGCCGGGATCGAGCACTTCTGGCGGGTCGAGCCCGACGACACGGTGCTGCGGTTTCAGCTCGTCGACGGGGCGTACAAGGAGATCGGCCGGGAGCCGCTGGAGGCGCTGCTCGCCGGGGAAGTGTCCGACCTGGACTGAGACGCGGGACACACGGTGTCACGTTCGGCGGGCTGAGCCGTCAGGTAGGCCATGAAGCGAACAGTGCTCGTCACCGGTGCGACCGGGACGCTCGGGCGGGACGTCGTCGACGTCCTGCGGGAACGTGGCCATGACGTGCGGGGTCTCAGCCGGTCCAAGCCGGGCTACGCGCACGGCGACCTGCTCACCGGCGAAGGGCTCGCCGCGGCCCTCGAAGGGGTCGACGTCGTGGTGCACGCGGCCACCGACGGGCGCAGGGACGTCGCCGCCACCGGGACGCTGATCAGAGCGATGAAGGATCATGGCGGCCCGCAGCTGGTGTTCGTGTCGATCGTCGGGGTCGACAGGATCCCGTTCGGCTACTACAACGCCAAGGTCGCCATCGAGAGGATGGTGGCCGCGTACGGCGGGACGAGCCTGCGGGCGAGCCAGTTCCACGACCTGGTGCTGAGCTTCGCGAAGGTGATGACGAAGCTGCCGCTCGTCGGGTTCTACCCGGCGTTCGACCTGCGGCCGGTCGAGGTGCACGACGTGGCGGTGCGGCTCGCGGACATCGTCGGGGGTGAGCTGCCGGCGCGGCCGGCGGACCTGTCCGGGCCCGAGCGGCGCAGCGCCCGCGACCTGTGGCGGGCGTATCTCGCCAGGGCCGGGAAGCGGCGGCTGCTGATCCCGGTGCGGCTGCCCGGGAAGGCGTTCCGCGCGCTGCGGGCCGGCGCCGGCACGGGACCCGGCGGCGGCACGGGCACGTGGGAGCAGTACCTGTCACGCACCCTGTGAGTGGCGGATCCGCCGCAGCCCCACGGCGGCGGCGACCCCGGCGGCGGCCACGTCGGCGACGGTGAAGAGCAGGCGCGACACGAGCGTCAGCGCCCACGCCGTCGCCCACGGCACGCCGAGGCCGGCCAGCGCCAGCGCCATCAGGAACTCCCGCGCGCCGAGGCCGGACGGTGCGACGATGACGAACGTGCTGATGCTCATGGCGAGGGCCATCGCGAACACGCTGCCGGCGACGCCCGAGACGCCGGGCAGGTGCGAGCGGACCAGGAACCACACGTGCACGCCCGCCGCGAGATAGCCGGCGACGCACCACGCGGCGCTCGACAGGATCGGCCGCCAGGTGATCGGCCGGTCCAGCGGCGGGCGGCGCAGCACCCGCATGGCCCGCCCGACGATCCAGGTGAGCAGCGGCGGGTAGCAGCAGGCGACGGCGAACGGCAGCAGGATGATCGACGCCCACACGGCGAGCGAGCCGAACACCTCGTGCCCCGAGGCCTTGATGCCGTCGAGGGCGGTGCCGAAGCCCGGCGCGGTGAGGACCAGGCCGGCCGTGACGCCGAGGCCGCTGACGAGGACGGAGCCGATGAAGACCTTCGCCCGGGACACCCCGGCGCGGCGGCCGAGCTCCATCTGCACCACATACGCCCACACGGAGCCCGGCAGGTATTTGCCGAGCGAGCCGACGAGCATGATCGGTGCGGCGTCGCGGACCCGCAGCGGGTGGTCGATGCTGCCGACCATCGCCCGCCACGCCATCATCGTCGTCCACAGCGAGACGACGGCGGCGAGCAGCGAGACGATCAGCGACGGCCACGACAGTGCGCGGAACGTCGCCTGGACGTCGGGCCACTGGTCGACGGTGGTGGCGACGATGAAGTAGACGATGCCGGCGGCGGCGAGGACCCGGACGGCGGTGATCAGTCGGGCCCGCCACGGCCTGGCCGGTGCCACTTCGACGACAGGCTGACCCACGGACGGGAACGCTAGCACGGCTACGATGCGACAGTTGGAGCCCAAGGAGGCAGCGTGCGGTACGTGGTCATCGGCGGGGGCATCGTCGGCCTTGCGACGGCGCACCGGCTCACCCTCGAACACCCCCACGCCGAGGTCACGGTCGTGGAGAAGGAGCAGACCTGGGGGGCGCACCAGACGGGGCACAACTCCGGCGTCATCCACGCGGGCGTCTACTACAAGCCCGGCAGCCTCAAGGCGACGCTGTGCAAGGCCGGCAGCGCCTCCATGGTGGACTTCTGTCGGGAGCACGACATCCCGCACAAGGTCACCGGCAAGCTGATCGTGGCGACCGACCCCGCCGAGCTGCCCCGGCTGCGCAGCCTGCACGAGCGGGCCGTCGCCAACGGGCTGCCGGCCAGGCTGGTCGACGCCGACGAGGCCCGCGAGTTCGAGCCCGAGGTCGCCTGCGTGCAGGGCATCCACGTCGCCTCGACGGGCATCGCCGACTTCGGCGCCGTCTGCGTGACCCTCGCGACACTGCTGGAGAAGGCGGGCGCGACGCTGCGCCTCGGCGCGCGGGTGACCGGCATCTCGACCCTGCACGGCGAGACGGTCGTGCACACGACGGTCGGCGACATCTTCGCCGACGTCCTCGTCAACTGCGCGGGCCTGCACGCCGACCGGGTCGCGAAGATGGCCGGGATCCACCCGCCCGCCCGGATCATCCCGTTCCGCGGCGAGTACTTCGAGCTGCGACCCGACCGGCGGCACCTGGTCAACGGGCTGATCTACCCGGTCCCGGACCCGCAGTTCCCGTTCCTCGGCGTGCACCTGACGCGCATGGTCGACGGCAGCGTCCACGCCGGCCCCAACGCGGTCCTCGCCACCGCCCGCGAGGGCTACTCGTGGTCGCGGATCCGCCCCGGTGACGTCGCCGACACGATCGCCTACCCCGGCATGTGGCAGCTGGCCCGCCGGCACCTGCGGTACGGCCTCACCGAGGTCCGCCGTTCCCTGTCCAAGAAGCGCTTCGCCGACAGCCTGGCCCGCCTGGTGCCCGCGGTGACCGCCGCCGACCTGGTTCCGGCGTCGGCGGGTGTACGAGCACAGGCCATCACCCGGGACGGGGCGCTCGTCGACGACTTCCTCATCGTCGCCGAGGGCAGGCAGGTCCACGTGCTCAACGCCCCGTCACCGGCCGCGACCAGCTCACTGGAGATCGCGAAACACATCGTCGACCGCCTGCCGTCCTAGGCGGTAGGGTGCGCGCGTGCGAACGGTGGTCGCCGCGCTGGCGGTGCTGATCCTGCTCACTGGCTGTGACGACGCGGGCGCGAACCCGCCTGCCGCCGCGCCGTCGACCGCCCCGGCCGCCGCCGCGGGCGGCGCGTGCCAGCTGCTCGACTTCCCGGTCGTCAACGCGAAGCTCGGCCTCGACCTGGGTGTCGCCGCGGCCGCGACGCAGGAGAACACGTTCACCTGCGTGCTCCAGCCGGCGAAGGCCGCCGCCCCGGACCTGATCCTGTCGGTGACCGCCACCACGATCGGCGCCGACATCTACACCGGCGCCGTCCAGCCCAAGGGCGCCGACTCGGTCGAAGGCCTGGGCGCCGCCGCGTACCAGCGCCCGACCCCGGCCACGGCAGCCACCGGCCCCGGCGCCGAGGTGGGCTGGCTCGCCGGCAACAAGCGCATCATCCAGCTGTCGGTGCGCCTTCCCGCCGGTACCGGCGACGACAAGGCGGCCGAACTGCTGCCGAAGCTCGTCGAGCTCGCCAAACTCATCGACCTCAGCAGCCTGTAGGCGCCGGCGCGGCCGCTCCGGCGAGGTCGCGGACGATGTCCAGGAAGTCGGCGACCGGGGGTGGGACCGTGCGGCCGGCGAGGGTGGCGGCCAGGACGGTGCGGGGTGGGACCTCGTCGGGGTGCAGGGCGAGGAGGCGGACGTCGGCGGGGGCGGCGCGGGCGGCCAGGGCCGGCACGAGGGTGACGCCGAGCCCGGCGGCGACGAAGCCGAGCTTCGCGGTCCACTCGGCGGCGACGAAGTCGATGCGGGGCCGGAAGCCGAGTCGCACGCTCGGCCCCAGCAGGGTTTCCTCCGGTGACGCCGAGCCCGCGATCCACGCCTCGTCCGTGAGGGCGGCCAGCCGTACCGGCGACGCGGACGCCAACCGGTGCTCCCGCGGCACGGCGAGGAGGACGGGCTCGTCGAGGACGTGGTGGGTGCGCAGGCGCGGGTCGTCGAACGGGCGGTCGGCGCCGGTCGTCACGAGGACCACGTCGGCGTCGCCGGCGAGCAGTGCGGCGAGGAGGCGGCCGGTGACGCCCTCGACGAGCGAGAGGCGGACGCCGGGGCGGGTGGCGCGGAAGCGGGCCAGGGCGCGCGGGACGAGCGCGGCGTCGGCGGTCGCGAACGCGCCCACGCGCAGCCGGCCGGCGGTGCCGGCGTGGACGGCGGCGACGTCGCGGCGGGCGAGGGCGAGCCGGTCCAGGATCGCGGTCGCGTGCTCGAGCAGGCAGCGGCCCTCGTCGGTGAGGGCGACGCCGCGGGGCAGCCGGTCGAACAGGCGCGCGCCGACCTCCAGCTCCAGGGCGGCGATCTGCCGGGACACGGCCGACTGGGTGTAGCGCAGGGTCGTGGCGGCGCCGGTGATCGAGCGCTGCCGGGCGACCTCCCGGAACACGTCCAGCATCTCCGTCTGCATGCCGTCGACATTCGCATAGCGCATGGCAGCGATGCCAGACATTCGCTGGTCGCATCGCTGGGTCGCGCCTACGGTCGACGGCATGCAGAAGATCGCCGTGCTCGGACTCGGGCACATGGGGGCGCCGATCGCCCGGCGGCTGGCGGCGCACGGGTTCGCCGTCGCGGGCTGGAGCCGCACGCCACGCCAGGTCGAGGGGGTCGTCATGGCGGGGTCGGCGCGGGAGGCCGTCCGCTCCGCCGAGGTCGTCATCACGATGCTCACCGACGGGCCGGCCGTCCTGTCCGTCGCCGCGGGAGCGGGCATCCCGGCCACCGCGACGCTGGTGGACATGTCGACGATCGGGCCCGACGCGGTCCGTGCCCTCGCCCGCGCGCTGCCGGCGGGGGTGGACCTGGTCGACGCGCCGGTCGCCGGCAGCACCGGGGCCGCCGAGGGTGGCACGTTGCGCATCTTCGCCGGTGGTACGACGGCGGCCGTCGACCGGGTCGCGCCGGTCCTCGCCACGCTCGGGGAGGTCCGGCGGTGCGGCCCGCCGGGCAGCGGGGCGGCGATGAAGGTGGTCCTCAACACCGCGCTCGTGACCGCGATCGCGGCCCTGACCGAGGCGCTGCAGGTCGCTGACGCGGTCGGGGTGCCCCGCGCGGACGCGCTCGAGGCGCTGCGCGCGGGACCGCTGGGCAACGCGGTCGCGCGCCTGTCCGGCGGGCGGGTCGCGCACTTCCCCGTCCGGCTGGCGGCCAAGGACCTGGCGCTCAGCGTCGCCGGCCGCGACCTGCCGGTGGCCGCCGCCGCCGGGCTGCATCTGGCCGCCGCGGACCCGGAGGCGGACCTCACCTCGATCGTTGCTGGAGGATCCTGATGCTCACCATCGACAACCCCGCCGGCGTGGCGCCGCCCGTCGGCGCGTATTCGCAGGTCGCCCGCATCGACGTCGGCACCGGGGCGCTGCTGTTCCTGTCCGGGCAGATCGCCCTGTCCGACGACGGCGAGCTCGTCGGCGCCGGTGACATGCACGCCCAGGCCACCCGCGTCTTCGAGCTGATCGGCGCGCTCCTGGCGGCGCACGGCGCGGCGTTCGGCGACGTGGTCAACGTCCGCACGTTCCTCACCGACATGTCGACGCTGCCGGAGTACGGCCGGGTCCGCCGCGCCCTGTTCACCGGCGTCCCGCCGACCAGCACCACCGTCGAGGTGTCGAAGCTCTTCCGCGACGGGGCGCTGCTGGAGGTCGAGGTGGTGGCGGCGGTCGCCGCCTGACCCGTCCTGACCTGATCCTTACGTTGTCCCGCGGGGAGCGCTTACCCGCGGGACACACCATTTCCGCCATGAGACGAACCATCGCCGTCGCGCTCGCGATCGGGCTGCTGTTCGCCGGCGGCTGCGCACGTCAGGCCCGCCGCGACGCCGTTTCCACCCCGTCCACCGTGACCGTGCCGGCGTCCACCGGTCCCGTGCGGCCGTCGCAGGCGACCGACGCCGGTTCCGGCTCCGGTGCCGCATCGGTGGACGAGCTGCTCGACCAGATCGACGCGCAGCTGTCCGGTGACGCCCAGCCCGCCGACGACGAAGACTGAGAGGGACCGACACCGTGAAGCGCACCCTGATCGCCCTGACCCTGATCCTCACCGCCGTGCTGGTCCCGGGCACCGCCTCGGCCGAGCCGTCCGCGCGGCCGCTGGACACCGCCAAGAACGCCGTCGTCACCCGGATCGACAAGCGGCTCGACGCGCTGAAGAAGTTCGAGACGACCCTGGCCGCCGCGAAACAGGTCCAGCCCGCGCACCGCGACAACCTCACGAAGCTCATCAGCGACCAGCGCGCCGGCCTGACCACCCTGAAGACGAAGGTCCAGGGCGAGACGACCGCCGCCGCCGTGAAGGCCGACGCCCAGTCGATGGTGTTCGACTACCGCGTCTTCGTCCTCACCGGCCCGAAGGTCCGCCTCACCGCGGCCATCGACACCGAGCTCGCCGTCATCACCAAGCTGCGCGGCCTGCCGGGCGCCGACACCGCGAAGCTCGACACGATCGAGTCGACCCTCAAGGGCAAGGTCGACACCCTCCTGGGCGTCAAGCCGGGCCCGGACGCCACCGCCGTCAAGTCCCAGCTCCAGCCGGTCCGCGCCGCCGCCAAGACCGCCCACACGGACCTGAAGGCCCTGCGCAAGACCAAGAAGTAGGCGCCGCCCAGGATCAGGCGCGGAGGATCTCGATCCTCGCGGTGGGGTGGCGGAGACGGAGTGACTCGGCCCGGTGCTGGGCGTCGTCCGAGAGGGCGAGCAGGCGCATCGGGCCGGGCATTCTCGCGACCACGGCGTCGAGGCGGTCCGGGGAGTTGATCGGGCCGACGTGGTACGTGGCCGTGGCCATCTCGCCCGAGGTGCGGTGCAGGGTCGAGATGAACAGGGTCAGCCGGTACGAGTCGTAGCCGGGGTCGTCGCCGATGACGACGGTCGGCGGGCCGGGCGGGACGGCGAGGGCGGCTCTGGCGTAGAAGAGCTGGTCCGGGCCCGCGCCGGCCAGCCAGGTGGAGCTGGTGTCGAGGTGCTCGCGCTGCTCGCCGGCGCGTTCGCCGCCGATGAGGGCGACGATCGCCATGAGGACCGACGCGGTCCGCAGGTGGGACGGGGTCAGCCCCTGGCGGGGCAGGTGCAGGGCGAGCGCGCCGGCGCCCGCCAGGAGCAGGGCCAGGACGAGGAACAGGGCCTTGTTGGCGTAGTACCCGCTGCCGGACCCGAAGAGCCGCTGCACGGCCAGCATGCCGACGGCGAAGCCGGCCACGGGGACGAAGATCAGGGCGTACGAGCGCCAGATCCGGCTCTTGCGGCCGCGCCTGGTCAGCATGCCCGACGCGACGAGGCACAGCAGCACGACGAGGCCTTCGCGGCCGACCTTCAGGGAGCCGACGCTGAGCAGCGCGCCCGCCTGGCCCGCGACGAGGACGCCGATGGCCAGGGGCACGGCGCTGGTGACGGCGATGGCGAGCGCGAGGGCGGGGATCGCCCGGCCGTGGTGCCGCCGGCGTTCCCGCATCAGCCACAGGATCGCGGCGAGGCCGACCGGCGGCAGGTACAGGTAGTACGTGAACCCGACCGCCGCCAGGAGGGACGCGACGAGCAGCAGCTGCTGGCGCCGCCGTGGCACCGGCCGGACGAGGACGGTCAGGAGCATGAGCGCCTCGGCGAGGCCCAGGACCTGGCTCGGGTAGCCGAACCGGACGAGGTCCAGCAGCTCGCCGAACGCGCACAGCCCCGCGATCCCGGCCGCGACGACGGCGGTGCGGCCCGGGGTGAGGCCGCCCGCGCCGATCCACTGCGCCGCCCAGACGAGGGTGGCGGCGAGCAGCACGTACCCGGCCGCGACGAACGCCAGGTAGTGGTCGAACATGCCGGCGCCGGTGCCCTGCGCCGCGGCGGAGGACCTGACGAACCCGTCGAGCAGCGCGGCCGTCAGGTGCTCGCCCTGCGGGTAGGACACCATGCCCTCGTAGATGAGGGACTTTCCTGCCTCCGGGCGCTGGAAGACGTACCCGCCGACACGGCGGATCGCGTCGAACAGCGCCGCGTGCCGGGCGAGGTCCTCGCCGTCCATGACGAGCCCGAGCCGCCCGGCGCGGCCGCCACGCAGCAGCGGCCAGGCGACCACGGCGCCGACGGCGGCGACCGCGAGCAGGGCGATCCCGTCGGTGGCACCTGGGCGCGGCAGCCGGGGCCGGCGGCCGGTCCTCGCGGCGGCGACGATCAGCACGGTGGCGCCCGCGCCGCCGGCGGTCACCGGATGCAGCCCCCACGGCCAGACGGCGAACGCGAGCGCGGCGAGGCAGGTGAGGCCGAGCAGCAGCCCGGTGGCGAGCATCAGCCGGTCGAGGACGGTCCTGCCGCCCCGCAGGAGCGCGGCGGTGCCGACCAGGAGCAGCGGCGGCACGAGGTACGCGACCCCGGCGAGGTACAGCAGGGCGATGACCAGCCACGCGCCCGCGACCAGGGCGGCGATGCGCAGTTGCTTGGGTGGGTTCCGCGTCGTGAGCGCGTCTGTCGTGAGGGTGTCCGTCGTGAGGGTGTCCGTTTTGGGGGGAGCGGATACTGACACAACTCACTTAACGACGAAGTCGGTCATCTGGTCGTTTGTCAGGATGTGTTGGCTGACCGGTACTCGCCCCGCGCGAACGCTCTCGGGTTCCTGCGGTTGTGTCTCGCCCTCGCGGTCCTGGCCGGCCACTCCTGGCCGCTGGGCGCGGGCCGGGCGACGCCGGGACTGGACCTGTCCCGCGGTCAGGCGGACGTGGGAGCCCTGGCGGTCGACGGGTTCTTCGTCCTGTCCGGCTTCCTCGTCACGGCCAGCGCGGCCCGGCTGGGCGCGGTCCGCTTCGCGTGGCACCGCTGCCTGCGGATCTTCCCCGGCCTGTGGGCCTGCCTGCTGCTCACCGCCGCTTGCGCCGGATTTTTCACGACATTTCCTGAGGCATTCTCGTTCGCCTGGGGCAACGCGCTCGGGCAGCCGCACCGGTGGGGCATCGGCACGCTGTTCAGCGACACCCCCTACGGCCGGCTGACCGGCGGCGGGTCCGTCGTCAACGGCTCGCTGTGGAGCCTGTCGTTCGAGCTCTTCTGGTACGGCGTCTTCACCGCCCTCACCGCCTGCGGCGTGATCCGCCGCTCCCCGCGCCTGATCCTGCTGCTCACCGCCGGCGCGTACGCGGTCCTGCTCAGCGACTTCCTCCACCAGCTGCCGCACACCGCCCGCACCGTCCCACAACCCCGCGGCGCCTTCGGCCCGATCCCGCTCTTCGGCTCGCTCAACACCCAGACCCTCGTCTACCTCGGCTTCCTGTTCCTGCTGGGTGCTTCGGCGCAGCTGTACCGACACCGCATCCCGATGAACGGGATCCTGGCGGCCTGCGCGGCCGCGGTGCTGCTGACCACGCTGCGGTTCGGCGCCTTCCACGTGCTCGGCTACCCCGCGTACGCCTACCTGCTGCTGTGGCTGGCCTGCACGCTGCCCCCGTGGACCCACCGCATCGGCCGCACCCACGACTACTCGTACGGCATCTACATCTACGCGTTCCCGACCCAGCAGACCCTCGCCACCCTCGGCGTGCACCACTGGGGCCTGCCCGCGTACGTCGCCGTGTCCGCCCTGGCCACGACGCTGCTCGCGGCCGCGTCCTGGCACCTGGTGGAGCGCCCCGCGCTGACCTTCAAGGACTGGACCCCGGGCCCCACCCACAGCGACCCACCCCGACGCCCGCCGGCCCCTGAACCGGCCGCCTCCGGGATCACACCTCGTGATGTCCGGCTGGGGCGATAGCGGCACCGGTTTCATCATTGGCGATGCCGAACGGGACATGGACGCTCGGCGCCGCCCGCGAGGTCGACAGCAGGTGCGTCGGCTGGTCATCGAAGAAGATGTGCGGCTTCAGGATCTCGACGACCTTGCCCTTGTCCACCCCGCCGAGGAAGAAGGCGTCGTTGACCGTCACACCCCATGCCTTGAGACTGGCGACCGCCCTCTCGCGTGACGGCGCGTTGCGCGCCGTCACGATGGACACGTGCAGGCGTATGCGATATTTCTCGTCGGCTGACTTCCTCGCCTCTTCTCGCCGCTGGATCTGGTTGACCTGCCGCAAGAAGTCCCGCAATGGCCCTGGCGAATGCGGAGTCCCCGCATTCGCCTGCAGAGGTCGTTCAGCGAGAGAAGGCGCTTGATGAACGGGAAGGCAACACCCGGGGCGAGGAAGTTGTTCAGGTTCTCTTCCTGATACTTCCGGTAGGCCTCCTCGCCATCTCGACGGAAAACCTCATCCGACGCCTTCAGGTCGAACAGCGCACTGGACGCGATTCCGACCACCAGACAGTTGTCGAGGTCGTAGGCCATCTGGTCTCCAGGAAGTGCGCGATCAGTTCGGGCGGAAACCGGCGACCGCCCGGACCCTGTGTGGGCCCGGGCGGTCGTGGTGCAACGAGGACCTGTCAGCTGCAGCCGCTGGTGGAGCCGCAGCCCTCGCAGACGTAGCAGCTGCCGGCCGGGCGCATCTTCGTGCCGCAGGTGAAGCACAGCGGAGCGTCGGCGGCCTTGCCCTGGACCAGTTCGAGCAGCTCGGTCGACGAGCCGACCTTGCGCGGCGCGGCGACCTCGACCGGCTTCGACGCCGGCTTCGTGGCCGCTTCAACCGGGGCGGAGTTGCGCATCTCGGTCAGGTCGACGTCGGGCTCGCCGGCCTCGGCGCGCAGCTGGGCAGCCCGCTCCGCGGACGTGAGGATCCCCAGCTCCGACCGGGTGTCGAAGTCCAGGAAGTCCAGGGCGAGGCGCCGGAAGATGTAGTCCATGACGGACGACGCCAGGCGGATGTCCGGGTCGTCGGTCATGCCGGCCGGCTCGAAGCGCATGTTGACGAACTTGCTGACGTAGGTCTCCAGCGGTACGCCGTACTGCAGGCCGATGGAGATCGCCACGGAGAAGGCGTCCATGACGCCGGCCAGGGTGGAGCCCTGCTTCGACATCTTGAGGAAGACCTCGCCGAGGCCGTCGTCCGGGTACGACGACGCGGTCAGGTACCCCTCGGCGCCGGCGACGGAGAACGACACGGTCGAGCTCGGGCGCTTCTTCGGCAGCCGCTTGCGGACCGGGCGGTACTCGATGACCTTCTCGGTCTTCACGACCTCCTGCACGACGGGCTCGGCCACCTCCGGAGCCTTCTTCGCGGCGGAGGAGGACACCGCGGACAGCGGCTGGCCGACCTTGCAGTTGTCACGGTAGATCGCGAGGGCCTTGAGGCCGAGCTTCCAGCCCTGGAAGTAGATCTCCTCGACGTCCTCGACGGTGGCCGCCTCCGGCATGTTGACCGTCTTGGAGATGGCGCCGGAGATGAAGGGCTGGATCGCCGACATCATCCGGACGTGGCCCATCGGGGCGATGGTGCGCTCGCCCATGGCGCAGTCGAACACGCTGTAGTGCTCGGCGCGCAGGCCGGGGGCGTCCACGACGTGGCCGTGCTCGGAGATGTGCTCGACGATGGCCTCGACCTGCTCCTCCTGGTACCCCAGGTTGCGCAGGGCGCGCGGGACGGTCTGGTTGACGATCTGCATCGAGCCGCCGCCGACGAGCTTCTTGAACTTGACCAGGGCCAGGTCCGGCTCGACGCCAGTGGTGTCGCAGTCCATCATCAGGCCGATGGTGCCGGTCGGGGCGAGCACCGAGGCCTGCGAGTTGCGCCAGCCGTTGCGGGCGCCGATCTCGTTGCCCCGGGTCCACTCCGCCGTCGCCGCGGCCTTGATCGCGACGTCGACGCCGCCGACCGTGCTGATCGCGTCGTTGGCGGTGGCGTGCTGGCGCATGACCCGCTGGTGCGGCGTGGCGTTGCGGGCGTAGCCGTCGTACGCGCCGACGATCCCGGCGAGCTCGGCCGAGCGGCGGTACGCCGTGCCGGACATGAGGCTGGTGATCGTCGCGGCGACCGCGCGGCCACCGTCGGAGTCGTACGCGAGGCCGCTGGCCATGAGCAGGGCGCCGAGGTTGGCGTAGCCGATGCCGAGCTGGCGGTACGCGCGGGTGGTGGCGCCGATCTTCTCGGTCGGGAAGTCGGCGAAGCAGATCGAGATGTCCATCGCGGTGATGACGAACTCGACCGACTTCACGAACTTCTCCACCGCGAACGTACCGTCGGCGTTGAGGTACTTCATCAGGTTGAGCGACGCGAGGTTGCAGCTGGAGTTGTCCAGGTGCATGTACTCGCTGCACGGGTTGGACGCGGTGATCCGGCCGGTCTCCGGGCAGGTGTGCCACTCGTTGATCGTGTCGTCGTACTGGATGCCGGGGTCGGCGCACTCCCACGCGGCCTGGGCGAGCTTGCGGAACAGCTCGCGGCCCTTGACCGTCGACACGACGCTGCCGTCGAGGCGTGAGCGCAGCGCGAACTCGGCGTCGTCCTCGATGGACTGCATGAACTCGGCGGAGACCCGGATCGAGTTGTTGGCGTTCTGGTACTGGACGCTGACGATGTCCTTGCCGCCGAGGTCCATGTCGAAGCCGGCGTCACGCAGGGCGCGGATCTTGTTCTCTTCGCTGGCCTTGGTCTCGATGAACTCCTCGACGTCGGGGTGGTCGACGTCCAGGATCACCATCTTGGCCGCGCGGCGGGTCGCGCCGCCGCTCTTGATCGTCCCGGCGGACGCGTCAGCGCCGCGCATGAAGCTGACCGGGCCGCTGGCGGTGCCGCCGCTGCTGAGCAGCTCCTTCGAGGAGCGGATGCGGGACAGGTTGACGCCGGAGCCGGAGCCGCCCTTGAAGATCAGCCCCTCTTCCTTGTACCAGTCGAGGATGCTGTCCATCGAGTCGTCGACGGCGAGGATGAAACAGGCGCTGACCTGCTGCGGCGACTGGGTGCCGACGTTGAACCAGACGGGCGAGTTGAAGCTGAACACCTGGTGCAGCAGCATCCACGTGAGCTCGTGGGCGAACACCTCGGCGTCGGCGGGCGTCGCGAAGTAGCCGTTGTCCTCGCCGGCCTTGCGGTACACGGTCACGACGCGGTCGATCAGCTGCTTCAGCGACCACTCGCGGGCGTCGGTGCCGACCGCGCCGCGGAAGTACTTGGTGGTGACGATGTTGGCCGCGTTCACGGACCAGGAGTCCGGGTACTCGACGCCGCGCTGCTCGAAGTTGATCGAGCCGTCGCGCCAGTTGGTCATGACGATGTCGCGACGCTCCCACGTCACCTCGTCGTAGGGGTGGACCCCCTCGGTCGTCCACACCCGCTCGACGCGCAGGCCCTGTGCCTCTTTGCGCGACGCTGCCTTGGTCTTCGTCTCCCCCGCCATCCGCGGCCCCCTCAGTGTCTTCTCTTTTGTGTTGTCGTTCTCGGCGTTGGTACGACCTGCGCTCAGCCGACCGGTTCGGCGGCGCGCTCCCCCTGTGACGGTGCTGCCTGATGCTGTGTGGCGCTGGCCGGCCGGTTCGACGCGGCCCGCAGCGACGCGATCTCACGTTCGAAGTCCTGCAGCGAGTCGAACGACCGGTAGACGCTCGCGAAGCGGAGATACGCCACCTCGTCGAGCTCCCGCAGCGGCGCGAGGATGGCCAGGCCGACCTCGTGGCTCGGCAGCTCGGCGGCGCCGCGGGCGCGGACGGTCTCCTCGACCTTCTGCGCGAGCACGGCGATCGCGTCCTCGTCGACCGGGCGGCCCTGGCACGCCTTGCGGACCCCCGCAATGATCTTGGTACGGCTGAACGGCTCCGTCACACCGCTGCGCTTGACGACGGCGAGGACGGCTTCCTCAACGGTGGTGAACCTGCGGCTGCATTCGGGACAGGACCGACGCCGGCGGATGATCTGGCCGTCCTCGGCTTCCCGGGAGTCGACCACCCGTGAGTCGGCGTGGCGGCAGTACGGGCAGCGCATGCGGTGGCCTTCCAGTCTACGTCGGATATGTCCGGATAAAACGCACGCGAACGCCCAGCGGGCGGCCTTTGGCGCTGGCCTCCGCTGGTTGTCACCGTTGGTAAGGGTGATTGCCGAATCCACAACCTGTGGACGACTTACAACCCTGTAACTACTACATCTAGGGGTAGACGCTATGCCGACGCCTACGCGGACGCAAGTTGATCCGCGAATTCCACCCCACGCGTGTCACGCGCCACATCATCTGGCGTTGGCGTGATGTTCGTTTGCCCTGATCAGCGTTGCCGTGGCAGGGTCAGCCGCTGCCCGGCGTCGACACTGTAGCCGTCCAAGTGGTTGAGACGGCGGATCTCCTCCATGGTCGCGTCGCGCCCACGGCCCCCCGAGTGCCGGGTCGCGATGTCCCACAGGGTGTCGCCCGGCTGCACGATGACGACCGGCGCCGCCCCCGGCGGGTCCGCCGCCTGCCCCGGCACCGCGACGAGCGTGAAAATCCCGCCCGCGACGGCGAGCAGCAGGCAGAAGAGCACGACACGTCCCCTGCGGGTGAGCCGGATGGGTGGGTTTCGCGGGTGTCGTCGCATCTCAGCCCTCGATTCCGTACAGCCGTTCGATCGAACGGACGTACGATGGTCTACCAGAGCGGGAAGACCCGAGTCCAGCAACACGCCGAAAAATCGGCGCGCCACGTAGTACAGATGTTTGAAACTGTCACACCTCGGCGATACGGTGATCCACACACGATCGAGACGATTGATCGGGATACCCGAAATTTGCGACAGCCGGTGCCGTCACATCCGGTGACGGACGAGGTGGCGGGCCGACCCAACGGCCCGTCCGCACCAGCGGCCTCCCACCGCTGGTGCCAACAAGAGGGAGGACGACGTGTCAGCCGACGACCGCACCGACGATTCCGCCGAGGTCACCGCGATCGGCAGCGGCACCAGCCGCCGGGCCGGCACCCGCCGCCGCGGAGGCGAGCCGGAGATGCGCGCGGTCACCGCGGTGGTCAGCGCCTTCCCAGACCTGTTCGCCGCCGACCTGACCGTCCGCCAGCGGCGCATCCTCGAGTTCATCCGCAGCGCCGTGGACCGCAACGGCTATCCCCCGAGCGTCCGCGAGATCGGCGAGGCCGTCGGCCTGGTGTCCCCTTCCAGCGTCGCCTACCAGCTCAAGGAGCTGGAGCGGAAGGGCTACCTGCGCCGCGACCCCAACCGCCCCCGCGCCGTCGACGTCCGCCCGCCGAGCGAGCTCGTCTCCGTCGACGAGGAGGCCGAGCGCGCCGCCCGCCCCGCCCCCGCCTACGTGCCCGTCCTGGGCCGCATCGCCGCCGGTGGCCCGATCCTCGCCGAGCAGGCCGTCGAGGACGTCTTCCCGCTCCCCCGCGAGCTCGTCGGCGAGGGCACCCTCTTCATGCTCCAGGTCAAAGGCTCCTCCATGATCGAGGCGGCCATCTGCGACGGCGACTGGGTCGTCGTCCGCCAGCAGCCCAACGCCAACAACGGCGACATCATCGCGGCCATGATCGACGGCGAAGCCACCGTCAAGACCTACCGCAACCGCGACGGCCACATCTGGCTCATGCCGCAGAACCCGGCCTTCGACCCCATCGCCGGCGACCACGCCACCATCCTCGGCCGCGTCGTCACCGTCGTCCGCCGCATCTGACCCACTCCCGGCCGCCGGCCCCACCGGTGGCCGTCTCAGCACCGCACATCCGCCGTTCCGGGGCGTTGCCCGGGGCCGGCGGTCGCCGGGACCGTTGTCGGACCGGTCCCGGATCGAGAATGGCCCGCTCGGCCTCGCCAGGCCGAGGCGGGCCTTCGCGTCTCCGCCCTTTGCCTGCCGCCCACGTTCGCCCTTGCCTGTCGCCGGCCCATGCCTGTCGCCCCGCGCTGTGGCCGGCCCGCGCTGTGGCCGGCCCGCGCTGTGGCCAGCCCGCGCTGTGGCCAGCCCCTGCTTATCGCCCACGCTGTGGCCGGCCCTCGTTCGCCCGCGCTGTGGCCAGCACCTGCCTGTCACCCACGCTGTGGCCGGCGCTTGTCTGTCACCCACGCTGTGGCCGGCGCTTGTCTGTCGCCCGCGGTGTGACCGAAACGAGCGGCCCCGCCGTGCGACTGGATGCCGGACAGGCGACCAGTCGGCCTGCGGCGCCCTGCGTTCGGCCACGCTGCTGTCCGGGCGGCGGTTGCACCCGTATCCGGGCGGCAGTCGCACCCGTGTCTGGGTAGTGCGTGCATCCACCGACGCCGGGTTCGGCCTGGTCGAGCGGCTCGCTCACGGCCGCAGAGGGCACCGCGTCCAGGCCCGGGCCACCGCCTCGGCCCGGCCGCCACAGAAAGCACTACGCCGGGTCAGCCACCGCCTTGATCTGCCCGCCGCCGGGAACACCGCCTCCGGCCAGCCACCACTCCGGTCCACCCGCCGCCGGGAGCAGAGCATCCCAGCCAGCGCCTCGATCGGCTCGCCACAGAGACCACCGCACCCGGCCGGCCACATCTCGGCCGGCTACAGCTCGCTCGACCCGCCACAGAGACCACCGCACCCGGCCGGCCACCATCCCGGCCAGCCACCGCCTCGCTCAGCCCATCGCAGAACGCCTGGCCAGCCACCATCCCGGCCAGCCACCGCCCCGCTCGACCCGCCACAGAGACCACCGCACCCGACCAGCCACCACCCCACTCAGCCCATCGCAGAGAACACCCCCACCTGGCCTCCATCACCCGGGCCAGCCACCGCCTCGGTCCGCCCGTCGCAGAGAGCACCGCACCGGGTTCAGCCGCGACTCCCGCCTGCCGGCTGCTGAGGTCGCGGCCCAGGTCTCCCGGACACGACGGCCATCGCCTCCGACTGGCCGCCGCGGTTCCCAGCGCCACCGCCAGCGCCTCCAGCCGTCCCGCGGCGACCGGCGGACCCGGCCAGGGCCGCCAGGTCCGCTCACGGGCGCGCTCACCCGAATGAGCCGGCCGCACAGCTCCGGTCAAGCCGTCCACCTGCGAGTCCAGACCCGGCCGCGGCGCCGTCCGGCCTTCGAGCGGCATCCACCGGCCGCCGAACGGCCCGGCGCTCCCCTCCCGCAGCAGCCGCGGGGAGGCGCGACTGCCCGGAAAACGACGTTGACCACTACACGCCGCGGCGTGTAGTGGTCAACTTTTCTATGTCGGACGGGCTCGGGGTCCCGTCACTGGAGAAGTCGCGGGTCAGCCGGTGTGCTCGGCCATGGCGAGGAACTTGCGCTTGGACTCGAGGGCCTTCTCGGCCTCCTTGATGCGGCGCTGGTCGCCGGCGGCCTGGGCGGAGGCGAGCTGCTGCTCGGCCCGGGCCACCTGCTCCCGCATCTGGGCGAGCAGGGGGCTCGCCTCCGGCGGGGTGCGGCGCCAGGCGGCGTCCATCGCGGTCTTGACCTTGTCCTCGACGACGCGGAGGCGGCGGTCGAGGCCGGTCTGGGCCTCGCGCGGGACGCGGCCGACCTCGTGCCAGGCGGCCTGGATGTCGCGGAGCTTGGCCTGGGCGCCCTTCGGGTCGCCGTCGACGTCGAGGGCCTCGGCGTCGACGAGGAGCGCCTGCTTGGCGTCGAGGTTGCCCTTGAACTCGGCGTCGCGGGCGGTGAAGACCTCGCTGCGGCGCTTGAAGAAGGAGTCCTGGGCGGCGCGGAACCGCTCCCAGAGCTTCTGCTCCGTCTCCTTCGCGGCGCGGGGGGCGGCCTTCCACTCGGTCATGAGGTCCTTGAGGCGGGCGGCCGTCGCGTTCCACTCGGTGGACTCGGCGATCTGCTCGGCCTCGACGACCAGCTCCTCCTTGCGACCCTGGGCCTGCTTGCGGCTGGCGTCCAGGGTGGCGAAGTGCGCGCCGCGGCGGCGGGTGAAGGCGTCGCGGGCGGCCGCGTAGCGCTTCCAGAGCTCGCTCTCGGCCTTCTTCTCGACGCCGTGGATGGACTTCCACTCGTCGAGGATCTCCTTGAGCCGGTCGCCCGCGGTCTTCCAGCCGGTGGCGTCGGCCGCGATGGCCTCGGCCTCCTCGACCAGGGTGGTCTTGCGGGTGAGGGCCTCGGCGCGGGCGGCGTCGCGGGCCGCGCGGGCGGCGCCCGCCTTCTCCTCGGCGATCGAGGTCAGCTTGTCGAGGCGGGCGGCGAGCCCGTCGATGTCGCCGACCACGTGGGCCTCGTCCAGGCCGCTGCGCAGTCGCTTGATGGTGGACAGCGACTGACCTGCGTCGGCCGCGCCGCTGCCGAGCCGTGCCTCGATCAGGTCGACCTCGGTCACCAGGTCGGCGAACCGGCGGGCGAAGTGGGCGAGGCCCTCCTCCGGTGTGCCGGCCTGCCACGATCCGATGGCCCGCTCTCCGGCTGCCGTCTTCACGAAGACGTTGCCGTCAGCGTCGATCCGTCCAAACGTCGTAGGCTCGCTCATCTGCCATCCTCGCTCCCGGCGTCCGTGGGATCGGGTATCCCACCGTTACGCCGCCATCGCACAGCAAAGTTCCCCATGGCATTCTCACAGGTGTGCCCCGGGGCTGGTCGAGGGCCTGCGGCCGAACCGTGACCATTCCGGTGCCGAATGGGTCGCGCGATGCCGCCGAGACCGTCCCGACTACCGTTGTCCCGTGCCGTTCGCCGCCGCCGCAGTCTGCCCACATCCGCCGATGCTCGTGCCCGAGGTGGCCGCTGGGGCCGCCGGGGAGCTCGACGAGCTGCGTGCCGCCTGCCGCGTCGCGGTGGCGCACCTGGCCGGCGCCGAGTCACTCGTCGTGGTCGGTGCCGACACGATGACGGTACGCCGTGAACCCCCGTTCGGGGGAACCCTCTCCCCCTGGGGCATCGACATCCGGGTCGGCGCGCCCACCGGGGACCCGCTGCCGCTGAGCCTGCTGATCGGCGCCTGGCTGGTCGAGGACGACAAAAACCGAAATTTCGGAAATGTTCAGTACCAGAGCATCGCCGCCGACGCGACGCCGGACGAGTGCGCGGCCCTGGGCAGGAGCATCGCCGGCACCGGCGCCGCCATCCTCGTCATGGGCGACGGCTCCGCCTGCCGGGGTGAGAAGTCACCGGGTTATGACGACCCGCGGGCCGAGGGCTTCGACACGGCCGTCGCCGACGCCCTCGCCAAGGGGGACACCAGGGCGCTGCTCGGCCTGGACCCCGCCCTCGCCGCCGAGCTGCTGGCCGGCGGCCGCGCCGCGTGGCAGGTGCTGGCGGGCGCCGGCGCGGAGCAGGGCACGGGGCACGGCGCGGGGCACAGGACGACCGAGCTGCTGCACCACTCCGCCCCCTACGGCGTCGGCTACCTCGTCGCGAGCTGGCGGTGACCCGCGTCGTCGCGGTCGTCGGCCCCACCGCGGCGGGCAAGTCCGCGCTGAGCATCAGGCTCGCCCACGAGCTCGGCGGTGAGGTGGTCAACGCCGACTCGATGCAGCTGTACAAGGGCATGGACATCGGCACGGCCAAGCTCACCCTGACCGAGCGGGACGGCGTGCCGCACCACGTCCTCGACATCTGGGACGTGACCGAGCCGGCCAGCGTCGCGGTGTATCAGGAGCTCGCCCGCGCGGCGATCGACGACATCGCCGCCCGCGGACGGGTCCCGCTCCTGGTCGGCGGCTCGGGCCTCTACGTGCGGGCCGTCCTGGAGGACTTCGACTTCCCCGGCACCGACCCCGCCCTGCGCGCCGCCCTGGAGCAGGAGCTCGCCGAGGTCGGTCCGCGGGTGCTGTACGACCGGCTGCGCAGCACCGACCCGGAGGCGGCCGAGCGCATCCTGCCCGGCAACGGCCGCAGGATCGTCCGGGCCCTGGAGGTCAACGCGCTGACCGGCACGACGTTCACGGCGAGACTGCCTTCGCAGCCGCGGCCGGTGTACGACGCCCTGCAGCTCGGCGTCGACGTGGACACGGCGGTGCTGGACGCGCGGATCGAGGCCCGCGTCGACGGGATGTGGGCGGCCGGCCTGGTCGACGAGGTGCGCGCCCTGGAGGCCAAGGGCCTGCGCGACGGCAGGACGGCCGGCGCCGCGCTCGGCTACAAACAGGTGCTCGACGACGAGGCCACCGCCCGGGCGGAGACGGTGCGGGCCACCAGGCGGTTCGTGCGCCGGCAGCGGTCCTGGTTCCGCCGGGACGACCGGATCGTGTGGCTCGATGGTGGCGCTGACGACATCGCCGCAGCGGCGCTGGGGGTCGTGCGGCAAGATTGACGCCATGCGCTTCGCCAAGGGACATGGAACGGGCAACGACTTCGTCATCCTGCCCGACCCCGACGGCGTGCTGCCGTTGACGCCCGCGTTCGTCGCCGCGCTCTGCGACCGCCGGCGGGGCATCGGCGCCGACGGCGTCCTGCGCGTGGTCCGCAGCGCCGCCCACCCCGACGCCGAGGCGTCCGCGGGGACGGCCGAGTGGTTCATGGACTACTGGAACGCCGACGGCTCCCAGTCCGAGATGTGCGGCAACGGCGTGCGCGTCTACGCCCGCTATCTCGCCGAGGCCGGCCTGGTCGCCCCCGAGGGGTCGTTCAACCTGGTCACCCGCGCGGGGGTGGTGCCGGTGACCATCGGTGAGGAGATCGCCGCCGGCATGCCGATCCCGCGGGTGTACGTCCGCAGCGAGGCCACCAGCGAAGGCCGCACGTTCGGCGGCACGGCCGTGGACGTCGGCAACCCGCACCTGGTCTGCCCCGTCGACGAGCCCACGCTGGAGCGGCTGGACCTGACCCGCGCGCCCGGCATCGACCCGCTGATCTTCCCGGCCGGCGTCAACGTCGAGTTCGCCGCCGCCGGGTCCCCGCCGGCCGGCGCCGACCTGTACCGGCGGATGCGCGTCTACGAGCGCGGCTCCGGCGAGACGCAGTCGTGCGGCTCCGGGGCGTGCGCGGTCGCGGCGGTCGCCCTCGAGCACGCCGGCCTGGAGACCGGCGTGGTCGTCGTGGACGTGGCCGGCGGCCGGCTGACGATCACGCAGACGGCGTCGGAGTTCCTGCTCGCCGGCCCGGCCGTGATCGTCGCCCACGGTGACGTCGACGCCCAGGCGATCCGCCAGCTGGCCCCGACCTTCTAGACCCGCGGCCCGGCTCCCGCGCGTTCCACGACCGCTCCGCCCGGCGTTCCGGCCGCGCTGGTCGGCGGGCAAGCCCCGCTGGTCGGCGGGCCACAACCGCTCCGCCCGGCAGGACACCCGGCACCGCGTGGCTGCCCGGCCCTGCCGCTCTGATCGGCGCGCCACAACCGCTCCGCACGCCGGCCGCGCTGGTCGGCGCGCGACAACCGCTCCGCCGGGCGTTCCGGCCGCCCTGGTCGGCGCGCGACAACCCCGCCGCCCGGCGCGACGACCAAAGCCGTCGGCGCGCCGGGACGCGGCAGGGGCAGGTCAGGGCCGCTCGACGGGGGCCGGGATCGTGGACGGCTCGCCGTCCACCGTGCTGTCCAGGTGAGGACCCTTCGCGGCGGCCCTGACCGCGGCGGCGACCGCGGGGGCGACCCGCGCGTCGAAGACGCTGGGCACGATGACGCTCGGGTTGAGCTTGTCCTCGCCGACGGAGTCCGCGATCGCCCGGGCCGCCGCGATGGCCATCGCCTCGGTGAACTCGCGGGCCTGCGCGTCGAGCATGCCTCGGAACACGCCGGGGAAGGCGAGGACGTTGTTGATCTGGTTCGGCTGGTCGGAGCGGCCGGTGGCGACGATGGCCGCGTGCTCGCGGGCCTCCCGCGGGTCGACCTCCGGGTCGGGGTTGGCCAGGGCGAACACGATCGAGTTGGGCGCCATCGTGGCGAGGTCGTCGCCGGTGAGCAGGTTCGGCGCGCTGACCCCGATGAAGACGTCCGCACCGCGCAGCGCGCCCTTGAGGTCGCCGGCGTAGCCGGTCTTGTTGGTGTGCTCGACCAGCCACGGCCAGGCGCCGGTGAGGCCGGGCAGGTCGCGGTGCAGGGCGCCGGGCCGGTCGGTGGCGATCACGTCGCCGACGCCCTGGCGCAGCAGCAGCTTGATGATCGCCGTGCCGGCCGCGCCGGCGCCGCTGACCACGACCCGGATGTCGCTCATGGACTTGCCCACGACGCGCAGCGCGTTGGTGAGCGCGGCCAGGACGCAGATGGCGGTGCCGTGCTGGTCGTCGTGGAACACGGGGATGTCCAGCATCTCCCGCAGCCGCTCCTCGATCTCGAAGCAGCGCGGCGCGGCGATGTCCTCGAGGTTGATGCCACCGTACGCCGGGGCGATCGCCCGCACGATCGAGATGATCTCCTCGGTGTCCTGCGTGTCGAGCGCGACCGGCCACGCGTCGACGCCGCCGAACCGCTTGAACAGCGCGGCCTTGCCCTCCATGACGGGCATCGCGGCGGCCGGGCCGATGTTGCCCAGGCCGAGCACGGCGGAGCCGTCGGTGACGACCGCCACCGTGTTGCGCTTGATCGTGAGGCGGCGGGCGTCGTCGGGGTTCTCCGCGATCTGCAGGCACACGCGGGCCACGCCGGGCGTGTACGCCCTGGACAGCTCGTCACGGTTGCGCAGCGCGACCTTGGGAGTGACCTCGATCTTACCGCCGAGGTGCAGCAGGAACGTGCGGTCCGAGACCTTGCGCACGTCGACCCCGTCGAGCTTCTCCAGGCAGGCCACGACCTGCTCGGCGTGCGCGGAGTCGGCGGTGTCGCAGGTCAGGTCGACCACGACCGCGGTGCTGTCGGAGTCGACGACGTCGACCGCGGTGACGACGCCTCCCGCCTCACCGACCGCGGTGGTGAGCCTGCCGATCGCCGAGGCGTCGGCACGGACGGAGACACGGATCGTGATGGAGAACCCGGCGCTGGGCAAACGGTGCGTGGCAGTCGTCACGTCACCCATTCTTATCCCCCGGCCCGGGTGACCGGTGCGGGGGGACATATCAAGTGCCACAAAGCCGGTGAGGTGTCACGATTGGGGGGTCATACAGATCGGAACAAGGAGAACCTGTTGCGAGCAACCGCCGCAGAAACCTGGGAGATCGCCGATGACGGCGACGGCCTGGAGCTCGAGGAGCGGCATGCGCTACGCCGTGTCGCCGGTCTGTCGACCGAGCTCGCCGACGTCACCGAGGTCGAATACCGCCAGCTGCGCCTCGAGCGGGTCGTGCTCGTCGGGGTGTGGACCGAAGGCACCGCCACCGACGCGGAGAACTCCCTCGCGGAGCTCGCCGCCCTCGCCGAGACCGCCGGGTCGCAGGTCCTCGACGGGCTGATCCAGCGCCGCGGCCGGCCCGACTCCAGCACCTACATCGGCTCCGGCAAGGTCGACGAGCTGCGGGCCGTGGTGCAGAGCACCGGCGCCGACACGGTCATCTGCGACGGGGAGCTGTCCCCCTCGCAGCTGCGGACCCTGGAGGCGAAGGTCAACGTCAAGGTCATCGACCGGACGGCGCTGATCCTGGACATCTTCGCCCAGCACGCGAAGAGCAAAGAGGGCAAGGCCCAGGTCGAGCTCGCGCAGCTGCAGTACTTCCTGCCGCGACTGCGAGGCTGGGGTGAGGCGCTGAGCCGGCAGGCCGGTGGCTCGGCCAGCGGCAACGGCGGCGTGGGCCTCCGCGGTCCCGGTGAGACCAAGATCGAGACCGACCGGCGCCGGATCCGCACGAAGATCAGCCGGCTCAAGCGGGAGATCGCCGCGATGGCGACGATCCGCGACACCAAGCGGGCCACCCGGCGCCGCAACAGGGTGCCCAGCGTCGCGATCGCCGGCTACACCAACGCGGGGAAGTCGAGCCTGCTCAACCGGCTCACCGGCGCGGGCGTGCTGGTCGAGGACGCGCTGTTCGCCACGCTGGACACCACGACGCGGCGCTCGCGCACCGACGACGGCCGGCTGTACACGCTGTCGGACACCGTCGGGTTCGTCCGGCACCTGCCGCACCAGCTGATCGAGGCGTTCCGCTCCACCCTGGAGGAGGTCGCCGAAGCCGACCTCGTCCTGCACGTGGTGGACGGCGCCCACGCCGACCCGGAGGAGCAGGTCCGCGCCGTCCGCGAGGTCCTCGCCGAGGTCGGTGCGGATGCCGTACCGGAGCTGCTGGTCGTCAACAAGATCGACGCCGCCGACGAGGAGACCCAGCTGCGGCTGAAGTCCCTGTGGCCGGACGCGGTGTTCGCCTCGGCGCGCACCGGCTCGGGCATCGACGCGGTCAAGGCGGCGCTGGAGCAGCGGCTGCCGTGGCCGGCGATCGAGCTGACGGCCGTGGTGCCGTATGAGCGCGGCGACCTGGTCGCGAGGGTTCACACGATCGGGGAGGTCCTCGAGACCGCGCACCTGGCCGAGGGCACGCGGATCCGGGCGCGGATCAACGAGACCCTGGCCGCGGAGCTCGCCCCATTTGCCGTGAAGTCGTAGATTCGTCCGATCACTGCGAGTGAGAGCCGGACCGGGCGCACCCACATCTGGTCCGGCTCTGCCAGACTTGTCCGATGCGACAGCGGGTTGGCCTGGCCATCGGTGCGGCTTGTAGTGCGGTGACGAGTCTGTTCCTGGGGCTTGCGGCGCCCGCCGCGGCGGCCCCGAGCCCCTCGGCCAACACCGGCCAGGCACCGGTTGAGGGTGCGGGTCAGAAGGTCTGCACCCCCGACTCGTCCAAGATCAACGAGATCTCCGGCCTCGTCGCGACCGCCACCGGCTACTACGCGATCAACGACAGCGCCCCCGCCGGCGGCAAGGCCAGGATCTTCACGCTCGACGCCGCCTGCAAGGTCGTCGGCACCCCGGTCAACTACGACCCGACCGCCCGCGACCCCGAAGACCTCGCGATCGACAAGAACGAGACGCTGTGGATCGCCGACATCGGCGACAACACCGAGGCCTCCGGCGGCAGCGCCACCCCCCGCCCGACCGTCGCGGTGTGGACCCTGGCCAAGGGCGCGAAGGCACCGGTCATCAACCGTCTCGCGTATCCGGACGGCAAGAAGCGCGACGCCGAGGCCATGCTCCTGGGCGGCGACGGCCTGCCGATCATCATCACCAAGGACCCCATCGGCGAGGTCTGGGTCCCCGAGGGCCCCCTGCAGCCCAACACCAGCAAGGGCGTCAAGCTCAAGCAGGTGGGCACGTTCGCGCCCCAGGAGACGAAGACGCCCAACCCGCTCTCCTTCCTCGGCGTGAAGGCGATCACCGGCGCCGCCTCCTCCCCCGACGGCTCCCGGGTCGTCATCCGCACCTACTCCGACGCCTACGAGTTCGACGTCCAGGGCGGCGACGTCGTCAAGGCCATCACCACCGGCAAGCCGCGCATCACGCCGCTGCCCAACGAGGCCCGCGGCGAGGCGATCACCTACTCGACCGACGGCAAGCAGTTCATCACCGCCTCCGACGTGCCCTCCGAGCAGACGGCGCCGATCCTCAAGTACACGCCGCAGAACGTCACTCCGGGCAAGGGCGGCGGCGCGGTCCTGCCCACCCCGAAGCCCGACGACCGGTCGTTCCTGGAAGACCTGACGCTGCAGGACATCACCTACATGGTGGCCGCCATCGGCATCGTGGGGCTGCTGCTCGTCGTCGCCGGCATCATCGGCATCCGCCGCTCCCGCGCCACCCGCCGCGCCGCCGCCGGGTCCGGCCCCGCCCGCGGCTCGGCACCCCGCCCCACCGGCGACGACCTGCCGCCCGACGACGGCGGCACCGGCAACGTCTACGGCGCCCGCCCGGCCGCCTCGGCCGCCCGCGGCGCGACCGCCCCCGGCGGCACCGTCTACGGCGCCGGCGGCGGCCAGTCCGACCCGCGCGACTTCGACCACCAGCCCGGCTATGACCAGCCGCGCGGCTACCCGCCGGGCCCCCAGCAGGGCGGCGGCGTGTATGGCGCCCCGCAGGGCGGTTACGACCAGCGCGGCGTCTACGGCTCAGGCCGCCCCGGCGACCAGGGCGGCTACGAACGCGGCTACGCCCCACACCGCTGACCCGCACGCTCGCAGCCGTGGCGGCGGCCGGCTACGGGTCCGGGGTGCGCGCGAGCGCCCATCGGCCGAATCGCACGCCGCCGCTCAGCTCGACGCCCGCACCCTCACGGCCGCAGTCCGCGCCCATGACGGCGGCCGGCCACGGGTCCGGGGTGCGCGAGCGCCCATCGACCGAATCACACGCCGCCGCTCAGCTCGACGCCCGCATCCTCGCGGCCGCGGTCCGCGCCCGTGACGGCGGCCAACTACGGGTCCGGGGTGCGCGTGAGCGTCCATCGGCCGAATCGCACACCGTCGCTCAGCTCGACGTAGGGATCGGCCGCGAGCCGGTAGTCGCCGGGGTCGAGGTCCAGCAGGATTCCCGGGGGCACCGTCGGGCGACGTCCGGGGCGCAGCATCGGGGACGGGGCCGGGCACGGCAGGGACGAACTCGCTGCCGTAGGGGCCGAAGCCGTCGAGGGCGGCGGTGAACACGGCGAGGCAGCCGCTGCGCAGCGTGATCGCGTCGGCGCCCCAGGTGCCGAGGTGCCGGTGCCCCAGCGCGGCGGGCAGGGTGATCGGGTAGTTGCGCCCGGCGGCGAAGGCGAAGGCGACCGTGCCGTGGCCGAAGACCACCCCTCGTCGCTGGGGCGGCCGTCGATGGCGATGAGCGCGGCGCGGCCGGCCCCGACCGGGATGCTGGTCACGTCCTCGTCGAGCTCGCAGACCGCGTCATATGCGTCGTCGGTGTGCCCGAGCCAGGACGCGCGCAGCGTCGCGTCCACGGCCATGAACACGTCGCCGTTGGTGTACACCCGGCCGGCGTGCACCCACACCACGGCGGCCCTCCTCAGCGGCGGGTCAGCAGGAGCGGGCGGGTGCGGCCGACGGGGGCGGGGTGCCGATGGTGGGCATGCCGAGGGAGACACCCGGGGTGCGGGTGACCCGGCCGGCCTCCCAGGCGTCGCCGGCGCGGGTGCGGCGGTGGGACAGCAGGGGGCCGTCGGCGTTGAGGTGGTGCGGGGCGGCATAGGTCACCGTGGTGTGCACGATGTCGCCGGGGCGCAGGGTGAGCGACGGGTCGGCGGCGAAGTGCACCAGGCGCCCGTCCCGCGCGCGGCCCGACATGCGGCCGGTGGCGCCGTCCTTGCGGCCCTCACCGACGGCGACCAGGACCTCGACCGGCGTGCCGACGAGCTTCTTGTTCTCGTCCCAGCTGATCTCCTCCAGGGTGGCGATCAGCCGGTCGTACCGCTCCTGCACGACCGCCTTCGGCACCTGCAGGTCCATGGTGGCGGCGGGCGTGCCCGGGCGCTTGGAGTACTGGAACGTGAAGGCGCTGGAATACCGGGCCTCGCGGACCACGTCCAGGGTGCGCTCGAAGTCGTCGTCCGTCTCGCCGGGGAAACCGACGATGATGTCGGTCGTGATCGCGGCGTCGGGCATGGCGGCCCGGACCTTGGCGATGATGCCCAGGTAGCGCTCGGCGCGATACGAGCGGCGCATCGCCTTCAGGACGGGGTCGGAGCCGGACTGCAGCGGCATGTGCAGGGAGTGGCAGACGTTGGGCGTCTCGGCCATGGCGGCGATGACGTCGTCGGTGAAGTCCTTCGGGTGCGGGCTGGTGAAGCGGACCCGCTCCAGGCCCTCCACGTCGCCGCAGGCCCGCAGGAGCTTGCCGAAGGCGAGCCGGTCGCCGAACTCGGCACCGTAGGAGTTGACGTTCTGCCCGAGGAGGGTCACCTCCAGGACGCCTTCCGCCGCGAGGGCGCTGACCTCGGCGAGGATGTCGCCGGGGCGGCGGTCCTTCTCCTTGCCGCGCAGCGCGGGCACGATGCAGAAGGTGCAGGTGTTGTTGCAGCCGACGGAGATCGAGACCCAGCCCGCATAGGTCGACTCGCGCCGGGTAGGCAGCGTCGAGGGGAACACCTCGAGCGACTCGAGGATCTCGACCTCGGCGGCCGCGTTGTGGCGCGCGCGCTCCAGCAGCACCGGCAGCGAGCCGATGTTGTGGGTGCCGAAGACGACGTCGACCCACGGGGCCTTCTTGACGATGTCGCCGCGGTCCTTCTGCGCCAGGCAGCCGCCGACGGCGATCTGCATGCCGGGCTGGGCGAGCTTCGTCGGGCGCAGGTGGCCGAGGTTGCCGTAGAGGCGGTTGTCGGCGTTCTCCCGCACGGCGCACGTGTTGAACACGACGACGTCCGGCTCCGCGTCGGCGGGCACCGGGACGTAGCCGGCGTCCTCGAGCAGGCCGGAGATGCGCTCGGAGTCGTGGGCGTTCATCTGGCAGCCGTAGGTGATGACCTTGAAGCTGCGAGGGGTCTCAGTCATAGCAGCGAGAAGTCTAGCCGCCGACGTGCTCACCGGCGGTATCCACCAGCCCCGGCAGCACCACGTCGGACGCTTCGCGGGGCGGGCGGATCGCGCTGACCGAGACGTAGCCGTCCAGCAGCCACGCGTCGTCGCTGCCGGGCTCCGCACCGTGGTCGCTCTGCTCGAGGGACATCCGCACGTACCCGTGGCCCTGCTCCATCAGGACCATCTGCACGGTGCCGAACTGCGCGAGGGTCGCCCGGCGGATGCCGCGCAGGTCCCCGGCCTCCAGGTTGGGCACGTTGACGTTGAGCACGTATTCGTCGGACAGCAACGGCAGCAGGTCGCCGGCGACCTCGGCCGCGGTGTCCCAGTACTCGTCCTGGTCCCCCTCAGGCGCCCGGAAGGGGATGTCCAGGGAGACCGCCATGGCGCGGCAGCCGTTGGCGACGGCGGTGAACGCGGCGCCGACCGTGCCGGAGTGCAGGACGGCCGCGCCGGTGTTGGGTCCGCGGTTGATGCCGGACAGGATCACGTCCGGCTCGGCCCCGTACGCGCCCCTGGTCGCCATCAGCGCGATGAACGCCGGCGACGCGGAGACGGCGTACGTCGGCACGCCCGCGAACAGCGGCGGACGGACCTCGGTCGCGATCAGCCCGTCGGCCTCGACTCCGGTGAGCGAGCTGCCCGAGCCGCTCGCCTCGCGGGCCGGGGCCGCCACCACCACGTCGTGCCCGAGACGGACCGCCATCTCGGCGAGGGCGTGCAGGCCGGGGCTGTCGATGCCGTCGTCGTTGGTCACCAGGATGCGCATGGTCATCATTGTGACAACTCCCGGCCGTTATCCGTCCGTGACCGCTATGCGGCCGTTCGTGGGCATCGCCACCGCTACCGTCGAGCCACCGAAAGAGCCGAGACGCGATGGGGCGGATGATGACGGACGAGCCTTTGATCGTGCTCAGCGGCGTCAACAAGTGGTTCGGCGAGCTGCATGTCCTCAAGGACGTCAATCTCTCGATCGCCCGCGGCGAGGTCGTGGTCGTGATCGGCCCGTCGGGCTCGGGCAAGTCGACGCTGTGCCGGGCGATCAACCGGCTGGAGCCGATCAACAACGGCGACATCGTGTTCGACGGCACCAGGCTGCCGGAGGAGGGCAAGCCCCTCGCGCGGCTGCGCAGCGAGGTCGGCATGGTGTTCCAGTCGTTCAACCTGTTCGCGCACAAGACCATCCTCGAGAACGTGATGCTCGGGCCGGTCAAGGTCCGCAAGGAGAAGGCGGACGTGGTGCGGGAGCGCGCCATGGGCCTGCTCGACCGGGTGGGGATCGCCGCGCAGGCGCAGAAGTATCCGGCGCAGCTGTCCGGCGGCCAGCAGCAGCGGGCCGCGATCGCCCGGGCCCTGGCGATGCAGCCGAAGGCGATGCTGTTCGACGAGCCGACGAGCGCGCTGGACCCGGAGATGGTCGGCGAGGTGCTCGACGTCATGACGGGCCTCGCGGGCGAGGGCATGACCATGGTCGTGGTCACGCACGAGATGGGCTTCGCGCGGCACGCCGCGAACCGGGTCGTGTTCATGGCCGACGGCCAGCTGGTCGAGGAGGCGGACCCGAAGACGTTCTTCGCCAACCCGCGCACCGACCGGGCCAAGGACTTCCTGTCGAAGATCCTCACGCACTAGAAGACCTCCTAAAGCACACGAACGACGCTCTATAGGCGCACGAAGAAGCAAGAGACCCACCGGAAGGGGATAGCGACCATCATGCGAATCACGCGGATCGCCGCGGCAGCCGCCGCCGTCACGCTTGCGCTCGGCCTGGCCGCCTGCGGCAAGGAGGGCACGCCCGCGCCTTCGGCCGAGGGCGGCAGCTCCGGCGCTGCGGCGCCGGCCAGCGACGCCTGCACCTCGTCGGGCACCACGTTCACGCCGGCCACCGGCGTGGCGATCACGGGCAGCCCGACGTTCGACCGGATCAAGGCGGCCGGCAAGGTCGTCATCGGCGTCAAGTTCGACCAGCCCAACCTGGGCTACAAGGACGCCTCCGGCAAGCGCTGCGGCTTCGACATCGAGATCGCCCAGCTGATCGCCTCGAAGCTCGGCTTCGACGCGTCGAAGATCGAATACAAGGAGATCGCCTCCGCCAACCGTGAGACGGCGATCAAGGGTGGCGAGGTCGACTACTACGTCGGCACCTACTCGATCACCGACAAGCGCAAGGCCGACGTCTCGTTCGCCGGCCCGTACTTCGTCGCCGCGCAGGACCTGCTGGTCCGCAAGGACGACTCGTCGATCACCGGCTCCGACTCGCTGCAGGGCAAGACCGTCTGCTCCGCGACCGGCTCCACGCCGATCCAGCGGGTCCGCGACCAGAAGCTGACCGACAAGATCGTGGAGTTCAAGACCTACTCCGAGTGCGTGTCGCAGCTGCTGGACAAGAAGGTCGACGCGGTCACCACCGACGACGCGATCCTGAAGGGCTTCGCGGCGCAGGCGCCGTCGCAGCTGAAGGTCGTCGGCAAGCCGTTCCTCGACCCGACCACCGGCAAGGCCTACCCCGAGAAGTACGGCATCGGCCTGGGCCACGACGACAAGGCCCTGCGGGACTTCGTCAACGCGTCCCTCGAGGCGGCGTTCGGCGACGGCACCTGGCAGAAGGTCTACGACGGCACGCTCGGCAAGTCCGGCTCGGCGGGCAGCCCGCCGGCGCTCGAGAAGTACTGATCCTGCAGTAGTACGGGGCGCCGCCCGGCAAGGCGGCGCCCCACCCTTATGCGCGGCGAAGCGGAGGTGACGGCGTGAACGAATTTCTCCACGTCCTGACGGACAACTGGGATGTCATCGGCTCCCACTTCTGGGAGACGGTCCAGCTCTTCCTGATCTCCGCCGTCGGGTCGATGGTGGTCGGCACGCTGCTGGCCGCGATGCGGGTCTCCCCCGTCCCCGCGCTGCGCGCGTTCGGCAGCTCCTACGTGCTGCTGCTGCGCAACACGCCACTGACGCTGGTCTTCGCGCTGCAGGTGTTCGCGCTGCCGAAGCTCGGCGTCACGTTCGAGTTCTTCACCGGCGCGTGCATCGCCCTGACCGCCTACACCAGCGCCTTCGTGTGCGAGGCGCTGCGCTCCGGCATCAACACGGTGCCCGTCGGGCAGGCCGAGGCGGCCCGCGCGCTGGGCATGACGTTCACCCAGGTGCTGACCAACGTGGTCCTGCCGCAGGCGTTCCGCACGGTCGTGCCGCCGCTGGTCAGCGTGCTCAACGCGATGCTGAAGAACACCACCGTCGCGGCTGGCTTCTCGGTCGCCGAGGCGGGCGCGATCACGTTCTACCTGTCCGAGCGCGGCGAGAACCAGATCTACGGGCTGCTGTGGGTCGCCATCGGGTTCCTCATCCTCGTCGTGCCGCTCGTGACCCTGCAACGGATGCTGGAACGACGCTGGAAGGTCGCGCGATGAGCGGGCCGCAGCGGAGCGAGGAGCCGCTCATCATGATCGCAGCATTCGGCTCAGGCCGACGCCGGAGCGCAGCGGAGGTGGCGGTATGAGCAACGTTCTTTACGACCTGCCCGGCCCGAAGGCGCGGCTGCGGTACCGCCTGATCGGCATCCTGAGCGCGCTGGGCATCGTCGCGCTGATCGCCTACATCGTCTGGCGCTTCTACGACACCGGCCAGTTCGAGCCGATCCGCTGGGAGCAGTTCGAATACGCGCAGACCCAGCGCGACCTGATCGACGGCTACCTGACCACGCTGCGCGCCGCCGGCACCGCCGCGGTGCTCGCGCTGGCCCTCGGCGCGCTGCTGGCCACCGGCCGGCTCAGCGACCACGCGGTCTTCCGGGCGCCGACCTCGGCCTTCGTCGAGCTGTTCCGCGCGATCCCGCTGCTCATCCTGATCTTCTTCGCGTACTACGGCCCGATCCAGCTCGGCTACAAGGTCGGCGCGTTCTGGCCCCTCGTCATCGGCCTGACCCTCTACAACGGCGCGGTCCTGTCGGAGATCTTCCGAGCCGGCATCATCGCCGTCGCCCGCGGGCAGTCCGAGGCCGCCTACGCGCTCGGCATGCGCAAGACCCAGGTGATGACGTCGATCCTGCTGCCGCAGGCGGTCCGGGCCATGCTCCCCGCGATCATCAGCCAGCTGGTGGTCCTGCTGAAGGACACGGCGCTCGGCTTCATCATCCAGCTGCCGGAGCTGCTGTACTACGGCAAGCAGTACGGCGGCCGGTTGACCTTCGGCTTCCCGTACGTGCCCGGCTACCTCGTCGTCGCCGCCGTGTACATCGGCACCTGTGCCCTGCTGTCATGGTTCGCCTTCTGGCTGCAGAAGCGGCTCATGGGCGGCCCGAAGCAGGTCAAGACGACCGCGAAGGCCGTCAAGCTGGCCGACGTCGGACAGTCCGTGTGAGCCACCCGGTTGATTGGCAACGTTGCGCGTAATACGTACGCTGCGCGGGTGGCGGACACCGGCTTTCGTTTGGGCATCGACTTCGGCACCTCGAACACCGTCGCCGTGCTCCGCTGGCCGGACGGCCGCACGAAACCGCTGCTCTTCGACGGCTCGCCGCTGCTGCCCTCCGCCGTCTACGTCAACGCCGACTACAGCATCCTCACCGGCCGTGACGCGGTGCACTCGGCGCGCCTGCAGCCGCACCGGTTCGAGCCGTACCCGAAGCGCCGCGTCGAAGAGGGCACCGTCTGGCTCGGCGAGCAGGACGTGCCGGTCATCGACCTCGTCGCCGCCGTCCTGCGCCGGGTCGCCGCCGAGACCTACCGGGTGGCCGGCTCGCTGCCCAGCGAGGTCAACCTGACCCACCCGGCGACCTGGCCGCCGCAGCGCCGCCAGACGCTGTCGCAGGCCGCGACGTCCGCCGGGTTCCCCGGGCCGTTCCTGTCGTCGGAGCCGGTCGCCGCCGCGTCCTATTTCGTCGGTACCGTCGGCACCCACGTCCCGGTCGGCGGCATCGCCGTCGTCTACGACTTCGGTGCCGGCACCTTCGACGCGAGCGTGGTCCGCCGCAACGCGGGCGGCGGCTTCGACGTCCTCGCCAGCGAGGGCCTGCCCGACGCCGGCGGCCTCGACGTCGACGCGGCCGTCGTGGCCTACCTGGGCCGGGCGTTCACCGGCCGCGAGGGCGACCAGTGGCACCGCCTCACCAACCCGGAGAGCGAGGCCGACCGGCGCGCCGCGTGGCAGCTGTGGGAGGACGCGCGGCTGGCCAAGGAGATGCTCAGCCGGGCCGCCACCACGTACGTGCACGTGCCGCTCTTCGACGAGAGCGTGCCGATCGGGCGGGAGCAGCTGGAGCAGCTGGCCCGGCCCATCCTGGACCGGACCGTCACGGCGACGCAGCTGGCGGTGTCCGCGGCGGGTGTCTCCGGGCAGCCGCTTGCGGCGGTGTTCCTGGTCGGCGGGTCGTCGCGGATCCCGCTGGCCGCGACGCTGCTGCACCGGTCGTTCGGGCTGGCGCCGACGGCGATCGAGCAGCCGGAGCTGGTGGTCGCGGAGGGCGCGCTGCACCTGGCGCCGCCGACCGGGCGGGCGCACGTGGCGGGGATGCCGGCGGGGCCTGTCTCGGGTGCTTCGGGGCCGTTCGGGCCGGTGCCGTCGTCGCCCGGGCCGTCGTCCGGTGGTGCCGCACCTACGTCGGGGGTTCCCGCGTCGGGGGTTCCCGCGTCGGGGGTTCCCGCGTCGAGCGCACCGTCGTCGGGCGGGCCTTCGTCGGGCGGGCCGGTCAGCGGGGATGTCGCGGCGGCGCCTGTTTCGGCGACGCCGGTGTCGCCGGGGTTCAGCATGCCGTCGATGGCGCCCGGGTTGCCGCCGCTGCTGCAGACCGGGTCGATGCCGGTGGTGCCGGGTGCGTCGCAGCAGCCGCCGGTGTACCAGCAGCCGCCGGCGCAGCAGCCACCCGTGCAGCAGCCGCCGGTGCCGCCTCAGGTGCAGCAGCGACCGCCAGTGGTGCCACCTGTGCAGCAGCCGCCCGTGCAGCAGCCGCCGGTGCCGCCTCACGTGCAGCAGCGGCCGCCGGTCGTGCCGCCTGTGCAGCAGCCGCCCCTTTACCAGCAGCCACCCCTCCAGCAGCCCCCCATGCAGCAGCCCCCCGTCCAGCAGCAGCCGCCCATGCAGCAGCCGCCGTTGCAGCGGCCTCCCGTGCAGCAGCAGCCGCCGGCGATCGGGTATCCGGGGGCGGGTCAGCCGCCCGTGTCAGGGCCGCCCACGCCGCCGCCGGCCGTGGGGTTGCCGCCGTTCGGGGCGCCGGCCGGTGGCCGCCCGATCTCCGGTCCCCCGATGACCGGGCAGCCGCCGATGGCCGGGCAACCGCCGATGGCCGGGCACGGCGCCGCTGGGCCGCCGGTGTCCGGGGTGCCGTCCGTTTCCGGGCCGCCCGCGCAAGGGTGGCCGGGCGGAGGGCAGGCGTATCCGGTCCGCCCCGCTCGGGGGCGCGGCGCGGGCGCGCTCATGGCGGTCGGCGGGGGCGTCCTCGCGCTGCTGCTGCTCGTCGGGGGCATCGTGTGGTTCGCCAACCGGGACGGCGGCGGGGGTGAGCCGGGCGGTGGTGGCACCGGGCCGTCCAACCAGGCCGGGCCCGCGGCGTCGCCGGCCTGCGGGCACAAGGTCGCGTTCCTGGGCATCCTCGCCGGGACCGGATCCAAGGACAGCAACGGCATGCGCAACGCCGCCAAGCTGGCCGTCGACGACTACAACGCCAAGCACGCCGGGTGCAACGTCGGGTTCGCGGAGTTCGACACGAAGGGCACCGAGGAGGGCAGCAAGCTCGCCGCGGAGGACCTGGTCGCCGACAGCGAGGTGATCGGCGTCGTCGGCCCGGCGTACCGCACCGAGCTCCTCGCCGCGGGCCCCATCCTGGAGAAGGCGGGCGTGCCGTTCTTCACGCCGTTCGCGCCGGACGTCGACCTCTCGGCGAAGGGCTGGACCACGTTCCACCGGCTCGTCGCCACCGACAAGGAGCAGGCCGCGGCCGGCGCCCGCTACATCAAGAGCACCATCCGCGCCTCGAAGGTCGCCGTGGTCTACGACGACTCCGACTTCGGCGGCGTCGCCCGGCAGGCCGTGTCGGGCGCGCTCGGCAGCGCGGTCACCACGAGCGTCGCGATCCGCAAGGCGGACAAGGACTTCACCGCCCCCGTCGGCCAGGTCACGAACGCGAGCCCCGAGGTCGTCTACTACGCCGGCGAGTCCGACGCCGGCACGCCGTTCCTGAAGGCGCTGCGGACCGCGAAGCCGACCATCCAGATCATCGTCAGCGACCGGCTGTTCACCCAGCTGTTCGTCGACACGCTGGTCAAGGCCGCCGACGGCATCATCGTCACGTGCCCGTGCATCCCGAGCGACCGGGCCGGCGGTGACTACGCGTCGCGCTACCAGGCCGCGTACAAGACGACCGCCGGCTACTACGGCCCCGAGGCGTACGACGGCGCCAACATCATCCTGGAGGGCTTCACCGCCGGGAAGGCGACGCGCTCCGACATGCTGGCGTTCGTCGGCAAGTACGAGGGGAAGGGCGTCGCGCGGTCGTACAAGTTCGCGTCGAACGGCGACCTGGCGGTCCCCGACCCGGCGATCTGGTCCTACAAGATCACCAGCCCGTACACGTCCGCCGAGGCCGTCATCGCCCCGTAGCCCGTCCCCATGATCCGGAAGAGTTTTCGTCGCTATGACGACCAAAAGTCTTCCGGATCATGGGGGTGCTCGCGGTCGATCACGGCCGCAGGTCGTGGCCGGGCAACTGACGGCGGCGGGAAAGGTCAGGCCCGCCAGGGCCTGACCGGCGGCTGACGGGAGCGACGGACCCCCGCCACGACGGACGTGAGCAGGGATGCGCTTGCTCTTGTTCTTGCTCTTGTTCTTGCTCTTGTTCTTGCTCTTGGGCTTTTCAGCGGGCGATCTCGGTGACCCTCGACTCGCGGACGACGGTGACGCGGATCTGGCCGGGGTAGGTCAGCTCCTCCTCGATCTGCTTCGCGACGTCGCGGGCGAGGACGGCGGCGCCGATGTCGTCGACGTCGTCGGGGCGGACCATGACGCGGATCTCGCGGCCGGCCTGCATCGCGAAGACCTTCTCGACGCCCGACTTGCCGGCGGCGATCTCCTCGATGCGTTCGAGGCGCTTGACGTACGCCTCGAGGCTCTCGCGGCGTGCGCCGGGGCGGCCGCCGGAGCAGGCGTCGGACGCCTGGGTGAGGACGGCCTCGATGGTCTGCGGGAGGACCTCGTTGTGGTGCGCCTCGATGGCGTGCACGACGTCCTCGGACTCGCCGTACTTGCGGGCCACGTCCGCGCCGATCAGCGCGTGGCTGCCCTCGACCTCGTGCGTGAGCGCCTTGCCGATGTCGTGCAGGAACGCGCTGCGCTTGATCGGCTTGGGGTCCAGCCGCAGCTCGCTGGCCATGATGCCGGCGATGTGGGCGGTCTCGACGAGGTGCTTGAGCACGTTCTGGCCGTAGGAGGTCCGGTACCGCAGCCGGCCCAGCAGCGTCATCAGCTCCGGGTGCAGGTCGGTGATGCCCACCTCGACGAGCGCGTCCTCCGCGGCCCGCATGCAGAGGCGTTCGACCTCGTGCTTGGCCTGCTCGAACACCTCCTCGATCCGGTGCGGGTGGATCCGCCCGTCGAGCACCAGCTTCTCCAGCGTGAGCCGGCCGATCTCCCGGCGCACCGGGTCGAAGCACGACAGCAGGACCGCCTCGGGCGTGTCGTCGATGATCAGGTTGACCCCGGTCGTCGACTCGAACGCCCGGATGTTGCGGCCCTCACGGCCGATGATCCGGCCCTTCATCTCGTCGCTCGGCAGGTGCAGGACGCTGACGACGCTCTCCGCGGTCTGCTCGCTGGCGACCCGCTGGATAGCGTCCACGACGATGTGCCGGGCCCGCTGGTCGGCGGTGTTGCGGGCGTCGTTCTCGATGTCACGGACCAGGAGGGCGGCCTCGCGCTTCGCCTGCGCCTCGATCGTCTCGATGACCTCGACCCGGGCGGCGTCGGTGGTGAGGCCCGCGACCCGCTCCAGCTCCTCGCGGTGCCGCTCCTCGCCCGCGGCGATCTCGACCTCCCGGCGGGTGAAGGCCGCCTCCCGCTCGAGCAGGTCGGCCTCGGTGCCGGTGATGCGCCGGTCGCGCTCGGCGAGCCGCTCGGCCTCCTCGGCGAGCAGGCGCTCGCGCTCGTCCAGCCGGCGCTGGCGCCGCTCCGCGTCCTGCGACTGCTCCTTGGCCACGGTGGTGAGCTGGCTGACCTCACGCTCACCGGCGCGGCGCGCGGCGGCGCGGGCCTGCTCGGCGTCGACCTCGGCCTGCCGGTGGGCGCGCTCCAGCAGCGAGTCGGCCTCGGCCCTCGCCCCGTCGAGGATGCGTCGCGCCTCCGACCGCGCGGAGCTGGCTTCCGCTTTGGCGGCGGCCGCTTCGGTACGGGCAGCGGCGGCCACCGCCCGTGCCTCGTCCACCGCCGCGGTGGCGTCCTCGGCGGCGGTCCGCAGTGACGCGAGGGAGTGCTCCTGCCGGTCCTTCTCGGCGAGGAACGCGGGATCCTCGGCGACGGGCTGAACGGGCACGGTGGCGGCGGAGTGCAGCCGGCGCATGACCTTCAGCGAGACCACCAGCGCGGCGAGGACGCCGAGGCCGATGACGACGACCACGACGACGAGCGCGGCCTGCAGGCCGGTCACGCGGTCACCTCGGCTGCGGCGGTAGCGGCTTTCGTTTCGCTCGCGGGTCCCGTTTCGCTTGCGGGTCGTGCTCCGCTTGCGGGTCGTTCGCAGAGGATGACAGGGGCGCACTCCGTCACGACGTCACCTCGCTCCGCTCGGCGCTGCGCAGGGTCGCGCAACGCGGGATGTTGTGGAGGAGACGCCCGACCACACACACTGCCATCAAGATGTATCAATATCGGGACACAGGGTGACCCCGATGACCGGTCAACGGCCGCCACCTCCCGCAAGGCGCGGCGCTTATATGTCGTGCGTAAACGTTGCTGATCTGTGACGCGATCTATGTTGTGCGGTAAACCCGCGGTGGTTGGGCGGTCTCCATCTGGTAACGCCGAGGCTAGGTCTTGAAGGGCGCTTCGGTCAAGGACTCATGATCGGGCACCATAAGGGACGTACGTCCGTCAAGACCCTTGCCAGCCGAAACACCCTACCAGCGACATTTGACCAGAACTTTCCGGCATGTCGGTCGCAGACGGGTCGAGATTGTCGACGACCTGTAGTCACCCGGACGCGCGGCGCTGAACTCCTACCTCCGTACGTCTGCAATCATTCCACCACACACGGTGCGCCGACCAGCCACCGCATCGACGCCTGTCGCATTCCTAGGGTTCTCCTCAGCACGGCCCGGGGTCGGTTCCATGTGGCGGACAGCCATATGGCGGCACATGGCCGCACGTGACCGCGCGGACACGACGGTGAACGCTCACATCCGAAACTCGTCGGTCACGCACGGTGCACGCGACGACCGGTCAGGACGGTGCGCCGGGGACGGCGCTCACCCTCGTGGCAGCGGCGCCGACGACGGTTGCGCCGGGTCGTTTCGGACGCGACGTCGTGGAGTCAGCATCCGGACACAGGACGGTGCCGATCGGCCACTGCCCGACCTCGCGCCGCCGGCGCCCGGGCGTGTGCATCACCTCCCGCAGGCGACGTGCTCCTCACTGCCGGTCCTGCCTCGACCCGCGGTCTGCACGGCCCGCGCTTCATCGGGCCCACGATCCCGCCGGCTTGCATCTTGGCCGAGCTGTGCGGCTTTGCGAGGGCAGGCCGCGTACGTCCACGTGTCGACCAGGTGACTCCTCCAGTCCATCGGCGCGGGCCGGCCAGCGGGGGCCGGGGTCAGCGCGGGACCGGGTCAGCGCGGGTCGGGGTCGATGGCGGCGTCGGCGAGGGCGTCGGGGTCGATGCCGTCGGCGAACTCGGCGGCGTCGGCTCGTTCGGCGAGGCCTTCCTTGACCAGGCGGATGGCCAGGCCGGGTGGGTACCCCTTCCTGGCCAGCATCCCGACCAGCCTGCGGAACACCGCCTCGGGGGCGGCGTTGGACTCCACACGGAGCCGCCTGGCGACCAGAGCTCTGGCGGTCTGCTCCTCCACGTCCGGGTCGAGCTCGTCGAGCGCCTCACCGACCTCGTCGGAGGAGACACCTTTGCGGCGCAGCTCCCCCGCGAGGGCCCTGCGCGCCAGGCCCTTGCCGTGGTGCCGGCTGGCGACCCACGCCCGGGCGAACGCGGCGTCGTCGATGATGCCGACCTCGTCGTACCGGTCGAGGATCTCATCGGCGATCTCCTCCTCGACACCGCGCTTGCGCATGGCGGTGGCGAGCTCGAGCCTGGTCCTCGGCCGGACGGCGAGCTGACGGAGGCAGATCTCCCTGGCCGCTTCCCTCGGATCGAGCGGCGCGGGCGGTGGCCCACCCCGCCGCCGGGAACCACCGCTCCGGCCGGACGCGTCCTGCGGCTCGCGGTCGCCCTGAGGGTCGGAGCCGTCGTTCTGCTGCCTGGCGCCGCCCGACCAGGCGGGACCACTCTTCCGCCCGGAGCGCCGGCCACGGCCCCTGCCGGAACGTTCGCCGGAGTCGTAGCCCTCCCCCGAACCGAATCGCCCCCCGGTGGCGGGTTCCTCCGCCGAGCCGAACCGCCCGCCGGTGGCGGGATCTTCCGCAGGGTCGGGGTGTCCGTCCGGGTCGCGGTCCACTGCCGGGTCGGGGCGTCCGCCGGCGTCACGCTTCCTCGCCGGGCTGCGGCGTCCGCCGGCGTCACGGTCAACCGCGCGCCCGCCCGGGTCACGGTCCACCGCGCGGCCGCTGGTGTCGCGGTCCGCTGCCGAGCCGGAGGCGGACGACGACTTCCCGGCGGCCGGGGACGTGGAGCGGCCGGGCGGGATCTTGCCGGCGGTCCCGGTCTCCGGGTCGGCGAGCCAGGCGGGCAGAGGGATGGGGCCGGTGGACCCGGTCGCCGGAACTCTGGACCGGCCGGGCGGAACCTGGCCGGGAGGAGCGTCGAGCCAGGCGGGAGGCGGCACACGTTCGGGCGGCTCAGCCCCGGGAACGGCCGGCCAGCCGGGTGGGATCTTCTCCGCGGTCGCCGGCCAGGGGGACGGACCGTCGCCGGTGTCGTCGGATCGAGGCGCGGGGGGCGCGGCACCGCCAGGCCCGGGAGCCGTCCGCCACCCGGGCGAGGTGTCGTCGGCGGCGTCCCGTGAAGGCGCCCGGCGCGGGTCCGGCGCGGTGATGGCGCCGCCCGGCTGGGCCTCGGCGGACAGCCAGGGGTTGTCGTCGCTCATGTCGGCGAACCGCCAGGGCTTGCCACTCGCGGGCGCGGCGGACCTGGGCCCGTCCGGCAGATCAGCACCTGATCCGGGGTCACCCGACGCGGAAGCACGTGGATCGGACGAGGAGGCGGCGACCTCAACGTCCGCAGACGCAGGAGCCACGGACGGCCCGGAGCCAGGCGCACCGGACGAAGAGGCTACGACCTCCACGTCCGCAGAATCAGGAGCCACGGACGGCGCGGAACCAGGCGCACCGGACGAGGAAGCGGCGACGTCAACGTCCCCGGAAACGTCCGCAGACGCAGGGACCGCTGGCGGCGCGGGCTCGCCCGGCGCGGCAGCAGGAGGCGCAGACGCAGCAGACCCCTGCCCGCCCGGCGGAACATCGGGCGGAACCGCGGCAGGCTCAGCGGTGTCGAGCGGGTCGGTCGGCTGCTGGCTGGGACTGCTGGAACGCCGCCTGCCCGGCACGGGCACACCTCCGAAACCGCGAACCGCTCCTGCCAAGCGTCACGGCGAGCGGCGAAACCTGCATGACAAAGCCCTCACAAGACCCTCCGCCAACACCGCGGGCGGGGCCGGCCGCGGGACAAACCTCCAGAAGAAGCGGAGGTCCTCCCGCGGACCGGCACCGAACGCCGTGGGTCGCGCGAAGGTTGGAGCGGGCGAGGGAAGGCGCCGGTCAGAAGTCGACCGGGACCACCTCGGGGCCGCCGGCCGCGTCGGTGGCCTGGCCGACCCCGACGCCCAGCTTCTCCTTGATCTTCTTCTCGATCTCGGCGGCGACGTCGGGGTTCTCCCGCAGGAACTTGCGGGAGTTCTCCTTGCCCTGGCCGAGCTGGTCGCCGTCGTAGGTATACCAGGCGCCGGCCTTGCGGATGATCGTCTGCTCGACGCCGACGTCGATGAGGGAGCCCTCGCGGGAGATGCCCTTGCCATACATGATGTCGAACTCGGCCTGCTTGAACGGCGAAGCGACCTTGTTCTTCACGACCTTGACGCGGGTGCGGTTGCCCACCACGTCGGTGCCGTCCTTGAGGCTCTCGATGCGGCGCACGTCGAGGCGGACCGACGAGTAGAACTTCAGCGCGCGGCCACCGGTCGTGGTCTCCGGGCTGCCGAACATGACGCCGATCTTCTCGCGGAGCTGGTTGATGAAGATGGCGGTGGTGCCGGAGTTGTTGAGGGCACCGGTGATCTTCCGCAGGGCCTGGCTCATGAGGCGGGCCTGGAGACCCACGTGGCTGTCGCCCATCTCGCCCTCGATCTCGGCGCGCGGCACGAGGGCGGCGACGGAGTCGATGACGATGATGTCGAGGGCGCCGGAGCGGACCAGCATGTCGACGATCTCGAGGGCCTGCTCACCGGTGTCCGGCTGGGAGACGAGCAGCGCGTCGGTGTCGACGCCGAGGGCCTTGGCATAGTCGGGGTCGAGGGCGTGCTCGGCGTCGATGAACGCCGCGATGCCGCCCTGGGCCTGCGCGTTGGCGATGGCGTGCAGCGCCACGGTCGTCTTACCGCTGGACTCCGGCCCGAAGACCTCGATGACCCGGCCGCGGGGCAGCCCCCCGATGCCGAGCGCGACGTCCAGCGCGATGGAGCCGGTCGGGATCACGGACATCGGAGCGATGACCCGCTCGCCGAGCCGCATGACCGAGCCCTTACCGAACTGCTTGTCGATCTGCGAGAGGGCGAGCCCGAGCGCCTTCTCCCGGTCAGGTTGCACTGCCATGTCCGTCACCCCTGAGTTCGCGGTCTTCGTCGGCGTTCGTTTATTCACGCTGACAAGGTAAGCGCCGGGTATGACAAAAAACCGGCACCGACGCCTGAGGACACTACCCGTACATCTGTACGATCAACGAAGCGACACGCCAAAATTCATCACCGCAGCCTGCTGGGAACACGCTCCGGGTATGCGGCGACCACAGCGCGCCACACGACGGCGGTGTCCTCGCCACCTGCGAGCGCTTCCTTGATGGTCCGGCCGTCGAGTTGGGTCAGCACCTGGTCGTTGGCGACGCTGCCGGCGTATGCCACGCCGAACACCTCTTCCAACCGCTGCCAGAAATCCGTCAGTCGCACGCGGCCAAGACTAAGACCTCCGCAGCACCGACGCCGCCAGCGGCACCACGGCGATCCCCGCCAGGATGGACAACGTGGCGAAGCCGGACAGGTCGACCACGACCCCGGCGAGCGCACCCGCGGCGGCCGCCGAGACGCCCATGATGACGTCGGACAGGCCCTGCACGCCGGAGCGCTCCGCGACGGGCACGGACTCCGACAGCAGCGTGGATCCGGCCACCATCGTGCAGCCCCAGCCGGCCCCGAGCAGGCCCATCCCGATCGCCAGCCGGACGGTGTCCTCTCCGGCCGTACCGCTGAGCGCGCACGCCGACGCGAGCAGCACGACGCCCGTGAGGATCACCGGTTTGCGGCCGAACCGGTCGGCGGCCCAGCCGATGAGCGGCGACAGCGCATACATGCCCGTGATGTGGATGCTGATCACCAGCCCGACGATGCGCAGCAGGTCGCCGTGCGCGTGCACGTAGTCGCCGATGTGCACGGGTGTCATCGACATCACGCCGACCATCACCACGTGCCCGACCGCCACCGCGGACACCCCGAGCCGCGCGCCGGCGCTCGCCCGTACCGTCGCGAACGCCGACTTCCACGAGGCCGGCCGCTCCGAGGGGTCGGACGCGGCCGCCGACCGCCGGGCCGTCAGCAGCGGGTCCGGGCGCAGCAGCACGAACAGGGCGACGGCGCCGAACGTGAACGCCACGGCGCTGAACAGGTACGGACCCGCGTACTCCGGCAAACCCCACGGCATCGTCACCTGGTCCGCGAACGGCGCCAGGTTCGGGCCGGCCACCGCCCCCAGCGTCGTCACCCACACGACCAGCGACAGATGCCGCGCCCGGCGGTCACTGTCGGCGAGGTCGACCGCCGCGTACCGCGACTGCAGGTTCGCCGCCGACGCCCCGCCGAACAGGAACGTGCCCACGAACAGCAGCGGCACCGACCGCAGCCACACCGCGGCGACCACCAGCAGCGATCCGAGCACGCCGGCGCTGTAGGCGAAGACCAGCCCGGGGCGCCGCCCGCCGGTGCGCATCAGCCGGGTCGCCGGGATCGCGATCAGCGCGGCGCCGATGACCGCGGCGCTGCCGGACAGCCCCGCCGCGGCCGGTCCGGCCATGTCCGCGGCGAGCAGCGCACCGATCGACACCCCGCTGGCGACGCCCAGCCCTCCGACGGCCTGCGTGGGGATGAGCAGGCCGAGGGTGCGTCGCTGCAGCGCGGGGATCTCAGGGGCGTCGATCACGGTGCCATCCTCGCGTAGGCACCGCGACGCGCACCACTCCTTACTTCCGACGGGTCGCGACCTAGACGCACGCCTCCAGCAGTGCCGCCAGCGCCAGCACCGCGTCGGCCGCGTCGTCGCCTGTGGCGGACACCACCACCGGCGTGCCCGCGCGCGCGTTCAGCCCCATCACGCCGAGGACGCTCCGGGCGCTGACCCGCCGCTCCCCCGCGATGATCTCGACGGTGCTGGTGAAGCCCGCCGCCGCCCGTACCAGTGCCCCGGCCGGTCGGGCGTGCAGGTCCGCCGGGAGCACCACGGTCGCCTCAGAGCTTGCGGACATCGCGGGCCTCCGTCGCGGCGGAGATGCATTCCGCGAGGTCGGCGCCGGTCCCGGCCAGTACCGCGGCGGCCACCGCACCCTCGACGAACGGCGCGTCGACCAGGGTGGCCGTGTTGGCGACCCGGTCCTCGAGCACGGTCTGCGCGGTGAGGACGGCGCTGCCGAGGTCGGTCAGGACCAGCACCCCGGCACCCCGGTCGGCCCGGTCGATCGCCACGAGGATCCGGTCGTAGCTGGTGCCGAGGCCCCCGTCGTCGGTGCCTCCCGCCGCCTCGATCGGCACCTCATCGCCCGCCACCTGCACGAGCATGTCCCGCAATCCGTGCGCCAGGCGTTCGCTGTGCGAAACCAGCACTATTCCCACCATGTGTGCCACAGGGCAATGCTATGCAGGGTCGGTACCGCCAAAATGCTAGGCATGAAGAAGTTCATCAACGATCCGGACGACGTCGTCCGTGAGGCGCTCGCCGGGATGGCCGCCGCGCACCCTGAGCTGCGCGTGGACCTCGACGAGCAGATCATCGTCCGCGCCGACGCGCCCCGCCCGGGCAAGGTCGGCCTCGTCTCGGGCGGCGGCTCCGGTCACGAGCCGCTGCACGGAGGGTTCGTCGGGCCCGGGATGCTCGACGCCGCCTGCCCCGGCGAGATCTTCACCTCGCCCGTCCCCGACCAGATCCTGGCCGCCACCAGGGCCGTCGACGGCGGCGCCGGGGTCGTGCACATCGTCAAGAACTACACCGGCGACGTCATGAACTTCGAGATGGCCGCCGAGGACGCGGAGATCCCGGTCGAGAGCGTCCTGGTCGACGACGACGTCGCGGTCGACGGCTCCACCTGGACCGCCGGCCGCCGTGGTACGGGTGCGACGCTGCTGGTCGAGAAGATCGCGGGCGCGCTCGCCGAGGAGGGGGCGGCCCTCGCCGCGGTCGCCGCGGTCGCCCGGGACGTCAACGCGCGGTCGGCGTCGTTCGCGATCGCCCTGACCGCCGGCACCACCCCGGCCGCCGGCAAGCCCGGGTTCGACCTGCCCGAGGACGAGATCGAGGTCGGTGTCGGCATCCACGGCGAGCCCGGCCGCGCCCGCGAGAAGCTGCGGCCCGCGCGTGAGCTCGCCTCCCGCATCGTGGAGCCGATCCTGACGGCCAAACCGCTGGAGGCCGGAAGCCAGGTGATCGTGCTCGTCAACGGGCTCGGCGGCACGCCGCTGCTCGAGTTGTACCTGATGTTCAACGAGGTCAACCGGTTGCTGGCCGACGCGGGTGTACAGGTCGTGCGCAGCCTCGTCGGCAACTACGTCACCAGCCTGGACATGGCCGGGATCTCGCTGACCGTGTGCCGGGCCGACGACGAGCTCCTGCGGCTCTGGGACGCCCCGGTCCGCACCGCCGGCCTGCGGTGGGGTGCCTGACGTGGACGCCGCACAGGCCCGCGCGTGGGTCACCGCGATCGCCGCGTCCGTCACCGAGCACGCCGCCGAGCTCGGCGACCTCGACGCCGCGATCGGCGACGGCGACCACGGCGTCAACCTGCGCCGCGGGTTCGACGCGGCGGTCGCCGCCCTGGCCACGTCCGATGCCGACACGGCCGGGGCGGTGCTGACGAAGACCGGCACGACCCTGGTGTCGAAGGTCGGCGGCGCGTCGGGACCCCTGTACGGCAGCATGTTCCGGGCGCTGGGCAAGGCGTTGTCGTCCGGCGACGCCTCCTTCGCGGACGGTCTGCAGGCCGGGCTGGACGCGATCGTGCGGCTCGGCAAGGCCTCGCCCGGGGACAAGACGATGGTCGACGCGCTGACTCCGGCCGTGGCCGCCTACGCGGCCTCGGGACCCGACGCCGCCGCCGAGGCGGCCCGGGCGGGGGCCACCGCGACGATCCCGTTGCAGGCGCGCAAGGGCAGGGCGTCCTACCTCGGCGAACGCAGCACCGGCCATCAGGACCCCGGTGCCACGTCCACCGCGCTGATCTTCGCCGCGCTCGCCTCGGTCTCGGGCTGACCTGGTCACACGCCCAGGCTGCGGCCGATGATCTCCTTCATGATCTCGGTCGTGCCGCCGTAGATGGTCTGCACGCGGCTGTTCAGCCAGGCCTTCGCGACCGGGTACTCCATCATGAAGCCGTACCCGCCGTGCAGCTGGACGCAGCGGTCCGCCACCTTGTTCTGCAGCTCCGTGGTCCACCACTTCGCCTTGGCCGCGTCGGCGACCGTCAGCCGCCCGGCGTTCTGCTCGACGATGCAGTGGTTCAGGAACGTCCTGGCGATCGTCACCTCCGTGTCGAGCTCCGCGAGCACGAACCGGTTGTGCTGGAACGACCCGATCGGCTTGCCGAACGCCTGCCGCGTCTTGGCGTAGTCGAGCGTGATCGCCAGGACGTGCTCGGCCGACGCGACCGCGGCGACGGCGATGCCGAGCCGCTCCCTCGGCAGGTTCGCCATCAGGTGGTAGAACCCGGAGTTCTCCTGGCCAAGCAGGTGGTCGGCGGGGATGCGGCAGTCGTCGAAGAACAGCTCGGCGGTGTCGTTGGCCTTCAGCCCGACCTTCTCCAGGCGCCGCCCGCGCGTGAAGCCCGGCGTGCCCGTCTCGACCACGAACAGACTGATGCCGTGCGCCCCCTGCGCCGGGTCCGTCTTCGCCACGACGATGACGAGGTCGGCGAGCTCACCGTTGGTGATGAACGTCTTCTGCCCGTTGAGGACCCACTCGTCCCCGTCCCGCACCGCCGAGGTCCGCACCCCGGCGAGGTCGCTGCCGGCGCCGGGCTCGCTCATCGCGATGGCGGTCACGATGTCCCCGGAGCAGAAGCCGGGCAGCCACCGCTTCCGCTGGTCCTCGGTGGCCAGATCCGTCAGGTACGGCGCGACGACGTCGTTGTGCAGCCCGAACCCGAGCCCGGACGCACCCGCGGCGACGATCTCCTCGACGAGGACCGCGTTGAACCGGAAGTCCTTCTGCCCGCCGCCGCCGAGCTCCTCGTCGACGTCCATGCCGAGCAGCCCGGCCGCGCCGGCCTTGCGCCAGACGTCCCGGTCGACGATGCCGGCCCTGTCCCACTCGTCGTTGTGCGGCACCGCCTCGCGGGCCAGGAACGCCTTGCACAGTTCCCGGAAGGCTTCGTGCTCGGCTTCGTAGAGGTGCTGTTCCATGACGTGCAGTGTTGTCCGTGAGACGCGGTCTCGCCTAGGCCCCGCCCCCGCGACCGCACCGCCGCGGCTTCACGGGTCGCTGGTCAGAGGCCGAGCATGCCGTAGAGGTGGTCGGGGAGGGGTTCGGCGCCGGTGGGGGCGGTCGTGGTCATGGTCGTGCCGAAGTCGGAGTAGGTGGCGGTGACCGGGTTGTCGGGGATCTCGACCTTCACGGACACGAGCCGGTCCTGGTCGTCGACGGCCGCCTCGAACGGGATTCTCCTGGCGACGTCGCCGAGCTGCATCACCTGCGGGATGTTGACGGGGCCCCAGGTGGTCACGCGGGTCATGTCGACGGTGCCGGTGTAGGAGCGGTTCTCCCGGCGGATGTCGTGGGTGGCGGCGATCAGCGCCTGCACGCCGGTCGGGTCCTTGGTGGCGCTGAGGCCGAGCGACCCGGGCCTGGTGATGCGGGCGGGGTCGACGCGGAACCAGGTGGCGCCGTCGAAGCCGGGCAGCGGCAGGCCGGTCAGGCGCGTGTACGCGGAGCCCCGCACCCCGAGAGTGTCGATCTTCAGGGTGGCGCCGTCGGAGGTGACGCTGACCGTGGCGTCGAGCAGGTCGGCGATGGGGTCGACGCCGCCGGTGTAGCTGCCCTCCTTGGCGACCACCTTGAACTTGTAGCCGCCGGTGGTCAGGGCGCGCAGGCTCTTCGCCAGCTCGCTCTGCGTCGGCGCCACCGACGGCCCGGTGTCCGGCCGCGGCGACCCGTCCTTGCCGAACGAGCACCCGGCCAGCGCGACCGCCGCGACCAGCGCGGTGACCAGCGCGGCGGTCAGCACCCTGGCACGCCCGGCGGTCACCGCCCCGGCGCGCCCGCCGGCCAGCACCCCGGCGCGCCCGGCGGTCGTCGCCCCAGCGCGCCCGGCGGTCAGCACCGCGGCGTGCGCGGCGGTCACCGCCCCGGCGCGCGGGGCGGTCCGTGGGCGGGCGGTCGGGCGCCCGGCGGGGGACGGTCGTCGCGGCATCGGGGTCAGCCGTTGAGCAGGCCGTAGACGGCGGCGGGGGCGGCGAGCACGTCGGCGGCCTTGGGCGCGGCGACGGTGACCGGCTGGCCGTGGCCGGTGTAGTCGACGGTCAGCGTCTGCTCGGCGACCGTGCCATAGGCCGGGACCGTGATCTTCAGCGAGACCAGGTGCTTGCCGTCGAGCGTGGCGGTGAACGGCGCGGACTTCGCCTTGTCGCCGAGCGCCTGCAGCACGGCGGCGTCGTCGATGCCGAGGTCACCGCCGCCGGTGAGGTCATAGGTGCCGGTGATCGTGGCCGGGTCGGACTGGGTCGCGGTGGTGACCCGCCCGAGCACGCCCTGGCTGGCGGTGGGGTCCTTCGTCTCGATGAGCCCGATGATCGCGTCCTTCTTGATCTTCGAGCGATCCAGCTTGTACCACTTCTTGGCGTTGACGCCCGTGGTCGGGATGCTGGTCTTGAAGTAGTAGTCGGCGCCGAGCGCGATGCCCTCGATCGTGTATTTGACCCCGCCGGCGGCGACCCCGTCGACCTTCACCTGCTGCTTGCCGGTGGGGTCGATCGAGCCCGTGAACGTGCCCTCGGGGATCTTCATCGAGTAGCTGTAGGTGCCGGCGCCGAGGTCCTGCACGGCCGCGGCCAGCGTGTCCTTGGCGGCGGGGGTCTGCGACGCGCCGCCGGCGCCCTTCGAGGCGCTGCTGGTGGTCTTGTCGTCGTCGCCCCCGCAGGCGGTCACGAGTGCCAGTGCGACCGCCGTGACAGCGATGCCGACCGTCCTGAACGTGCTGGTGCGCATGTCATTCCCCTCCTTGATGACGCGCCCTGAGAACGCCACTGTCTACCCAACAGCCCGCGGACGACTTCGGGTGCGTCGATGGCCACGGAACCCTGCGACCACTCACGGAGACTAGCCGCCGGGTCCGACAATTCCGCCCCGCGGGTCACACCTGCCGCCGGGACGAGCCGGTGAGCCGGCGCGTCACCGCGTCGGCGACCCGTCCCGCGTCGCGAGGGTCGAGGGTGGCCGTGGTGATACGGATCGCAGGGGGTGTGAGCAGCCGGTACATGGATCCTGGTGCCACGGCGATGCCGTCCTCGCGCAGGCCCGCGACCATCGACGTCTCGTCGGGGACCGGCAGCCAGACATTGATCCCGCTGACGCCGCGGGCCGGCAGATCGCCGAGCGCGGCGCGCAGCGCCTCCCGCCGGGCCGCGTAGACGTCGCGGGCCCGGTCGACCGCGGCCGTGGCGTCCGGGTCCTGCCACAGCGCGACGACGAGGCGTTGCAGGACGGTGGAGACCCATCCGGCGCCCAGCCGCATGCGTCCCTCGATCCGGGCGATGGTCACGTCGTCGCCGACGACCGCCGCGACCCGCAGGTCCGGCCCGTACGGCTTGGACAGCGACCGGATGTAGGCCCACGCACCGGATGATCCGACGAGCGGGTGTGCTCTGTCGTGCGCCAGTTCGGCCGCGTGGTCGTCTTCCAGGACCAGCAGCTGGCGGTACGTGCCGAGCAGCCGGCGAAGGACGGCGGCCCGCCGTGCGGAGATCACCGCGCCGGTGGGATTCTGGGCGCGGGACGTCACGACCAGTCCGGCCACGCCGGCGCTCAGCGCTGCCCGCAGGCCCTCCTCGGTGGGTCCCTCGTCGTCGACGGGGACCGGCACGGGGGTGAAGCCGAGCGCCGCGACCAGGTCCAGAAGGTTGGCCCAGCCGGGGTCCTCGACCGCGACCTTGTCGCCGGGGCGCAGGTGGGCGACGAGGGCCCGCTCGATCGCGTCGAGCGCCCCGCCGGTCACGGTGAGCCGTCCGGAGGGGATGCCGTCGGCGGCGAAGCGCTCCCCCGCCAGGTCGAGCAGCTCGGGCAGCGGGCCGCCACCGGCGTAGCCGACCGCGGGCATGGCCTCGGCGAGCCGGATAAGATGTGGCGCGTACATCGGCAGCAGGCTCTGGTCGGGGCCGCCGCTGGCCAGGTCGAGGGCGCCGGAGGGCACGGCGAGCCCGTGGAGGCTCCGCCTGGCGACCGGCGGGCGTGGCCGGACCCGGGTGCCGCCGCGGCCGGCCGTCTCGACCAGCCCCCGCTCGCGCAGCGCCCGATAGGCGGCGGCGACTGTGGCTGGGCTCACACCGAGGTCGCCCGCGAGGGCCCGGACCGACGGCAGCGCGGCGCCCGGGTCCAGCTCACCGGTGCGGATGCCGCTCTCGACGCTGGCCGAAATCTGGGCTGCCGTGGCGCCCGTCGGCTGATACTGTACTGCCACAGTTTCGAGATTGTACTAGAACAAACGAGGTCGCGGTGGAAACCTATCAGAAAACACCACGGACGACGCCCAACCGGATGAGCGAGCGCGCGTCGTATGACGCCGACCTGGTGCACACCGTCCTCGACGAGGCCTACGTCTGTCATCTCGGGTTCGTCGTCGATGGCGAGCCGCGGGTGCTGCCGACCCTGCACGCGCGCGTCGGCGACACGGTCTACCTGCACGGATCGACCGGGAGCCGGGCGCTGCTCGCGGCGCGTGACGGCGGTCTGCCGATCTGCGTGACCGCGACGCTGATCGACGGACTGGTCCTGGCCCGTTCCCAGTTCCACCACAGCGCCAACTACCGGTCGGTCGTCGCGCACGGCACCGCGCGCCTGGTCACCGACCCCGCCGAGCGGGAGCGGGCGTTCGCGGCCCTGGTCGACAAGGTCGCGCCCGGTCGTGCCGCGGACAGCCGCCCGCCCAACGCGAAGGAGCTCGCGCAGACAGCGCTGCTGGCCCTGCCGTTGCGGGAGGTGTCGGCGAAGGTCCGCACAGGCGGCGTCAGCGACGATGAGCAGGACCTGCCCTTGTCGCATTGGGCGGGTGTGGTGCCGCTGAAGCTCGTCGCCGGGGTGCCGGAGCCGGCGCCGGGCGTGCTGGTGCCGGTGCCGGCATACCTGCGCCCTTCCGGGTCCGGCTGGCTGGGCGCGCCGACGCTGCGCGGACAGCACGTCGTGATCGAGCCGCTCGACGCGTCGCACACGGCGGGCCTGTTCAAGGCCCTGGACGACGCCGAGGTCTGGACGCATCTCACCGTCGCCCGGCCCGCCTCGGCCGGGGAGATGGCCGCGATCGTCGACGCCGCGCTCAAGGACCGGACGCGCACGCCGTTCGTCCAGAAGGACCCGCGGACGGGAGAGATCCTCGGCAGCACCTCGTACTACGCGATCGACGAGGCCCGCCGCTCGATCGCGATCGGGCACACGATGCTCGGCCGCCCGCACTGGCGCACGGCGATCAACACCGAGTCGAAGCTGCTGCTCATGTCGCACGCGTTCGACACCCTCGGCGCGATCCGGCTCGAGTGGCACACCGACATCCGCAACGAGCGCTCCCAGAAGGCGATCGCCCGGCTCGGCGCCGAGCGTGAGGGCGTGCTGCGCGCGCACCGGCAGCGGCCCGACGGCAGCTGGCGCGACACGGTCTGCTTCGCGATGCTGGCCGGCGAGTGGCCCGCCGCGCGGGAGCGTTTGACGGCCGGGGTCCGCTGACGCTCGGCGTGACCAACCCGTGGACCTATCTGCTCGGCACCGCCGCCATCGTGCTGCTGCCCGGGCCGAACTCGCTGTATGTGCTGTCCGTGGCCGCCCGCCGCGGTGTCCGGGACGGGTATCGCGGCGCCGCCGGGGTCTGGCTCGGCGACGCGGTGCTCATGACGCTGTCCGCCGGGGGCGTGGCCTCGCTGCTGCACACCTATCCGTGGCTGTTCGTCCTGGTGAAGTACGCGGGAGCCGGCTACCTGGCGTATCTGGGCATCCGGCTGGTGCTCGACACGGTCCGGCGGCTGCGGGCGCCCGTCGCGCCGGGGCCGCAGGAGCGGGAGGAGCCGGCGGACCGGCCGTTCCGGCGGGCGCTGGTGATCAGCCTGCTCAACCCGAAGGCGATCCTGTTCTTCGTGTCGTTCTTCATCCAGTTCGTCGATCCGGAGTATCCGTATCCGGCGGTGAGCTTCCTGCTGCTGGGCATCGTCGCCGAGGTGCTGAGCGCGATCTACCTGACCGTGCTGATCTTCGCGGGGCGGTATCTCGCGGAGCAGTTCCGGTCTCGGCGCGCGCTGGCCGCCGGGCTGAGCACCACGGTCGGCGGGCTGTTCCTGGCGTTCAGTCTCAAGCTGGCGACGGCGAGCCTGTCGTAGCGTCCGCGCCCCGCAACGCATGGAGGGTCCCCCACTGGTTCATGGGGGACCCTCTTCGCTGCCCGGCCAGGCAAGTTCTCTCAGTGCTCCACGATCAGGTCCGCTCGCCCCAGTTCGCGGAGGAGGTCGTTGACGACGCGGTCGTCGTCGCCCTGGCGGCGGCGCTCGGCGGGGGCGCGGCCACCGGTCAGCAGCGCCAGTCGGGCGCCTCCGCCGGATCGGGCCGGACCGGCACCGGCGCCGCGGTAGACGAAGTAGTGCACGGCGGCCCGCACGCGGGCCCGGTCGACCGCGCTCGACCTGGCGGTGTCGGCGATCAGCTGGCGCAGCGCGGTGGCCATCCGTTCGGCGTGCCCGACCTCCGCGGCGCCGCGCCCGGTGCGCATGGCGGCGAGGTAGGCGTCCAGCTGGCGCAGCAGCACTTCCGACTCCTGGCGGACCGCCCGCTGGGCGATCGTGCGCTGTGCTGCCACCGGCTGCTCCTGTGTTCTGGGGATTGGCACACTTTAGCCAAACTCCCCCTTTCGTACAAATCGGACTAATCCTATCGGCGGCGTCGGCCGGTCCGGGGAAAGTGTCGTACCCCGGGGGCAGGATGGAGGCATGGATGAGCTGGGTCGGTTCGGGGCGGCGACACGTGAGTGGTTCGGTGCGGCGTTCGCGGCACCGACCGCCGCACAGGCCGGGGCGTGGCAGGCGATCAGCGCCGGCCGGCACGCCCTCGTGGTCGCGCCGACCGGCTCCGGCAAGACCCTGGCGGCGTTCCTGTGGTCCCTCGATCAGCTGGCCGCCAAGCCTGACGTGGAGGCGGCGAAGCGCTGCCGGGTGCTGTATGTCAGCCCGCTGAAGGCTCTCGCGGTCGACGTCGAGCGCAACCTGCGGGCGCCCCTGGCCGGCATCCGGCAGGCGGCCGCGCGGCTCGGCCAGGAGCCACCCGACATCAAGGTCGGCATGCGCACGGGCGACACCCCCGCCGACGAGCGGCGGGCGTTCACCAAGACCCCGCCCGACATCCTGATCACCACGCCCGAGTCGCTGTATCTGCTGCTCACCTCGCAGGCCAGGGAGTCTCTGCGCAGCGTCGAGACGGTGATCGTCGACGAGGTCCACGCGGTCTGCGCGACCAAGCGCGGCGCGCACCTGGCCCTGTCCCTGGAGCGGCTCGACGCGCTGCTGGAGCGCCCGGCGCAGCGGGTCGGCCTGTCCGCGACCGTCCGCCCGATCGACGAGACCGCCAGGTTCCTCGGCGGGTCCGCGCCCGTCGAGATCGTGCAGCCGCCGAGCGCCAAGACCATCGAGGTCGAGGTGCAGGTGCCCGTCGAGGACATGACCGCCCTCGGTGAGAGCGACCCGTCCGAGGACGACGACGGGGCCCCCCGCTCCGCCTCGATCTGGCCCGCCGTGGAGGAGCGGGTGCTCGACCTGATCGAGGGTCACCGCTCCACGATCGTGTTCACCAACTCGCGGCGCGGCGCCGAGCGGCTCTGCGCGAGGATCAACGAGCTGGCCGCCGCCCGCGCCGGCATTCCCACGCCGGCCGCGCCGAGGACCCCGGCGGAGATGATGGCGCAGGCCGGCACCGCCAACGGCGCGGCGCCCGTCGTGGCCCGCGCCCACCACGGCAGCGTGTCCCGCGAGGAGCGCAAGCACATCGAGGAGGCCCTCAAGTCGGGTCAGCTGCCGGCGGTGGTCGCCACCTCCAGCCTGGAGCTGGGCATCGACATGGGCTCCGTCGACCTCGTCGTGCAGATCGAGGCGCCGCCGAGCGTCGCCGCCGGCCTGCAGCGGGTCGGCCGGGCCGGGCACCAGGTCGGCGCCGTCTCCCGCGGCGTCGTGTTCCCGAAGCACCGCGGCGACCTCGTCTCCTGCGCCGTCGTCGCCGAGCGGATGGTCGAGGGCGGCATCGAGGAGCTGCGCTATCCGCGCAACCCGCTCGACGTCCTCGCCCAGCAGATCATCGCGATGGTCGCCATGGAGCCGTGGCACGTCGACGAGCTGGCGGCCCTGGTGCGCCGCACCGCCGTCTTCGCCGACCTGCCCGAGTCCGCGCTGTTCGCGGTGCTCGACATGCTCGCCGGGCGCTATCCGTCGACCGCGTTCGCCGAGCTGCGCCCGCGCGTCGTGTGGGACCGCACCGACGGCGTCCTCACCGGCCGGCCCGGCGCCCAGCGCCTCGCCGTCACCAGCGGCGGCACCATCCCCGACCGCGGCCTCTTCGGCGTGTTCCTGGCCGGCGCGGAGAAGGCCGCCCGGGTCGGCGAGCTCGACGAGGAGATGGTCTACGAGTCACGCGTCGGCGACGTGTTCCTGCTCGGCTCCACCTCGTGGCGCATCGAGGACATCACACCCGACCGGGTGCTGGTCTCACCCGCCCCGGGCGCCGCCGCGAAGATGCCGTTCTGGAAGGGTGACTCCCCCGGCCGACCGGTCGAGCTGGGCCGCGCGATCGGCGCCCGGTTGCGCGGTTTCGTGAAGGCCGGCGACGAGACCGCCCACGCGCAGCTGCGCTCCGGCGGGCTCGACGAGTGGGCCGCCGACAACCTCCTGGCCTATCTGCGCGAGCAGCGCGAGGCGACCCGCCACCTGCCCGACGACCGCACCGTGCTGGTCGAGCGGTTCCGCGACGAGCTCGGCGACTGGCGGATGACCGTCCACTGTGTCCTCGGCGCCCGGGTCAACGCGCCGTGGGCGCTCGCGATCGCCCGCCGGCTCAACGAGCGCTACGGGGTCGACGCACAGGTCATGCCCAGCGACGACGGCATCGTGGTCCGGCTGCCCGACGTCGCCGACGAGCCGCCGGGCGCCGACCTGGTCGCGTTCGACCCCGACGAGATCGCCGGCATCGTCGAGGAGACCGTCGGCACGTCGGCGATGTTCGCCGCCAGGTTCCGCGAGTGCGCCGCCCGCGCCCTGCTGCTGCCCCGCCGCGACCCGCGCCGCCGCCAGCCGCTGTGGCAGCAGCGGCAGCGCTCCGCCCAGCTGCTCGACGTCGCCCGCGACTACGCAGACTTCCCGATCACGCTCGAGGCCGCCCGCGAGTGTCTGCAGGACGTCTTCGACGTCGCCGGGCTCGTCGGCGTCATGCGCGACATCGCCGGCCGCAAGCTCCGCCTCGTCGAGGTCGAGACGCCCCGGCCGTCGCCGTTCGCGCGGTCGCTGCTGTTCGGCTATGTCGGCGCGTTCCTCTATGAGGGCGACTCCCCGCTCGCCGAGCGGCGCGCCGCCGCGCTCGCCCTCGACCCGACGCTGCTCGCCGAGCTCCTCGGCCGGGTCGAGCTGCGCGAGCTGCTTGACCCCGAGGTCGTCACCGAGACCGAGCGGACCCTGCAGTGGCTCGGCGAGCAGCGCACCCCGCGCGACGCCGAGGACGTCGCCGAGATGCTCCGCGTCCTGGGCGACCTGTCCGACGCCGAGCTCACCGCCCGCGGCGCCGACCCCGCCTGGGCCGCCGAGCTCGGCGCGCAGCGCCGCGCGATCCAGGTCCGGGTCGCCGGCGAGCCGCGCTGGGCCGCCGTCGAGGACGCGGCCCGCTTCCGCGACGCGCTCGGCGTGGCCCTGCCCGTCGGCCTGCCCACCGCCCATCTTGAGCCGGTCGCGGACCCGATCGGCGACCTCGTCACCCGCTATGGGCGCACGCACGCCCCGTTCAGCGCGGCGACCCTGGCGGCCCGCTTCGGCCTCGGTGTCTTCGTCGTCGAGCAGGCGCTGCGCCGCCTGCCGTCGATGGTCTCCGGCGAGTTCACGCCCGGCGGCGCCGGCACCGAGTGGTGCGACGCGGAGATCCTGCGGCTGCTGCGCCGCCGGTCCCTGGCCGCGCTGCGCCGCGAGATCGAGCCCGTGCCGCCCCGCGCCCTGGCCCGCTTCCTGCCGCAGTGGCATCAGGTCGGCTCGTCCCGCGCCCGCGGCATCGACGCGGTCGCCGCCGCCGTCGAGCAGCTCCAGGGCATCCCGATGCCGGCGTCCGCGTTGGAGCGGCTGATCCTGCCCGCCCGCGTCGCCGACTACACGCCCGCCTATCTCGACGAGCTGTGCGCCTCGGGCGACCTGCTGTGGTCGGGCGGCGGCGCCATCGGCGAGCACGACGGGTGGGTCAGCCTCGCCTTCGCGGACACCGCGCCGCTGCTCCTGCCGGCACCGGCCGAGGTGGGCGGCCCGGTGCACGACGCGATCCTCACGGCGCTCGCGGGCGGGCAGGCCCTGTTCCTGCGCACGCTCGGCGAGCGGGTCAACGAGATCCTCGCGTCGGCTCCGCCCGCTGCGGCGCTTCCGCCCGAGCCAGGGTCCGCCGCAGGCGCCGCGGGACGTCCGGCCCGGTCCCGGAAGGCCGCCTCGACGCCTCCACCGACGATCGTCGCTTCGTCTTCGTCTTCGTCTTCGTCTTTGCCTTTGCCGCCGCCCGCCGCGTCGGGAGCCGCGTCGCCCGCGCCCGGGACAGCGTCACCCGCCGGTGCGGTCCACGCGGAGGACGGGGAGGTCGTGCCGCCGCCGATCCCCGTCGCGAGGCTGCGGAGGGCCAAGGCGGTGCCGGGCTCCATCAGCGACACGCTGCGAGGTGTGGAGGCGTCGCTGCACGCCGCCGCGACAGATCCGCCGGGCGGTGGCACAGCAGGCACCCGCACCGACGGTGCCGGGCCGGCGGGCATCGGAGCCGCAGGCATCGGAGCCGCGGGCATCGGAGCCGCGGGCATCGGAGCCGCGGGCATCGGGTCGGCGGGGTTCGTCAGTGAGGCGGAGCTGCTGGACGCCGTGTGGGACCTGGTGTGGGCGGGCCTGTTGTCCAACGACACGCTCGGGCCGTTGCGGGCGAAGCTCGGCGGCGGCGGGGCGCACAAGGCGAAACCTGCCGCACCCCGGTCGCGGTATCGGCGGGCCGGGATCGCGGCGGCGCGGGCGTCCCTCGCGACCGGGCGGTCCGGGCCGCCGACGGGGGCGGGCCGCTGGCACCGGCTGCCGGACCGGGACCTCGACCCGACCCGGCGGGCGACGGCCAACGCCGAGCTGCTCCTCGACCGGCACGGGATCGTCACCCGCAGGGCGGTGATGGCGGAGGACCTGCCGGGAGCGTTCGCCGGCGTGTATCCGGTGCTCGCCGCCATGGAGGAGCGCGGCGCCGCCCGGCGTGGCTACTTCGTCGAAGGGCTCGGGGCGGCGCAGTTCGCGCTGCCGGGCGCCGTCGACCGGTTGCGGGGCGGCACCGACAGCCGCGACGCGCTGGTGCTGGCCGCCACGGACCCGGCCAATCCGTATGGCGCCGCGTTGCCGTGGCCCGAGCGGGTCGTCGACGCCGGCGACGGGGAGCGTTCCGGGCACCGGCCGGGCCGCAAGGCGGGCGCGCTCGTCGTCACCGTGGGCGGCGACCTCGTCATCTATGTGGAGCGCGGCGGCAGGACCCTGCTGTCGTATGTCGAGGACACCGACCTGCTCGCCCTCGCCGCGAAGGCGCTCGCCGACGCCGTCCACGGCGGAGCGCTCGGCGCCATGTCGGTCGAGCGCGCCGACGGCGAGTCCATCCACGCATCGGCACTCGGCGAAGCACTGTCCGCCGCCGGGTTCCGCACCACGCCGAAGGGACTGCGCCTACGCAACTGACCCACCACACTGGGCAGGACGACGGCGGATGGGCTCCGCCTACGCAGTTGAGCCACAAGGCGACGGACTCCGCCTGCAGAGTTGAGCCACTGGCGACAGGGTTCGCCTGTCGCAGTTGAGCCGCAGGGCGACGGGCTCCGCCAGCGGAGCCGAGCCACGGGCGGCGAGGCGAGCGACAGAGCGACCACAGCGACAGAGCGACCACAAAAGCAGAGCGACCACAAAAGCAGAGCGACCACAAAAGCAGAGCGACCAGAAACAGGAGAGGGGGCCGGCGCGGTGATCGAGTCGGTGGACGGGCGGCGGGAGTCGCTGTTCGAGTATGCCGGTGGGGCGCCGGCGTTCCAGGCGCTGGCGGCGGCGCTGCATGAGCGGTGTCTGGCGGATCCGGTGCTCAACCATCCGTTCTCGCATCCGGGGCAGCATCCTGAGCACGTCGAGCGGCTCGGGATGTATCTGGCGGAGGTGTTCGGTGGACCGCCCGTGTATTCGCAGACGTGCGGCACGCACTTCGGGGTGCTGGACCTGCACGCACGGCAGGGGGCTGACGACGACCTCGGGGAGCGGTTCCTGCGGTGCTTCGTGCTCGCCTGTGACGACGCCGGGCTGCCCGGCGATCCGGAGTTCCGCGGTGCGCTGCGGGACTACATGACCTGGGCGGCGGCGGACGTCATGCAGTATTCCCCGGCCGGGTCGCAGGTGCCCGCCGGCGTGCGGATGCCGCACTGGACCTGGGAGGGACCGCGCTGAGCCGGCCCGTCAGCCATGTGGGCGGTGCGGCCGGTCGGATGTGGCCGGTCGCCGCGTAGAGGCGTTCGGCCGGCGGGTCCGCAGCGTCGTGCGGATGTGGCCGAGTCCGTGGACCGCGCGGAAGCCGTGCAGGTGTGGCCGAGTGCGTGGACCGCGCGGAAGAGGTGCCGGCCGTAGCCGCTCATCGCGTCGGGCTCACCGGATGCGGCCCGCCCGGCTGCGACAGCGGGCGACGTGGCGATCAGGACCTGGGCGGCGAGCTTCTCCGTGACGCGGTCCGGCGTTGTGGGGTGGGAGGGAGACCACGGGCCAGACCTCGACCTCCGCAGCGTCACCACTGCAGCACCTGGCGGGTCAGTGGGGTCAGCCGCTGGCAGAGGGCGGGTCGGGGCCAGGTGACGTCGCGGAGCTCGTCGTCGTACGAGCGCCAGTACAGGCCGCTGCCGTCGTGGTCGAAGTAGGCGTGCGACTCGTACGCGGAACGGTGCAACGGATCCCGGATCCAGGCGTTCGGGTGCATGAGGCCCCAGGACGGCGGGCCCATCGGCATGTAGCCGCTGACCAGCAGCGCGCGGTGGTCGCCGATGGCGCGCAGGGCGTCGACCGCCTGCTGGGAGGCGCGTTCCCAGAGCAGGGCACCGGCGCGGCCGTCGGCGGCGAGGCGGGTCGGTTCGTTGAGCAGGCCGAGGCCGATGACGGCCGGGTCGTCCGCGGCGGGCGCCATGCGGCGCCAGAAGTCGGCGAGCGCGGACGTCGGCAGGCCGGGGCCGCCGAGGCGCAGCAGGGTCTGCTGGTGCGGGCCGCCGCCGAGGGCGAAGTCGCCGTATCCGTGCAGGTCCAGCACGACGAGCAGCCCGGCCTCGCTGGCGTGGGCCAGCGCGCCGCGGACCCGGGCGACCTCGGAGGAGGACAGCGGTCCGAAGGGGACGGGCTGGAGGCGTTCCCAGTTGACGGCGAGCCTGATGAGTTTGACGCCGCGTGAGGCGAGGAACTCGTAGCTCGACGGCGTCTCGTAGGTGTAGTCGGCCCCGTACCGGCCGGGGTTGGCGCTGCCGAAGCCGCCGTTGACCTCGGAGGTGGCGAAGGAGCCGGCGGCGAGGTTGACGCCGCGCAGGTAGCCGGCGGTGCTGGGGTGCCGTTCGACGACGTGTGCCTGTGGGCCGGCGACGTCGACGTCCATGCCGTGCGCGACGGGACGGTAGACGGCCATCGGATAGTTCGCGGGCCAGGTGCCGGCGGCCCACGCGGTGACGGGCAGCCCGATCGCGTCGGCGGCGGAATACCACGCCTCGGCGACCCCGGTCCACTGCGCGGCGTCGCGGTCGGCGGGCCAGCCCATCTCCCCGATGAAGCCGGTCGCGTCGTTGCGGCGCAGCCAGGCGGAGAAGTTGGCGAGCCCGGCGACGGCCCTGGCCTGCACGACGTCCCGCGTGCACACGGTCTGCGGCAGCCGGGGCCACGTCACCGGCACGAGCAGCGCCACCATCAGCAGCAGCACCATTGCCAGCGCCGGACCTTTGCGTGCCACGGCACGCCACTGCCCGGCGCCGCGCGGGTCACACCTTCCTTGCGACGCCCCCGTATACGGAGACCTGGGTGTCGGTGACGTCCGGCGACACCTGCGCGTCGGGGCGCCACTTCGTGACCAGGGGCAGGCCGGGCTCGACGAGCTCCAGGCCGGTGAAGAAGCGGGCGATGTCGTCGTGCGGGCGGACCTGCATCGTCACGCCCTGCCGGGCGTAGATGGCGGCGACGTGCTCCCAGGCGACCGGGTCGAAGTCGCCGGTCAGGTGCGACAGCGCGAGGTAGCTGCCCTTCGGGAGGGCGTCGACGAGCTCCTGCACGATGGCATACGGCTCGTCGGCGTCACCCACGAAGTGCAGGATCGCGATGAGCAGCAGCCCGACGGGCCGGTCGAAGTCGATGACCTCGCGCAGCTGCGGCGAGTCGAGGATGCGCCGGACGTCGCGGAGGTCGGCGTCGATGTATTCGGTGCGTCCCTCCGGTTTGCTGGTGAGCAGGGCGCGGGCGTGGGCCAGGACGATCGGGTCGTTGTCGACGTAGACGATCCGGGAGTCCGGGGCGATCGCCTGGGCGACCTCGTGCACGTTGGGTGACGTCGGGATGCCGGTGCCGATGTCGAGGAACTGCCGGATGCCGGCCTCGCCGGCCAGGAACTCGACGGCCCGGCGGAGGAAGGCCCGGTTCTCCCGCGGGGGGATGCGGCTGTTGGGGTTGGCGCGCAGGCCGGCCTCGGCGGCGCCGCGGTCGGCGGGGAAGTTGTCCTTGCCGCCCAGCAGGAAGTCGTAGACCCTGGCCGGGTGCGGCCGGTCCGCCTGCAGGTCGACCGGCTCATGGGTCTCGTCCGGCTTGGGCTTCATCCAGTCGGCGCCCGACATGTCCCACGCTCCGTCACAATCGATCTGTTTGGCCGCCTGGATCATATGCCGGACATCACCCTCGGTCACTCCTCCGCACGTACTGCGGCCGCATCGTCACGACGGGTGCGTGACGGTGACGTGGTCGCCGGCCCGGACCCGCAGCATGTCGGCGGCGCTGCCACCGTTGACGGCGACGGCGAGGTGGCCGGCGGAGTCGGTGAACGCGACCAGCCCGCCGGGTGGGGCGTCGCCGAACGTCCCGCCGACGACCGCCGGGCGGCCGTTGACCAGCACGTCGCCCCCGTCGAACGGCGTGGTGGCGGCGAGCTGCAGGTTGCCGAAGCGGTCCACCGTCAGCACCTCGGCCGATACGCCGCCGGGCAGGGCGAGCAGGTGCGGCGGCGGTAGTCGTACCAGCGCGGCGGCCTCGTCCCCGGCGGCCGGCAGCCCGGCGCCCGTGGCGAGCCGGGCGGCGACCGGCGCGAAGACGTCGCGACCGTGGAACGTGCGTGACACCTCCGGCGCGAACCAGGCCGTGTTCGTGAGGTGGACGGCGCGCCGGATGCCGCCGAGGGCCTCCGCCGCCGGGATCAGCAGGCCGTTGTCCGGTCCGACGAGGAACCCGCCGTCGGCGGCCTCGATCGCGATCGGGCGGCGGGCGGTGCCGACACCGGGGTCGACGACGGCGAGGTGCACGCCGCGCGGCAGCGACGGCACGGTCTGCGCGAGGACGTGCGCGCCGCGTGTGACGTCGCCGGGCGGCACGAGGTGCGTCACGTCGATCACTCTGGCCGCCGGGGCGAGGCGCGCGATTACGCCGTGGCAGGCTGCGACGAACCCGTCGTCGAGCCCGTAGTCGGTGGTGAACGAGATCCAGGCGGGGTCCATCGGGATAGTGTCTGACGCATGCGGCTCTGCGTCTTCATCGAACCCCAGCTCGGCGCGACGTACGAGGACCAGCTGGCGTTCGCCCAGCGGGCCGAGCGGCTCGGGTTCGAGGGCTTCTTCCGCTCCGACCATTACATGGCGACCCGTGGCGGTGCGCCCGGACCGACCGACTCGTGGGTGACGCTCGGCGCTCTCGCCCGTGAGACGTCGACGATCCGGCTCGGCACGCTGGTGTCGTCGGCGACGTTCCGCTACCCCGGGCCGCTGGCCGTCGCGGTGGCGCAGGTCGACGCGATGAGTGGCGGCAGGGTCGAGCTGGGGCTGGGCACCGGCTGGTACGACCGCGAGCACGCCGCGTACGGCATCCCGTTCCCGCCCGTCGGTGAGCGGTTCAGCCGGCTCGAGGAGCAGCTGGAGATCCTGACGGGGTTGTGGTCGACGCCGGACGGCGACACGTTCAGCTACGAGGGTCGCTACTACGACCTCGTCGAATCGCCGGCGTTGCCGAAGCCCGCGCAGCGGCCCGGACCGCCGATCATCATCGGCGGCAAGGGGCTCAAGCGGACGCCGAGGCTGGCCGCGCGGTTCGCCGACGAGTTCAACGTGCCGTTCTCGTCGCTGGCCGAGACCAGCGCGTCCTACGACCGGGTCGTCGCGGCGATCGAGGCCGAGGGGCGCGACGGGCGGGCGCCGATCGTGTTCTCGTTCGCGCAGACCGTCGTGTGCGGCGCGACGGACGCCGACGTCCGGCGCCGGGCCGAGGCGGCCGGGCTCGACCCGAACGGGCCGCCGGCGTCCGGCGGGCAGCTCTACGGCACCCCGGCGCGGATCGCGGAGCAGCTGTCCGACTTCGTGAAGGCCGGCGCGTCGCGCGCGTTCCTCCAGATCCTCGACATCCACGATCTCGACCAGCTGGATCTGCTCGCCGAGGAGACGGCCCCGCTGCTCCCATAAGGTAGGCAGGTGCCCGAAGGCGACACCGTCTGGAACACCGCCCGCGTGCTCGACACCCTCACCGGCCACGAGCTGACCCGTAGCGACTTCCGGGTGCCGAAGCTCGCGACGACGGACCTGTCCGGCTGGCGGGTCGCGGAGTCCGCCAGTCACGGCAAGCATCTGCTGCTCCGGCTCACCCGCGAGCCCGGCCGGGCCTTCACGCTGCATTCGCATCTGCGGATGGACGGCGCCTGGCGGGTGTACCGGCCGGGCGAGCGCTGGACCGGCCGGGCCGCGCACCTGATCCGGGTGGCGTTGCACGCGGAGCCGGCCGTCGCCGTCGGCTTCCACCTGCACGAGCTCGCCCTGGTGCCGACCGCGGAGGAGCACCGGCTGATCGGCCACCTCGGCCCCGACCTGATGGGCGACGGCTGGGACCCGGCCGAGGCGGTCGCCCGGCTCGCCGCCCGGCCCGACCGGCACATCGCCGACGCGCTGCTCGACCAGCGCAATCTCGCCGGCATCGGCAATTTGTACAAAGCGGAGGTGCTGTTCCTGCGCGGCGTCAACCCGTGGACGGAGGTCGGCGCGGTGCCGGACCTGCCGGCGATGGTCGGTCTCGCGCACCGGCTGCTCAATTCCAACCGGGGCCGGTGGACGCAGACGACGACCGGTTCGCTGCGCCGGGGGGAGACCAACTGGGTGTTCGAGCGCTCCGGACGCGCTTGCCGCAGGTGTGGTACGACCATCGAACGCTGGACCGGCGGCGACCATGACCGGATCACCTACTGGTGCCCGCACTGCCAGCCGGTTGTCGGAGCGCCACCCGGCCCGTAGGCTGCGAACCCGCTGGTCACCGCGCTTTCGCGGCGGCGCAGGGCGAGGGAGAAAGCGGACGTGCAGGGACTTCACCGGCTCGGTGCCACGGATCGGACGTTGCTGTGGGGCACCGCGGCGCTGATCGCGTTCACGCTCGGTGCCGTCACCGTCGCCCGGTCCAGCGGCGGGCCGGGCGTGGGCGGCACCGACGAGGCACGGCTCTGCTACAACTCGGCGGGCGTCGGCTCCGCGTGCCTGCCGTCGGCCCCGGCGGAGTTCGAGCCGGTCGCCGTCCCGTCCTCGACAGGGTCGCCGGCTCCCCCTGCCCCTCCCCCGGTGTCATCCCCGGCCGGGACACCGTCGCCGGCTCCCTCGGGCTCCACGGTCGTGGTCAAGCCGCCCGTGACCACCCGGCCGCCCGCTCCCAAGAAGACCGGGCCCGCCGCCTGGGCCGCCGGCGTCGCCTACCGGGCCGGTGCGCAGGTCACCTACCGGGGCGGCGTCTATGCCTGCCTGCAGCCGCACACGTCGCAGAGCGACTGGTCGCCGGTCGCGGCACCCGCGCTGTGGAGCCGAATGTCGTGAGGTTTACGCCCGCGCAGTGATCATTGCGGGCACGCTGTAGGGTCTTGGGCGTGACGCTGGGTGTGGTGTTGTACCGGTGGATCACCGGCTGAGCCGGCGGGGCCTGTTCGTCGGCTCGGCGGCCGCGTTTCTGGCTTCCGCGCTCGGCGCCTGCGACGGGACCCCGCTCATCACGCCGAGCCCGACGCCGACGGTGCGCCCGCCGGACGGCACGCCGCTCGCCGTCTGGGAGCTGACCGGCGGGCTCGTCGGCACGGCGATGCTCGCGCTGAAGGCGCCCCGGCTCGTCGTCTTCGGTGACGGTGACGCGATCGCCGACGCCGCGTACCGGTCCCGGCTGGACCCCGACCAGTTGCAGAGCCTCGCCTCCGGCCTGGTCACCGATCTCGGCTCCGACGACGCGAAGAAGCCGCGCAGCGCCGCCCCCGCGACGGCCGGCGCGCCGGTGACGAAGGTGACCGCCTGGTCGCCGGCGGGCACGCTCACGTTCACCGCCGAGGGTCTCGACGAGCTCAAGACCGACCACGTGTACGCCGACGTCCTCTACGACGCCCGTGACCGCCTCGCCGCGGTGCACAAGTCGGTGGCGGCGACGGCGCAGCCGTACCTGGCGGACCGGGTCAGGCTGGTCACCATGCCGGTCGACGGCGAGCCGGCCACGGTCAGCACCTGGCCGGCCGACGTGACGCTGCCGGCGGCCGACGCGGGCGGGCTGCGCAAGGCGGACCTGTCCGGCGACGCCGCCCGGGCGGTGGTCCGGGCGTTGACCCGTGACCTGGACCAGCGCGGCGCGTGGCCCGCCTACCAGACGACGGCGGGCGAGACGGTCCGGGCCAGCTGGCGTTACCTGCTGCCCTACGAGTAGCCCCGGGCCGCGCCGTGCGGTCAGGCAGTGGTCGGCCGCGGCACGGTCCGCAGGTCCGACAGCGCCTCGGCGACACCCTTCAGGAACGCCGTCGCGTCCGCGAGGTTGCCGATCGTGGCGCTGTCCTCCGCGACGCACCCGGCCGCCGCCGTGACGAACTGCTCGTATGCCGTGACGCCCTGCTCCAGCTGCGCCGCCAGGGCCGCGTGCGCGGGACGCAGCGACTCGCCTGCCGCGCCGAGGCCCATGGCCCGCTCGACCGACGCGGTCCGCTGGGCGAGGTCCCGCAGCGACTGCTCGGCGAGGGTCGCGTCGAGCACCGCCGCCTCCGCGTGCGGGCCGAGCCGCCCGACCAGCCCGGACAGCATCGTCGAGGCCCGGTCGAGGCGCCGCCACGGCTCGGCGACGGTGAGGCCGCGCAGCTTGAACGAGTCGCGTTGCCGGCCGAACTCGGCGATCGCGGTGCGTCCCGCGGGCATGCGGGCGACGATGCCGACGAGCTTCTCCTTGGTCTGGGCGCCGATCACGGCCGGGTCGGGCTCCGGCGGCACCGGCAGCGCCCGGAAGGCGCGCAGGTCGATCCACCGCCAGACGGCGATCGCGATCGAGCCGCCGGCTCCCGCGGCCCAGAACGCGTCGGGCAGCCCGAGGCCGCTGTACGGCACGAGGACCGCGGTGGCGCCGGTGAGCAGCCCGGCCCGCACGGACCAGCCGCGCGCGGAGCGGTGCAGCTTCCGCAGTCGCTTCAGGTGCTTGGTCCGGTCCGATGCCATGGCCCCCGCTCTCCTTTCAGAAGGGTGCGTCGTCAGCTCGCGCTGGCGGCGTCCCCGGCCTGCTTGTCCTTGCTCAGCCCGGCCCGGATCTCGTCCAGGCGGGCGACGCTCGCGTCCTTCGGGCCGGCGGCCGTCGCGGACGGCGTGCCGGGCGCGGCGGCGAGCTGCTCGCCGGCCATGCTCGCGCGGATCTGGTCCAGCCGGGAGCTGCCGGCCATGTCGAGCGTGGTGCGCTGGACCTCCAGCATCCGCCCCTCGACGGAGTTGGAGGCGAGCTCGGCGCGGCCCATCGCGTTGGCGTAGCGGCGCTCGATCTTCTCGCGCACCTCGTCCAGCGACGGCGTGTTGCCGGGGGCGGCGAGGCCGCTCATCGACTCCAGGGACTTCGCGACGGTCTCCTGCATCTTGGCCTGCTCGAGCTGGCTGAGCAGTTTGGTGCGCTCGGCGAGGCGCTGCTGCAGCAGCATCGCGTTGTTCTCCACCGCGCGGCGGGCCTGCGCGGCCGCGTTGAGGGACTGGTCGTGCAGCGTCTTCATGTCTTCCATGCCCTGCTCGGCCGCGACGAGCTGGGTGGCGAAGATCTGCGCGGTCTGCTCGTATTCGGCGGCCTTCGCCTCGTTGCCCTCGGCACGGGCCTTGTCGGCGAGCAGGAGCGCCTGCCGGGCGGAGCCCTGCAGCTTCTCGACCTCGCCCATCTGCCGGGACAGCCGCATCTCGAGCTGCCGCTGGTTGCCGATCACGGCCGCGGCCTGCTGCACCAGGGCCTGGTGCTGCCGCTGCGCGTCCTCGATCGCCTGCTGGATCTGCACCTTCGGATCGGCATGCTCGTCGATCTTGGCGCCGAAGAGCGCCATCAGGTATTTCCAGCCCTTAACGGCGGGATTGGCCATCTCGCGGTCCTCTCTGCGCCTGCACTACGAAGGTGCGCCTTCCATCGTGTCAGGCGAGCGCTAGAGCGTCACGCCCGATGGGTGGTCAAACGGGGGAAGAAACCGGTTATATCTGTACAAATGGCGCGCACCTCAGGGTGATCTCAGGGAAGCGCACTACTGCGCCTGCCCTCCCGCCAGGGTCGTCCGCGACAACCGCTCCGCCTCGGCCAGCCCCTGCCTCAACCCTTCCAGGTCCCCGGTGAGCTCGGCCACCTTCACCGCGGTCAGCGACGCCCCGCCGTCCGACGTCGCGTGCAACGCGAGCAGCTCCGCCATCCGCGCGACGAGGCCTTCCAGCCCCAGTACCGCCGCCTGCATCCGAGCCAGGAGCATCTCGCGGGCGTCGTGCAGCCGGCGGGCCACGTCGAGCTGGTCGGTCACCGCGCGCAGCGCCCGCTCCCGCTCGGCCCGCAGCGGCCCCGGCGCCAGGCCCTGCAGCCCGCGCCGCAGCTGCGCCCGGTCGTGCTCCAGGCGCGCCAGGTCGATGCCGGCCGCCGTCCGCTCGATCACGGTGACCTGACCGGCGAGCTTGGCGAGATCGTCGAGCGCCTCGGCCGCCTGCCCGTCGACCCCGGCGACCTGCGCCCGCACACCGGCGTCGGCCGGGCTCTCCGCTTGCCGGTGCAGCGTCTGTACGGCCACCCGGGCCCGCTGCGACCACCGGTCGGCGTCGCCACCGCGGGACGGGGCAGGCAGGCCCGGCACCGTGAGCGGCCGCGCGGGCGTGCGGTCGGTGAGCACGCCGAGCCCGACCCGGATGCCGTAGACGGCCGCGGCGACGGCGAGGCCCACCGGCACCCCGGCCAGCAGCCCGGCCGGGGACAGGGCAGCGGCGACGGCACCGCCCAGGCCGCCCAGCACACCGGCCGCGACGAGCCCCCACGGCTCGGTCAGCTGCTCCCTCGCACCCACTCGCCCTCCAGGGATCAGAAGTTGCTCAGGACGTTCACGAGCACCTTGTCGATGGTGGTCGGGTCACTCGCGTCGTACGCCGCGGCCCGCGACGCCGCCGAGATCCGCTGCAGGACACCGAGGTCGGCCTGACCGCCGTACGCGATGGTGAACACCCGCACCGGGACCTCCTTCTCGGCCGTGTCGACGTCGCGCACCAGCGCGGCCAGGTCGCTGTCCTTGGCGTACTCGTTCTTGCCGTCGGTCAGCACCACCACCGCGTTGATCCGGGACGGGTCCGCCGACGCCGCGAGCTTCTGCTGCGCCGCGCGGGTCGTCGCGTACAGCGCCGTCCCGCCCTCGGCGCTCAATCCCTTGACGACCTGCTCGATCTTCGCCCGGTTCGCCGACAGCGCACCGACCTCGACCCGCGACATGTACGGCGTCGCCGCCCCGCCGACCTCGGTCGAGAACGTCCACAGGCCGACCTCGTCGTCCGGCGCGAGCAGCCCCAGCGCCTGCAGCGCCGCCGACTTCGCCAGCTCCAGCCGGGTCTGGAGATTGCTGCCGGCGCTGGTGTTCATCGAACCCGACACGTCCAGCACCAGCAGCACCCTGGCCCGCTTGCGCTGCGAGTCCCAGGTCTTGAGCGCCCTGTCCAGCACCACCGGCGACGGCGGGTCGATCACCGTGAACGCCGCGTCCGGCAGCAGCCCATTCGCCCTGCTCAGTCCCGCGCCGCCCTTGCCCTCGTACGTGCGGAAGGCCGCGTCGGTGAACCGCCGCTGCCGCTCGGGGTCCCGCACGAACGCCAGGAAGTCCTCGGCGGCCGCCTTCTGCTCGTCGCTCGCGGTGCTCAGCACGACGAACGGGTGGTCCGACAGGAGCGTGCCCTCCTTGGGGTACACCGCGACCAGCGGCACCCGCGGCTTCGCGCCCTTGCCCGCGAGGGCCGGGTCACCGGTCGGGTTGCCCTGGTTGAAGTCGTAGACCGACTTCTCCTCGATCGCGACCGCGCTGATGTAGTTGAGCCCGCGCCCGGCCTGGTCGGCGGCCGCGAGGTTGGACAGGAACGTCAGCGTCGTGTCGCCGTAGTGCACCACGCCCGACTCGACCGACCGGACGTACTGCAGCACCTTCGGGTCGGCGAGGTCCTTCTCGGTCAGGTCCGTCGACCGGCCCGTCGCGGCGAAGTACGCGCCGACGGTCGCGTTCAGCCCGGACGTGGAGAAATGCGGGTTGGTCTTGCCGAGCTTGAACCGGCCCCACTCCGGGTGCCCCTTGGAACCCCAGCCCTGCGGGTCGTTGCTCAACCCCAGCACGTCCGACCAGCCGATCGGCTTGTCCGGCCAGCCCAGCGCCTCGGCCATCGGCTTGGGCAGGGCGAGCACCAGCGGCGACTGCGCCACCGTCGGGATCTTCCCGTCCGGCACCAGGCCGCCCTTGTCCGTCACGGACAACCGCTGCCGCAGCAGCTCCACCCACGACGAGGCCGCGGGCGTCCACACCTGCGGGACCGGCCCGTCCCGGCCCTCGTCCCAGCCGGCCGCCAGCGCGTCGAGGGCCGCGCCGGACGCCTTCGACGTCACGTGCGGGTCGGTGCACTTCCCGCCGAACCGCCGGTCCGCCCGGATGTACTCGTCGGCCATCTGCCCGAGCAGCGCCGCCTTCTCACTCGACGCGCTGATCTCGAGCGGGACGCACCCCTCACGCCGCTGCGCCGACCGCCCCTCCGGATCGCCGCCGCCGCTGTCCCGCTTGGCGAGCACGATGTACACGCCGAGGATCGCGACGATCCCGACCACGATCGCGATCACGATCGGAAGAGGATTGCGTCGCCGGGCCGGGGCGGGGAAGGTCACGGGTCGCCTCCACGAGGTTGATCACGCCGTCCGGCGTGTGACCAGTGTGGCAGGTGCGCTCTACGCCACCCGCCCACCTGCGCCTCCGCAAGCCCCCACCCGCCCCTGCGGGCCTGATGGAAGCTCTTGAACCAGCGACGGCGGCGCGCCACGACGTCGGCACCTCGACGGCGGCGCCGGGACGAACGGATCGCGTCATGGTCGTTTTGTTTTGCACCAGCGACGGCGGCGCGCCACAACACAGGTACCTCGACGGCGGTCAGGGGTGAGCGCGGAGGTGGGACGTCACCCCAGGCACGGCACCCAGGGTGACCACGCCACCCCATCGCGCGGCCGCCAGGCCGCGCGGAACCATCGGCCCAGCGAATGGCCGCCCCCACACGGGCCGGAGAACCGTAAGCGCCGTCGCTGGTTCCATACCCACGATGGGCTGAGCTGTTGAACCCGAACGACGGGCATGCGGCAGCCGGCGATCGGCGTCATGGGCACGTCGCTGCGAGCTTGCGGTCAGGTTGTGGTCACGCTGCGACCATGTCCGGTCCAGCGCACATGTCGTGGGGTCAGGCGGCGTAGACGACTTCCCGCGGGTTGCGCGTGGCGCGCAGCGTGGTGCGGAGCGGGCCGTCGTGGTGGACCGCGACCGACAGCTTCGCGTCCACGCTGACCTTGGACTTCGGCGCGCCCCGGCCGCTGATGCGGGCCTCCGGCGCCGATGGTCCCGCGGCGGCGGGAGCGGGCTCCGGCACGGCGGACTCCGACGCGGCGTCGGGCGCACCCACCGGGACGAGCACGCGTGGCAGGTCCTCGGCCGTGGCGAGCGTGTCGCTCACATCGCGCAGCACCTCGGACAACGCGGCCCCGAGCGCCTCACAGATGGCGGCCAGCAGCTCGCTGGACGCCTCCTTCTGCCCGCGCTCGATCTCGGACAGATAGCCGAGACTGACGTTGGCGGCGGTCGACACCTCGCGCAGGGTCCGGTGCTGGGCCTGCCGCCGCGCACGCAGCGCGTCACCGATCACTCGACGAAGCAGCACCTTGGCACCCCCTCTGAGGCAGTCCGCGAATGGCTTGCCCGCGAAAACTGGTACCCGCCACGGTACCTGGTGCGGCGCCGATCGACACCCTACCCCGCCGTTATCGCGAGGTGATGGTGATCGCGAGCCGCTCGGCGAGGAGCGTGACGGCAGCGTCGACGGCCCCGGAACGCACCTGCGGGCGGTCACCCGGGAGGGTGAGTTCGCGGACCGCGGCATGTTCGGGGAGGGGTCCGGCGACGGCGACGTAGACCCGGCCGACGGGCTGGTCACCCTGCGGATCAGGGCCCGCGACGCCGGTCGTGGCGGCGGCCCAGTCGGCGCCGCAACGCTCCCGGGCCCCGGCGGCCAGGGCGGCCGCGACGGACGGATCCACGGGTCCGTGTGCGTTCAGCAGCGGCGTCGGTACGTCCAGCAACGCCGCCTTCAGTTCGGTCGCATACGCGACGACGGCGCCGCGGAACACCGCGCTCGCTCCTGCCACCGCGACGAATTCGGCGGCGAGGAGCCCGCCGGTGAGCGATTCGGCGACGGCGAGCGTCTCACCCCGGGACTTGAGGGTGGCGAGGACGTCCGCCGCGGCGGTCATGCGTCCTCGCTCCGCTCCGGGCGCCTGACCCACAACCGACCCGCCCATGACCGGCCCGAGCCGCTGCGCTGGCCGGTCGGTCATGCGACGGGCTCGTCCGCGGCCGGGGCGACGGCGGGCGCCGCGACCGGGGCGCTGAGCATAGGGTCCTGCGGCGCCAGGCGGTCGGTGCCGCCGAAACCGTCCTGGCCGCCGCCGGCGGCTCCGTCGGAGTTCCCCGCGCGCCGGCGCAGGGAGTCGCGGCGCACCCGGTACGCCCGCAGGACGTAGTCGAGGCCGGTGACGACGGTCACGATGAGCGCGCCGGCCATGAGCCACGGACCGACCGCGGCGAGCCAGTCGGGCAGCGGGGTGAGATACCACCCGATCGCGAGGATCTGCAGCGCCGTCTTCGCCTTGCCGCCCCGGCTCGCGGGGATGACGCCGTGCCGGATCACCCAGAAGCGCAGGGCGGTGACCCCCCACTCGCGCACGAGGATGAGGACGGTCACCCACCAGGGCAGCCGCTCGTACAGCGACAGCAGGACCAGCGCCGCGCCGGTGAGGGCCTTGTCGGCGATCGGGTCCAGGACCTTGCCGAACGAGGTGACCAGGTTGTGGGTGCGGGCGACCCACCCGTCGACGTAGTCCGTCGCCGACGCGACCACGAAGGTGAGGCCCGCCGCGAGCTGCCAGCCGGTGTCGGTCATCCGGCCCGCGACGACGAAGACGACGAAGACCGGGACGAGCACCATCCGCACGACGGTCAGGACGTTGGCCGCGTTGAGCAGAGGGACGGGCTTCACCACCGTCATGAGTCCGCCGGACTGATCATCTCGATCGGGACGGCGACCAGGTCGACGCCGACGCTGTCGACGACCTTGGCCCGGACCAGGTCGCCGGGGCGCAGCTGGAACGGGTCGAGCCCGTCCCCGGCGACGAGGGTGGTGGAGCCGTCGACCTCTGGCGCCTGGTGCGCGGCGCGGCCCTCGACCGAGTCGTCGAGCTGGTAGTCGACGAGGACGTCGACGTGCGAGCCGATCCGGTCGGCGGCCCGCTGCGCGCAGAGCTCCTCGGCGAGGGCGCTCATCCAGTCGTACCGCTTCTTGATGTCGCTCTCGGACACCTTGTCGGGCAGGTCGGCGGCCTCGGTGCCGTCCTCGTCGCTGTAGTCGAACACGCCGACCGCGTCGAGGCGGGCCTCGGTGAGGAAGCGGGCCAGCTCGTCGACGTCCTCGCGGGTCTCGCCGGGGAAGCCGACGATGACGTTGCTGCGGGCGCCGGCGTCGGGGTCGAGCTTGCGGACCGACTCGAGCAGCTCCAGGAAGCGCTCGGTCGAGCCGAAGCGACGCATCCGCCGCAGCACGGGCTCGCTGGAGTGCTGGAACGACAGGTCGAAGTAGGGCGCGACGCCCGGCGTGGTGGCGATCGCCTCGACCAGGCCGGGGCGGGTCTCGGCGGGCTGGAGGTAGGACACCCGGACCCGGACGATCCCGCTGACGGCCGCGAGCTGCGGCAGGAGACGCTCCAGCAGGCGCGGGTCGCCGAGGTCCTTGCCGTACGACGTGGAATTCTCGCTCACGAGGACGAGCTCCCGGACGCCGGTGGACGCGAGCCACTCGGCTTCAGCGAGGATCTCGTCGGGGGTCCGGGACACGAACGCGCCACGGAACGACGGGATCGCGCAGAACGTGCACCGCCGGTCACAGCCGCTGGCCAGCTTCAGCGGCGCGACCGGTCCCTTCTCCAGGCGCTGCCGCATCACGCCGCGCAGGTGCGCCGGCAGGTTGCCCGCGGCGTGTCCCGGCACGACCACCTCGGCCGTCGCCGCCTGCTGCCGGGCGACCGGGGTCAGCGGGAGCAGGGTGCGCCGGTCGCGGGGCGCGTGCGACGCGATCGTCTCGCCGGCGAGGATCGCGTCGAGACGCGCCGCCATGTCCGGATAGTGGTCGAAGCCGAGCACCGCGTCGGCCTCGGGCAGCTCCCCGGCGAGCTGCTCGCCGTAGCGCTCGGCGAGGCATCCGGTCGCGACGACCTTGGCGCCGGTGTCGGCCGCCGCGAGCAGCGTGTCGATCGAGTCCTGCTTCGCCTTGGCGACGAACCCGCAGGTGTTGACGACGACGACGTCGGCGTCGGTGCCGTCGGTGGTGACCGCCCAGCCACCGGCGGCGAGCCGGGCCGCCAGCTCCTCGGAGTCCACCTCGTTGCGGGCGCAGCCGAGGGTGAGCAGGGCGACGCGACGCTCAGCGTTGGTGGGCATGCTGTCGAGGGTACCGGGCGGATCGGGGCTCAGGCTGCGGGGAAGGGGTCGCGGAACGTGAACGCATCGGGTGACGCCCCGTTGCGCCGCAGCAGGTCCAGCCGCTGCCCCGCCTCGACCACGGTGGGAACGTGCCCAGCCGGGATCCACCAGTTGACGGCATACACGTCCCCGAGTGGCACGAACCACTCGCGCCGCCGTCGCAGCACGTCGAGGTGACCGCTGCGGAACGTGAAATCGCGCAGCGCGTCGAGGCTCTCCCACACCGACAGGTTGACGATCAGGTCGTCCCCGAACGGCCGCAGCGACGTCGCGTCGGCGCCCCCCTCGTCCACGAGCCGCCAGACGAACCCGGGCCACCCGTCGGCGAGGGCGTTGATGCGGTCCAGGTCGCCGTAGAAGCCGGCCATGCGGGGGTCGTCCTTGGGCCCGACGGTCCGCCCGATGTTGAGCTGCGCGAGGTGTGAGGTCATGCCGGCATTCTAAAACCAGTAGTCATTGTTTTTGGTACCGCTGAACGGTCACACAGCACCCCTCCGGCCGGGGATCGATGCTCACGCGGTCACCGAGAGCCCCCTCCAGCATCGCGAGATTCGCCCCGCACACGAGCGCCGCATGGGTCCTCGCCACACCGTCGAACGGGCAGTTCCGCAGCCGCCACACGGCACCGTCCTCGTACGGCTCGTACCCCAGGCCCCTGAGCAGCGCCTCGTCGTCCTCCGGGCTCCCCGGCGCCAGCCGGGCCCCCTGCCGGCGGGCGGCCTCGTACAGGACCGGCTCGATCCCCGCCTCCTCGACGGCGTCGGCGAACACGGTCGCCAGAGTCCGGTAGTCCCGCGGCGGCAGGCTCAGCTCATGCTCGGCGGCGGCCCTCCTGTACAGCTTCGACGGTCGCCCCGAGCCCGGCCCGCTGCGCCCGTTGACCCGCGCGAACGACACCTCGACGAGCCCCGCCTCGGCCAGCCGGTCCAGATGGTGCGCCGCGAGGTTCCGCCCGATGCCGAGCGCGTCCGCGACCGCGTTCCGGCTGACCGGCGCCCCGGCAGCGGCCACGTGCTCGTACACGGCCCGGCGCTGCGGCTCGGCGAGCGCGGCGATCGCTGCGGCATCCACCCGACCAACTATCCCAGCAGGGCCGCCACCACCGTCAGGGTCACCATCGACACCGCCGTCGAGGCGACGACCGCGTCACGGGGGAAGCGGCCGTCGACCCCGTACGCGCGGGCGAACACGAACGTGTTCTGCGCCGTCGGCAGCGCCGAACACAGGACCGCCGCGAACACCGCGTCGCCGTGCAGGCCGAAGACGTACCTGGCGAGCACGAGGCACACGACCGGCTGCACACACGACTTGAGCAGCACCGACAACGCCACCTCGGCGGGCCGGGCCGGAATCTGGTCGGGGGCGGCGGTGCGTACCAGCGACAACCCCAGAGCGACGAGCGCCGACGGCACGGCCGCGTCGCCCAGCAGCGTGACCACCCCGGCCAGCAGCCGCGGCAGGTCCACCCCGGCGGCGCCGAGCAGCACCCCGGCCACACAGGCCAGCATGACCGGACTGCGCAGCGGCACCGTGGCCAGCCGCCGCCACCGCCCCGCCCCCTGCTCGTGCCGGGCGAGGTCGAGCGTCCCCAGGATCACCGGCGTCAGGACCGTCGTCTGGATCAGCAGCACCACCGCGATGAACGACGCGTCCCCGAGCACCTGCACCGCCACGGGGATGCCGAGGTTGCCCGCGTTGACGTACCCGGCCGCCATCCCGGCGATGGCCTGCTCCCCCAGCGGCCGGTGGAACACCCACCGCGCGACACCGATGCCGACCGCGCCGACCACGACCGTCGCCCCCGCGAACGCGGCGACCCCTCCACCCGCGAGCCCCGTGATCGGCTGCCTGGTCAGCGTGTCGAGCAGCGCCGCCGGCATCGCCACGTAGAACACGAACCGCCCGAGCACGTCGACCGCGCCGAACCCGAGGACACCCGTGCGCCCCGCCACGTACCCGACGCCGGTGAGTGCCCAGATCGGCACGAACGCCGCTAACACGCCCGCACCGGACGATCCCGGGCCGGCGGCGGCTGGTGACCCGTCACCGGCAGGTCCCGGCGGTCCGGGGGCAGCATGCCTGCCCTGCCTGCCCGTCCGCCCACGTCACGTCACCTCGCCTGTCGCCGTGCCGCCCTCTCCCCCGGACCTTCGCACCCGTCCACCCGGCGGCTGCCGCATCCCCCGCCCGGAGTGCGCAACAGCACTGGCTTGCGCCGCGACCGGTTGCCCCACGCCCGTGGACCTCTTGCCGACCCCGCCGGGCGGACCCTGCCCGTCGTGCACCTCGCACACGTCCTGCGGACTTGCACGAGCCGCCTCCGCGGGACGGGCAGATCACCGCCCTCGAAGGCCCGACGTACGCGGCGCAGACCGGCCGGCGGCTCGCGGTCTTCGCGGCCGAGGCCATGCGCACCCGGCGCCCGTGTGGCGGCGTATCCGGCCACTGCCGGTCGGACCACCGTCATCACGACCCGGCATGTACTGCCGCGACGATCCGGGCCCGCAGGTTCGTGGTCGACCGGGGCGGACCAAGGGCCATCCGCGGCTGCTCGGCCGCCGCGCGGGCAGCGGACGATCCCCTCGACCGGCTTCGTGGCCGCCGGGTCTGCGTGGCGGTCCGGCGGCCACGGGCGGAACGGAGCCTCGCAGCCCCCGGGCATCACGAGGGCACCGACGACCGTCGACACCTCACCGGCACGGCCCGCGCCACCGGACCCGCCGCGCCGGAAGCACTCACCACCAGGAACGCGAACCGAGCAGCGGCGCAGCCGACCGCCACCGACAATCGCCTGCACCTCACCCGGCTCGGCCAGCGCCGCGCCGTCAACCCCTCACCACCAGGACCACTGGCCGACAGGAACAGCGCGACCCGGCCGGTGCAACGGGCCGGCCCGCGACGGCACACGCGTCCGGTGCGGTGGGCGACCTCAAGCGTGATCGGGAAGTCGCCGTGGTCGCGGGCGACGTCGAGCAGCGATGGTCGGCATCTCACGGCGGACGAGCCGGGTGCGCTGCTGGGCCGACCGCTGCCGCAGCTGCCACACCGGCTGGCGGTGGCAGGCCCGCGAGCCCCTGGCGTCCGCACCACCCGAGAACGGGTCGCGGCGAGACAGGAGCAACGCGGGGGCGGAGCACTGCCACAGCGGCCAGCGGCGCGGGTCGCGGGGCCCTCGGCGCCCGCACCACCCGAGAACGGGTCGCGGCGGGACAGGAGCAACGCGGGGGCGGAGCACTACTGCTACCACAGCGACTGACGGCGGCACGGGTCACGCGAGGCAGCAGCGCACGGGCGGAACCTCGCGGAACCTCGTGCCGACGGTCTCCTCGACAACTCCGGCGATCCCACCGGGGTCGAACGCGACAGGTCAGCGCCGGGCGGCTCGTCAGCCACGTCGGGCAGCCGGACCACGATGCCGTCATCACTGGGCATCACCTGAGCGTCGACCCCATGACGCTCGTCGGGGCGGCGGGCGATCGCGAGCGCCCACGACACGTCGACAATGCGGCCGCGGGACCGACGAGCGGCGGGACCCAGTCGTCGGTGGTGGCATTCACGGGACCGACGAACAGCGGAAACTGGCCGTCACCGAAACGGCAGGACCTCGCCGCAGTCGACGCCTTCGGTGACCAGGAGCAGTCGTCGTCGCCCTCGGTAGCATCCACGCGACCGACAAACAGCGGAAACTGGCCGTCACCGAAACGGCAGGACCTCGCCACAGTCGACGCCTTCGGTGACCAGGAGCAGTCGTCGTCGCCCTCGGTGGCATCCACGCGACCGACAAACAGCGGAAACTGGCCGTCACCGAAACGGCAGGACCTAGCCGCGGTCGACGCCTTCGGTGACCAGGAGCAGTCGTCGTCGCCCTCGGCAGCATTCACGCGACCGACGAACAGCGGAAACTGGCCGTCGCCGGATCGGCAGGAGCTGGTCGTGCCCGCCGCTTTCGGCGACTGGGAGCTATTCGTCGTCGCCTTCGGTGGCTTTCAGGGCGCCCAGGACCTCGGGGAGTTCGTCGGGCTTGATGAGGACGTCGCGGGCCTTGGAGCCTTCCGAGGGGCCGACGATGCCGCGGGTCTCCATCAGGTCCATGAGGCGGCCCGCCTTGGCGAAGCCGACCCGCAGCTTGCGCTGCAGCATCGAGGTGGAGCCGAACTGGCTGGTGACGACGAGCTCGATCGCCTGGAGCAGCAGGTCGAGGTCGTCGCCGATCTCCTCGTCGACCTTCTTCTTGGCGTCCTCGGGCTTGGTGGTGACGCCTTCTCGGAACTCGGGCTCGCGCTGGTCCTTGCAGAACTTGACGATGTCGTTGATCTCGGTCTCGCTGACCCACGCGCCCTGGATGCGGATGGGCTTCGAGGCGCCCATGGGCAGGAAGAGGCCGTCGCCGCGGCCGATCAGCTTCTCGGCGCCGGGCTGGTCGAGGATGACGCGGGAGTCGGCGAGCGACGACGTCGCGAACGCCAGGCGCGACGGCACGTTGGCCTTGATCAGGCCGGTGACGACGTCGACGCTGGGGCGCTGGGTGGCGAGGACCAGGTGGATGCCGGCGGCGCGGGCGAGCTGCGTGATGCGGACGACCGAGTCCTCGACGTCGCGCGGCGCGACCATCATCAGGTCGGCGAGCTCGTCGACGACGACCAGCAGATACGGATACGGCCGGATGACCCGCTCGCTGCCCGGCGGCGCGGTGATCTGCCCGGCCCGGACCTTGCGGTTGTAGTCGTCGATGTGCCGGACCCCGGCGGCGGCCAGGTCGTCATAGCGCATGTCCATCTCGCGCACGACCCAGTCGAGGGCGTCGGCCGCCTTCTTCGGGTTGGTGACGATCGGCGTGACCAGGTGCGGGATGCCCTCGTAGCTGGTCAGCTCGACCCGCTTCGGGTCGACCAGCAGCAGCCGGACCTCGTCGGGCGTGGCCCTGGTCAGCAGCGACACCAGCAGCGTGTTGAGGCAGCTGGACTTGCCCGCGCCGGTCGCGCCGGCGATCAGGATGTGCGGCATCTTCGCCAGGTTGGCCACCACGTAGCCGCCCTCGATGTCCTTGCCGAGGGCGACGATCAGCGGGTGGTGGTCGGAGGCCGCCACGCGGGAGCGCAGCACGTCGCCGAGCGCGACATTCTCCCGGTCGGGGTTGGGGATCTCGACACCGACGGCGCTCTTGCCGGGGATCGGGCTCTGGATGCGCACGTCGGGCGACTTCACCGCATAGGCGATGTTGCGCGACAGGGCGGTGATCCGCTCGACCTTGACGCCGTGGCCGACCTCGACCTCGTAGCGGGTCACCGTCGGGCCGCGGGTGAAGCCGGTGACGAGGGCGTCGACGCCGAACTGCTCGAACACGCCCTGCAGCGCGGCGGTCACCTCGTCGTTGGCGCGGGTGCGGCCGCGCGGCGCGTCGCCGGTGCCGAGCAGGTCGGGCGGGGGCAGCTTGTAGTCGGCGTCGGTGAGCGCGAGCTGCTCGGCGCGGGTCGGCAGCGGCGAGTGCTCCGGCGGGTCCTTCTCCCGCTCCTTCGCCTTCTTCCGCGAGCCGGTCGCGGGGCGGGGCAGCACCACCGTGTCGTGCACGATCGCGTCGTCGTCGAGGCCGAGGTCGGGCGCCGAGGCGTCATAGCCGAGCGGGCCGCCGTCCTCGTCGTCGAGGGGGTGCGGCAGTGAGGCCTGCCGGCGGCGGGGCGGCGACTTGCGGGCCGGGCGGGGCTCCGGCTCGTCATACAGCTCCTCGAACTCCTCGTCGACGTCGAGGGTCGGGTCCTCGACGCGGCCGAGGGCGAGGTCGCGCAGCTGCCGCCAGCGGTGCGGGATGCGGCTGATCGGGGTGGCGGTGACGACCAGCAGGCCGAACCCGGCGAGCATGAGCAGCAGGGGCACGGCGACCCAGGTGGTGACGGCCTTGTCGAGCAGGCCGCCGCCGGCGCGGCCGAGCAGGCCGCCGGCCTTGTCCATGAGCGCCGGATTCTCGGGGCCGCCGGCGGCGAGGTGCATGAGGCCGGTGCCGCCGATGAACAGCGCGCTCCAGCCGACGAGGCCGCGGCCGCGGTGCTCGTCCTCGGGGTCGGAGCGCATGACCCGGATCCCGCCGACGAGCAGCAGGACCGGGAGGACCGCGGAGGCGCCGCCGATGAACGTGTGGCAGATCCCCGCGAGCCAGTGCCCGACGGGGCCCGCCGACTGGAACCACAGCGCCGCGGTGAGCAGCACGGAGAGGCCGATGAGGGCCAGGCCGGCGCCGTCGCGGCGGTGCGCGGGGTCCAGCTCGCGGGCATTGGCGGCCTGGCGGCCGACGGCACGGGCGGCCCAGCCGACGCCATGCGCGACACCCATCCAGACCGCGATCATGCCCCGGCCGAGCAGCCCCAGCGGGGTGGCGACGACCGCGCCGCCGCGCCGCCGGGACGCCGCCGTGCGGCGCACGGGCGTCGCCCGCTTCGCCGGGGTCCGCCGTGTCGCCGCCGTGGAGGCGGTGGCGGTGGCCGGGGTCCGCTTCGCCGGAGTTGTCCGCTTGGACGGCGTGCTCGATCCGCCGCGGGTGCTGGAGGTGCCACCGCGGCCGGCCTGAGAGGTGCGGCCCGCCATGGTCACACCGTAGCGGTAGGCTCCGACATTTCTTCGGAGCCGGCACTCGTGTTCCGGCGCTTTCTGCGGTGCACGAAGATCCCCGCATAGGAGACGGCGATCACCACCCCCACCAACACCTGCAACAAATGGGTGTAGCGCTCCGGGTAGAGGACGCCTTCGATGTACTGGTCGATGAAGCCCTTCCCGACGCCGGTCTCGCCGGCCTTACGGCGGGCCCAGTGCTCGACCAGCGTCAACGGGCAGGTGAGCGGGATGCTCACCACGGCGAGGCCCCAGGCGGCGGCCGCGAGATGCGGCCACAACGCCCTGGGCCACCGCCAGGCGAGGAACCCGCCCAGCACCACGTAGGCCAGGAAGCAGAAGTGCAGGACGAGCACGGTGGACGCCAGCACCTCGTACATTTCCGGCTAGACCTCCACCACCGTCGGGACGATCATCGGGCGGCGCCGGTAGGCCTCGTTGACCCAGCGGCCGACCGTGCGCCTGACGATCTGCTGCAGCTGATGCGGATCGGTGATGCCCTCGGTCGCGGCCTTGTTGAGCGCCTCCGTGACCAGTGGCAGCACCGCGGCGAACACCGCCGGGTCGTCGGAGAAGCCCTTCGCCGACACCGTCGGTCCGGCGACGACCTTGCCGGTCACCGAGTCGATGACCACCGTCGCCGCGATGAACCCGCCGTCTCCCAGTATGCGCCGTTCCGTGAGCAGCGACTCGCCCACGTCACCGATGGCGAGGCCGTCGACGTAGACGTACCGCGACCGGATGTGACCGACCAGGGAGGCCTTGCCGTCGACGAGGTCGACGACGTCGCCGTCCTCGCAGAGCACGACCCGGTCGTCGGGGACACCGGCGTCGCGGGCCAGCTGCGCGTGCGCCCGCAGGTGCCGCCACTCGCCGTGCACCGGCATGAAGTTGCCCGGCTTGACCACGTTGAGCAGGTACAGCAGCTCACCGGCAGGCGCGTGCCCGGACACGTGGACCTTGGCGACGTCCTTGTGCACGACGAGCGCGCCAGCCCGGGACAGCTGGTTGATCACCCGGTACACCGCGGTCTCGTTGCCCGGCACCAGCGACGACGCGAGCACGATCATGTCGCCCTCGCCGATCTGCACGTGCCGGTGATCGCCGTTGGCCATCCGGCCCAGGGCGCTCATCGGCTCGCCCTGCGACCCGGTCGACATCAGCACGACCCGGTCCTCGGGCAGCCCCATCGCCTCGTCGATCGGCACCAGCAGCCCCGCCGGGATCCGCAGCAGCCCCAGGTCGCGGGCGATGCCCATGTTGCGCACCATCGACCGGCCGATCAGGGCGACCTTGCGGCCGTGCAGGTGCGCGGCGTCGAACACCTGCTGGACCCGGTGCACGTGCGACGCGAACGACGCGACGATGATCCGGCCCTTGGCCCGGCCGAACGTCCGCTCCAGGACCGGGCCGATCTCCCGCTCCGGGGTGACGAACCCGGGGATCTCCGCGTTGGTCGAGTCCGACAGCAGCAGGTCGACGCCCTTGGCGCCGATACGGGCGAACCCGGCGAGGTCCGTGATGCGGCCGTCGAGCGGCAGCTGGTCCATCTTGAAGTCGCCGGTGTGCAGCACGGTGCCGGCCGACGTGGTCACGGCCACCGCGAGCGCGTCGGGGATCGAGTGGTTGACCGCGAAGAACTCGCACTCGAACGGCCCGAGCCGCTCGACCTGGCCTTCCTTGACCGTCAGCGTGTACGGCTCGATGCGGCGCTCGGCGAGCTTCGCCTCGACCAGGGCGAGCGTGAACTTCGACCCGACGAGCGGGATGTCGGGCTTGTGGGCGAGCAGATACGGCACGGCACCGATGTGGTCCTCGTGGCCGTGGGTGAGCACGATCGCCTGAACCTGGTCGAGCCGGTCGAGGATCGACGAGAAGTCGGGCAGGATCAGGTCGACGCCCGGCTGCTCGACGTCGGGGAAGAGCACCCCGCAGTCGATGATGAGCAGCTTGCCGTCGTGCTCGAACACCGTCATGTTGCGCCCGATGGCGCCCAGCCCGCCCAGCGGCGTGACCCGCAGGGCTCCTGGCGTGAGTGGTGGCGGTGGTTCGAGCTCGATGTGTGCCACTGTCATAGGGCCACTCCGAGGTCGTTGTGATGAGCCATCTGGTCCGCGGTGCCGATCGTGCGGCCCGCCTCAGCGCAATCCTCCCGCAGCCGCCCGAGCTCCGCCGCGTTCGCCGACACCAGAGGCGGGCGCACCGGCCCGGCGGGAAGGCCCAGCAGCGTCAGGGCGGCCTTGGTGAGGATGACACCCTGCGTGCGGAAGAATCCGCAGAACGCGGGGAGCAGTTGCAGGTGCAGCGCTCGAGCACGGGCGACGTCGCCCTCCTCGTGCGCCAGGATCATCCGCTTGGTCTCCGGGCCGAACACGTGCGTCGGCACGCCGACCACCCCCACGGCACCGACCGACAGCAGCGGCAGGGTCAGCTTGTCCTCACCCGAGTAATACGCCAGGTCGGTCCGCTTGATCACCCAGGCGCTCTCGCCGAGGTCGCCCTTGGCGTCCTTGACCGCGACGATCCGCTCGTGCTCGCCGATGCGGCACATGGTGTCGGTCTCGATCGCGACGCCCGTCCGGCCGGGGATGTCGTAGACCATCACCGGCAGCGCGGACGAGTCCGCGATCGACCGGAAGTGCTGCAGGATGCCCGCCTGCGGGGGCTTGTTGTAATACGGCGTGACGACGAGCAGCCCGTCGGCGCCCGCCTTCTCCGCGGCGCGGGCCAGCTCGATCGTGTGATGCGTGTCATTGGTGCCGACGCCGGCGATCACCGTGGCCCGGTCGCCGACCGCCTCGATGACGGCCCGCAGCACCTGGTCCTTCTCGGCGTCGCTGGTCGTCGCCGACTCGCCGGTGGTCCCGTTGACCACCAGGCCGTCGTGCTCCTGGTCGTCGACCAGGTGAGCGGCCAGCCGCGCCGCACCGTCGACGTCGAGCGAGCCGTCAGCACGGAATGGCGTCACCATCGCGCTGAGCAGCCGGCCGAACGGCCGGCCGGGGTCGGAACCGGTGCGTGTCATACGCACAACCTAGCGGACGCCTTCCGGTCGCTCAGCTCAAGATTCCCAGCTGTACTGGGCGGCGGCGACCTCGGTGCCGTCCGCGAGGGTCGTGATGGTGAAGTCCGCGAATACGTTGGGCGCCACGCGCTGCAGTTCCTTGAGGCAGGCGATCGCCACCTCGCGGATCTCCACATCCGCCGCCTCGGTCGCGCGCATGGTCACGAAGTGCCGCCACGCCCGGTAGTTGCCGGTCACCACGATCTTCGTCTCTGCCGCGTTGGGCAGCACCGCCCGCGCCGCCTGCCGGGCCTGCTTGCGCCGGCTCGTGCCGTTCTCGACCTCGCTGAACCTGGCCTCCAGGCCTTCCAGCAGCTCGTTGTAGGCCCGCAGCGCCGCCTCCGACGCCTCGACGAACACCTTGTGCAGCGCCGGGTCCTCGGCGATCACGTCGGGCTCGACCATCTGGGCCTCGCGCCCCGGCACGTACCGCTGCGACAACTGCGAGAAGGAGAAGTGCCGATGCCTGACCAGCTCGTGCGTGAACGACCGCGACACGCCGGTCAGGTAGAACGTGACGGTCCCGTGCTCCAGCACCGACAGGTGCCCGACCTCGAGGATGTGGCGCAGATAGCCCTCGTTGGTGGCGGTCGCCGGGTTCGGCTTCTTCCACGACTGGTAGCACGCCCGGCCCGCGAACTCAGCGAGGGCCTGACCACCGTCCGCGTCGGTCTCCCACGGGACGTCTGCGGGAGCTTCGAAATGCGTCCAGGCGATCGCTTTGGCGGAGAGCATTTTACGAGGGTACTAAACAAACATCCAGGAGAATGGCGCCCAGGGCAGGTTGCGTGCGACGGACCACACCAACCACACCACGAGGAAGCCGATGAGCGCGCCGCTGGACAGCCGCATCGTGGGCAGCACCCGCCGGCCGGCCAGCCGGTTGAGGGTCCAGCTCACATACATGTAGACCAGGAACGGCGTCGCGAACACCATCATCGCGTGGTGGTGCGCCGCCGCCGGGATGTCGCCGTGCAGCAGATACCAGGCGGCGCGGGTGCCACCGCAGCCCGGGCAGTCGAACCCGGTGAACAGCTTCATGACACACGTCGGAGCGGCCGTCGCACTGGTCTCGGTCGGCCGCATCAGCAACGTGTACGCCACACCGCCGGACAACAGCGCCGTCAAGCCGAGCGGCGACACCCAGCGGGGCATCCGCTCGGCCAGCCGCGCGATCCGCCCCTTCGGCGGCGCGACGTAGCTGTACTGGTAAGCGTGCGGCGGGAGGTCCTGCCCAGGCTGCTGCTCCACGCCTGCCTGCGGCGCACCGGCGAACGCCGCCAGCCCGTCACTGCTGGGCGCGGCCTGAAGGGGTGACGTCACGCCATTCACGCTACACCGCGCAGGCCAGCCCGCCAGGGGCCGCACGACCGGACCGGCGGCGCCGCGCGGTCCAGCCCGGCGCCGCAGCAGCACCGGTGCCGGCCTCGCCACCGCCTGTGCTGACCGCCCGCCGGGACTGGCTCCGCGGTCGTCCGCTCAGCACCGCCGCCTGCCGAGGCCGGCCGCAGCCGAAATCGGTGTCACAGTGCCGACCGGGACAGCGCCCACCGTCAGTCAGGCACTCAGCGCCGCGCCGGCGGCCCCTGCAGCCGGCCAACGTGCGAAGCGTCAGCAATCACCCGCTCAGCACCACACCACCGGCCAGGCGCTCACCCCGTCGCCGCGACCGGGGTCGACGGCAGACAGGCCGGGGACGGTGGCGTCGCTGGCCGACGCGGCCGTGTGCAGGGTGACGGTGGCGAGGCCGGCGGCGCGCTCTCCCGCTCAGCAGCCGCGGCCGAATCGACCGCGGACAGCACTCCCGGTCATGCCGAACGACCGGGACAGCTCCCCCCACCGGCAGCCAGGCATCTGGCGCCCCGCCACTAGTGAGACACACGGCGTCGCGCCAGACCGGCCGGCAGTCGCAGGCTCAGCGCCGCGCAGACGGCAGCAGGATCAGGCGCCGCGCCGGCAGCCGTGGATTCGGCGGCGCGGTGGGTGGGGTCAGGTGGTCATCGCCTTGGCCAGGTCGACGGCGAAGTCGCCCGCCACCGGCAGGTCGACCCGCTCCAGGCCCAGCCACCCCGCGAACCTCCGCAGCTCCACCCACAGCGCCTCCGCCACCTCACCCCGCGAAGGTGCGCCGCGGCCGGTGAGGGGCTCCACCCACGCGGCCGGGACCAGCAGGGTCGAGGAGCGGCGGTCCGCCTTCAGGTCGACCCGGGCGACGAGCCGGTCGCCGAGCAGGAACGGCAGCACGTAATAGCCATAGAGGCGCTGCAGGGGCGGGACGTAGATCTCGATGCGGTAGGTGAAGCCGAACAGCCGTGCCACCCGGGCCCGCTCCCACATCAGCGGGTCGAAGGGGCTGACCAGGGTCGCCGCCCCGATGCGGCGCGGGTTGGGCGCCTCGTGGTGCAGATAGGCGCGGGGCTGCCAGCCCTCCACCTCGGTGGGGACGAGCTCCCCGGCCTCGACCAGCTCGGCGATCGCGGTGCGCGCCCCGGCGAGCGGCAGCCGGAAATAGTCGCGCAGCTCCGCCTCGGCGGCCACGCCCAGGGCGCGGGCGGCGACGCGGACCAGGTCGCGGTAGGCGTCGGCGGGCTCCGGGGTGGGCGCGGCGAGGACCTCGGCGGGCAGGATGCGCTCGGGGACGTCATAGACCCGGGCGAACGACGCGTTGCGCGCGGCGACGCTGACCTCGCCGGTGTAGAAGAGCCACTCGATCGCGGTCTTGGTGTCCGACCAGTTCCACCCCCAGTGCTCCTTGCTGCGGGGGCCGGCGAGGTCGCCCTCGACCTCGTTGGCGGTGATCGGGCCCTTGGCGCGGATGTCCTCGAGGACCCGGCGGATCAGCTCGGGCTGCTCGCGGGCCATCTTGACCATGCGGCCCCAGGCGGCGCCGGACTGCATCCGCCAGCGCAGCGCCGGGTGCAGGTGGACCGGGACGAGCGACGCCTCGTGGGCCCAGTATTCGAACAGCTCGCGGGGGCGGCGATAGGCGAGCCGGTCGAGCAGCTCGGTCGGATAGGGGCCGAGGCGGCTGTATGCGGGAAGGTAGTGCGCGCGCTGGACGACGTTGACCGAGTCGATCTGCAGCAGGCCGGTGCGGCCGATGACCCGCTTCAGGTGGCGCCGCTCGGGGACGCCCGCCGGGGCCCGGTCGGCGAAGCCCTGAGCGGCGAGAGCGATCCTCCGCGCCTGCGTGAGTGTCAGCACCCCGCGAGGTTATCGCCGGGGTACGACAAAAAAGGGCGGCCCCGGTCCGGGGCCGCCCTTGATGCGGAAATCTATGCGCCGACGAGCGGCCGCTCTCCAGCGTCCTTGGCTTCGAACGCGGCGCTGACCCGCCGGTCGATCTCCACCAGGTCGGGGACGTCCTCGACGACCGGACCGGTCGACGTGGCCGGGTTGGCCGTGCGGGGCGGGCCGGAGCTCTCCGAGGCGGGCTCGCGGATCGGCAGCGTGATCAGCAGGGCGATCATCAGCAGCACGTAGGCGTTGCCGCCGATCAGGCCGAGACCGTCGAACTTCATGTGGAACGCCCACGGCGTGCGGCTGCACAGCAGCAGGTACGAGAACACCGCGAAGATCATGATGTGGCGCCTGCGGCGGGCGTCGCCGCTCTTGTCGGTCGCGTGGTCCAGCAGGACCGCGATCGACGGCAGCACCCACACCAGGTGGTGGATCCAGCTGATCGGGCTGACCATGCAGCCGACGAGACCGGTCAGCGCCAGGCCGGCGAGCTCGTCGCCCGCCTTGACGGCCTTGCGGACCCGCCACGCCCAGACGGCGAGGGCGCCGACCACCAGCAGCAGCCACAGCGGCTTCATCGGGTCGGGGTTGAACAGCCGGGCGACGAGACCGCTGAGCGCCTGGTTGGACACGAACGTGGCCGAGCCGACGCGGTCGGTGTTCCACATCGCGTCGGTCCAGAAGACCCGCGAGGCGTCCGGTGCGAAGGTCGCGGCGGCCCAGGTCGCGGCGGCTGCGGTGGCCGTGGAGACGGCGGCCGCACGCCAGCGGCGGGTGACCACGAGGTACAGGATGAACACGCCCGGCGTGAGCTTGATCGCGGTGGCCAGGCCGATGCCGATGCCGCCGAGGCGGGAGCCGCCACGGACCAGCAGCAGCAGGTCACCGACGACCATGAACAGCAGCAGGATGTTGACCTGGCCGAAGTTGACGGTCTCGCGCACCGGCTCGAAGGCGGCGACCAGGCCGAAGGCGATGGCCAGGGAGAACCAGAACTGCCAGCCCTGACGCTTGATCACCGGGCCGATGAGCCAGGTGATGATGAAGCCGAGCGCGACGACGTTCATCGTCACGCTGATCGCGATCGCGGTGTGCCAGCCGATGAGCGCCATCGGCGACATCAGGGCAGCGGCGAACGGTGGGTAGGTGAAGCCGTACGGCGTGCCGGGGACCAGGTAGTCGTAGATGTCGCCACCCTTGTTCACCCAGTAGTCCATGGCGCCGTAGTAGACCTTCAGGTCGAAATACCCGTTTCTCGCCGCGGCCACGTACAAGAAGGCCCATACGACGGCCCACACGGCCGCCACGATGAGGACCTGCTTGACCCGGGGCCGAAGCTTGGGCCGGACGGCCGTCAACACGGCGACTCGTCCTCGCTCCGCCACTTGTGCTGCCCTCCATCGCTCGTTGCTGGCTTTACCTGCTGCCTGGCTCAACGGTTGCTCGGGTCCAACTGTGACGAGCCGGCGCTACCCCGCCACGTGGCTCTTCACACAAAATCCGTAGGCTGCTGCGTCATGACGCTCGGGTTCGTCCGACCGGCGCGACTCGACGACGTCGTCGAGATCACGCGCATCCAACTCACGACCTGGCGGGTCGCCTATCGGCGACTGCTGCCCCAACACATCCTCGACCAACTGGACGAGGACTGGATTACCCGCAGGTGGCGAGACGCAATCACGGAACCGCCGACCCCTGAGCACCGGGTCCTGGTCGCGGTGGAGCAACAGGAGTCGCCCGGCGCCGGACCGACCTCAGCATACGTCGTGGGTTTTGCCGCGTCAGGTCCTGCAGACGACACCGCGCTGGCTCCGGACGAAGATCACACCGTCCTGACGAAGGCCGCCGCCATCACCGATGTCCTGGTTGAACCCCGCTGGGGACGACGCGGCCACGGCAGCCGTTTGCTGGCGGCTAGTGTCGATTTATGGCGTACTGACGGATTTACGACAGCCCTGGCGTGGACGTTCGCCGACGACCGTGTTACGCGTCGATTTCTGGAGAGTTCCGGCTGGGCCCCGGACGGGGTCAGCCGGTCACTCGATGTTGATGATCTGCTCGTCCCGCAGATCCGGTGGCATGCGTCACTCGAGACCGAAGAAGCCCCTGTCGTTACCTCGATGTGACCCTGTTGCGCCCGAATTGGGGCCTCTGAATCCCACTATTTGGAAACATCAGAGTGAACGCGAAACGGTTACACAACGTGACGCTAGTCCAGCAGCGGGCCGAGCCCGACCGTCAGTCCCGGCCGTGACACGACGGCGCGGACGGCGAGCAGGACGCCCGGCATGAACGACTTCCGGTCGAACGAGTCGTGCCGGATGGTCAGCGTCTCCCCCGCGGCACCGAAGAGGACCTCCTGGTGCGCGACGAGCCCCCGGGCCCGCAGCGAGTGCACCGGCACGCCCTCGACGTCGGTGCCGCGGGCCCCGGCCATCTCCTCGGAGGTCGCGTCCGGCACGGGTCCCAGCCCCGCGGAGGCCCGCGCCTCGGCGATGAGCTGCGCGGTGCGCAGCGCGGTGCCGCTCGGCGCGTCGATCTTCTGCGGGTGGTGCATCTCGACCACCTCGACCGACTCGAAGTAGCGGGCCGCGCGGGCCGCGAACTCCATCATCAGCACGGCGCCGACGGCGAAGTTGGGCGCGATGACCACGCCGACGCCGGGTTTGTCCGCGAGCCAGGACCGCACCTCATCCAGCCGCGCCGTGGTGAAGCCGGACGTGCCCACGACCGCGTGCACGCCGTGGGAGACGCACCAGCGCAGCGAGTCCATCACCACATCGGGTGTGGTGAAGTCGACCAGGACATCGAGATCCTCGACGAGTGCGTCACCGACGTCCAGCGACGCCACCAGCGAAAGATCGGCACTCGCGGAGATGGCCTGGCACGCCTCGGTGCCCATGCGGCCGCGCGCGCCGAGCACGCCGACCCTGATCTTTGCAGTCACGCGGGATAACTTATCCCAACGCTCCAGCGAAGGCGTTGTCGTCGAAGTCGCCGATCACGGCGAGGGACATCGGCCGGGACAGCAGCTCAGCGGCCACCTGACGGACCATCTCGGGCGTGACCAGGTCGACCTGGCGCAGCACCTCGTCGACGGACATCAGCTCGTCGTACAGAAGCTCACCCTTGCCGAGGCGGCTCATCCGCGACCCGGTGTCCTCCAGGCCCAGCACGACCGCGCCCTTGAGCATGCCCTTGCCGCGCTCGACCTCGGCGTCGGTGACGCCCTCCGCCGCGACCCTGGCCAGCTCGTCCCGGGTGATGGAGAGGACCTCTTCGACCTTGCCGGGCGCGCAGCCGGCGTAGACCCCGAAGAGCCCCGCGTCGCTGTACTGCGACGTGAACGAATAGACCGAGTAGGCCAGCCCGCGCTGCTCACGGATCTGCTGGAACAGCCGGCTCGACATGCCGCCGCCGAGGACGTTGTTGAGCGCGCCGACGGCGAAGCGGTTGTCGTGCTGCCGCGGGTAGCCCACGCAGCCGAGCACGAGATGCGCCTGCTCGGTGTCCTTGTTGCGGACCACGATCTGCCCGGAGCGGGTCGGCACCTTCGTGGTGCGGGAGCGCCGCGGGGCCGGGTCGGCGGCGACCGTGAGGCCCTCGAAGGCCGCGCGCACCGCCTTGACGACCTTCGCGTGGTCGAGGTTGCCCGCCGCGGCGATCACCATCTGCGACGGCCGGTACCGCCTGCGGTAGAAGCTGTCGATCTGCTTGCGGGTCAGCGCGGAGATGCTCTCCACGCTGCCGGAGATCTGCCGGCCCAGCGGATGGTGGCCGTAGATCGCCTCGGTGAAGACGTCGTGCACCTCGTCGCCGGGCTCGTCGTCGTGCATGGCGATCTCCTCGAGGATCACGCCACGCTCGGTCTCGACGTCCGCGTCGGTCAGCACCGAGTCGATGACCAGGTCACACACCACGTCGATGGCGAGCGGCAGGTCGGCGTCGAGCACCCGCGCGTAGTAGCACGTGTACTCCTTGGCGGTGAACGCGTTGGTCTCCCCGCCGACCGCCTCGATCTGCGAGGAGATCTCCAGCGCGCTGCGCCGCTTGGTGCCCTTGAACAACAGGTGTTCGAGGAAGTGGGAGACCCCGGACAGTGCCGGGGTCTCGTCCCGTGAGCCGATGCCGACCCAGACGCCGAACGACACGCTGCGCATCGACGGTATCGCCTCGGTCAGGATGCGCAGCCCGTTGGGCAGCACGGTGCGGCGCACCGTGCCACCCAGCGGGTCATCTGCCAACGTCTGGGTCAGCGGCCGACTCACCATGTCTCAGCTGTGCCGGTTCCGCCGGCGACGGAACTCGCCACCGTCCTCGCCGCCGTCGCCCTCTTCCGAGGAGGCGGGCGCCTCCGAGGAGGAGGACGGCGCGGAGGACTGGCGCGGAGCCCGGTCCCCACGCTCGCGGGAGCGGGGGCCACGGTCGCCGCCGCGGTCACGGCCGGAGGGCCGCTCACCGCCGGAGCCGGACGGCGCGCCGCCACCGGCCGCCGCGGCCTCCGCCGCAGCGGCGGCCTCGGCCTCGGTCAGCACCTTGTCCAGGTAGATCTTGCCGCGGTTGTCGATGTCCGCGATCTGCACCTCGACCTTGTCGCCGACGTTGAGGAAGTCCTCGACCCGGTCGACGCGCTTGCCGTTGCCCACCTTGGAGATGTGCAGCAGGCCGTCGCGGCCGGGCAGCAGCGAGATGAAGGCGCCGAACGCGGCCGTCTTCACCACGGTGCCGAGGAACTTGTCCCCGACCTTCGGCATCGTCGGGTTGGCGATGGCGTTGATCCGCTCGACGGCGGCCTCGGCCGACGGGCCGTTGGTCGCGCCGACGTAGATCGTGCCGTCGTCCTCGATGCTGATCTCGGCGCCGGTCTCGTCCTGGATGGCGTTGATGGTCTGACCCTTGGGCCCGATCACCATGCCGATCTTGTCGACGGGGATCTTGACCGTGGTCACCCGGGGCGCGTACTGGCTCATGCCGGCCGGCGACTCGATCGCCTCGGCCATCACGTCGAGGATGACGTGCCGCGCGTCGTGGGCCTGCTGCAGGGCGCCCGCGAGGACGTCGGACGGGATGCCGTCGAGCTTGGTGTCCAGCTGCAGCGCGGTCACGAAGTCACGGGTGCCGGCGACCTTGAAGTCCATGTCGCCGAACGCGTCCTCGGCACCGAGGATGTCGGTGAGCGTGACGTATTCCGTCTTGCCGTCGACCTCGTCGGAGATGAGGCCCATCGCGATGCCGGCGACGGGGGCCTTCAGCGGCACACCCGCGGACAGCAGCGCCATCGACGACGCGCAGACCGAGCCCATCGACGTGGAGCCGTTGGAGCCGAGGGCCTCGGAGACCTGGCGGATCGCGTAGGGGAACTCCTCGCGGGCCGGCAGGACCGGGATCAGGGCCCGCTCGGCGAGCGCGCCGTGGCCGATCTCGCGCCGCTTCGGCGAGCCCACCCGGCCGGTCTCACCGGTCGAGTACGGCGGGAAGTTGTAGTTGTGCATGTAGCGCTTGGACTTCTCCGGCGCCAGGGTGTCCAGCGTCTGCTCCATGCGCAGCATGTTGAGCGTGGTGACACCCAGGATCTGGGTCTCGCCGCGCTCGAACAGCGCCGAGCCGTGCACGCGGGGCAGGACCTGCACCTCGGCGGTCAGCGGCCGGATGTCGCGCGGGCCGCGGCCGTCGATGCGGACCTGCTCGCGCAGGACCCGGGCGCGGACCTCGTTCTTGGTCAGCGACCGCAGCGCGGCGCCGATCTCCTTCTCGCGACCCTCGAAGCCACCGGCGAGGCGCTGGAAGGCGGCCTCCTTGATCCGGTCGAGGGCCTCCTCGCGCTCCGCCTTGGAGGAGATGCGCAGCGCCTCGGACACCTCGTCCTTGACGGCGCCGGACACGGCCTCGTAGGCGTCGGGCTGGTAGTCCAGGAAGGTCGGGAACTCCTGCACCGGCTTCGCGGCGACCGCCGCGAGCTCGGACTGGGCCCGGCACAGCTCGCGGATGGCGGGCTTGGCGGCCTCCAGGCCACCGGCCACGACCTCCTCGGTCGGGGCGGGCGCGCCACCGGCGACCAGCGCCACGGTGTGCTCGGTCGCCTCGGCCTCGACCATCATGATCGCGACGTCACCGTCGGGGAGGGTCCGGCCGGCGACGACCATGTCGAACGTCGCCCGGGCCAGCTCCTCCAGGGTCGGGAAGGCGATCCACTGGCCGTCGACGTGCGCCATGCGGGTCGCGCCGATCGGGCCGGAGAACGGCAGGCCCGACAGCTTCGTCGACAGCGACGCGGCGTTGATCGCCACGACGTCGTAGGGGTGGGCCGGGTCGAGCGCGAGGATCGTCTCGACGACCTGGACCTCGTTGCGCAGGCCCTTGACGAAGCTCGGGCGCAGCGGCCGGTCGATCAGGCGGCAGGTGAGGATCGCGTCCTCGCTCGGGCGGCCCTCGCGGCGGAAGAACGAGCCGGGAATGCGGCCCGCGGCATACATCCGCTCCTCGACGTCGACCGTCAGCGGGAAGAAGTCGAACTGGTCCTTCGGGGACTTGCCGGCCGTGGTCGCGGACAGCACGACGGTCTCGCCGAGCTGCGCGAGGCAGGAGCCCGCGGCCTGGCGCGCCAGCCGGCCCGTGGAGAAGGTGATCTCCCGGGTGCCGAACGTGCCGTTGTCGATGACCGCGGTGCTGAAGTGCGTACCGAGAGTGCTCTGCTCGGTCATGTGGTGTGGTGCTCCTTCGGGTTGTGGTGCGCCCAGGCGGAGCTGTCTGCGGCCGGTCTTCGATCGAAGCTCACGGGGCTGATCTGCCCGGAAGCCACTACCGAGGACCGGTGCGCCGACGCGCTCGGGCGGGGCGACTGGTTACAAACAGGCGGCTGGTTCACATACCAGTGTGTCACTACACGAAGGGGAGCGACGCATGGACGCCGCTCCCCAACGTACGTGTCGTTATCGCCGCAGGCCGAGCCGCTCGATCAACGAGCGGTAGCGGGCGATGTCGCTGCGCTGCAGGTAGTTGAGCAGACGGCGGCGACGGCCGACCAGCAGCAGCAGGCCACGCCGGCTGTGGTGGTCGTGCTTGTGCTTCTTGAGGTGTTCGGTGAGGTCCGCGATCCGCTTGGTCAGCATCGCGACCTGGACCTCCGGCGAGCCGGTGTCCCCTTCGACGGTCGCGTACTTGCCCATGATCTCGGTCTTCTGCGCAGAGTCGAGCGCCATGTTCTCCCTTAAAGGTTGGTTCTCATCAAGGTCGGGCCCGCGGCGTCGTGCAGGCAGCCTGACCTCCGCCGGTCACCCGGCGTCGACACAAGGCTAACAGACGGGACGTTCCAGCACCCGTCTGGCCTGTTCGACGTCGTCGCGGATCTGCTCGATCAGCGGCTCGACGCCCGTGTACGTGCGCTGCTCACGGAGGCGCTCGACGAAGTCGACAGCGATCCGCTCGCCGTAGATGTCGCCGGAGAAGTCGAGGATGTAGGACTCGACCCGCCGCTCCTTGCCGGAGAACGTCGGGTTGGTGCCGACGGACACGGCCGCCCGGTGCGGCTCGTTGTCCCGGTCGCGGGTCACCCAGGCGGCATAGATGCCGTCGGCCGGGATCGCGGCGTTCGCCGAGGTCAGCAGGTTGGCCGTGGGGAAGCCCAGCTCACGGCCGCGCTGGTCGCCGCGCACGACGACGCCCTCGACGCGGTGCGGGCGGCCCAGCGCGCGGGCGGCGGCGACGACGTCACCCGCGTCGACGCAGGCCCGGATGTAGGTCGAGGAGAACACGGTGCCCTCGTCGGCGACCAGCGGCGCGCCCTCCACCCCGAAGCCGAAGGTGCGCCCGAGCCGGTGCAGCAGCTCCAGGTCGCCGGCGGCCTTGTGGCCGAAGCGGAAGTTCTCCCCCACCACGATCTGCGCCGTGTGCAGGTGCTCGACCAGCGCGTCGTGGACGAACGCCTCCGGCGACAGCCGCGAATACTCGACCGTGAACGGGATCACGCACAGCACGTCGACGCCGAGCGACTCCATCAGCTCCGCCTTGCGGCCCGGCTCGGTCAGCACCGCCGGGTGCGACCCGGGCCGCACCACCTCGGACGGGTGAGGGTCGAAGGTCAGCACGACCGACCGCACGCCCAGCTCGCCGGCCCGCTTCACGACGTGCCCGATCACCTGCTGGTGCCCCCGGTGCACGCCGTCGAAGACGCCGATCGTGGTGACCGCGCGCCCCCAGCCACCCGGCGCCGCCTGAGTTCCCCGCCACCGCTGCATGCGTCCGAGCCTAACTCCTGCTTCCGCCGCGGCAGGTGTACGGGTGGAGCCCCGGCATCCGGGCTACGGCACGAGGACGATCTCGGGACGCGCCCTGCCGTCCTTCTCCCGGACGATGGCCAGCACGCTGCCGTCGGGTGCGAAGACCGCATACGGCCCGGCGACCCCGACCGGGGCGAGCGACCCGCCGTGCGACAGCGTCTTCGCCTCGACCTCGTCGGCGTCGCGGCGCGGGAAGCAGCGGGCGGCGGCGGCCGGCAGCGGCATCGTGACCGGGTCCTCACGGTCGGCGAGCTCGTCCAGGGTCGCCGCCTCGGCCAGGGTGAACGCGCCGACGGCGGTGCGGCGCAGCGCGGTCAGGTGCCCGCCGACCCCGAGCGTCGCGCCGAGATCCCGGGCCAGGGCGCGGATGTAGGTGCCGGACGAGCAGGCGACGTCCACGTCGACGTCGACGCCCTCGGGCGAGCGGCTGATGCCGAGGACGTCGAGGCGGGCCACCGTGACCGGCCGGGCCTGCAGCGCGACCTCCTCGCCGGAGCGGACCCGGTGGTACGAGCGGACCCCGTTGACCTTGATCGCGGACACGGCGCTGGGCACCTGCAGGATCTCCCCGCGCAGCGGCGCGAGCCCGGCGTGCACGTCCCCGTCGGTGACCCCGCTCGCGTCCACTGTGGACACGACGTCGCCCTCGGCGTCGTCGGTGACGGTCGCCTGCCCGAGGCGGATCGTGGCGCGGTACTCCTTGGTGCTGCCGATGACGTACGTGAGCAGGCGGGTCGCCTTCTCCACACCGATGATGAGCACCCCGGTCGCCATCGGGTCGAGGGTGCCGCCGTGCCCGACCCTGCGCGTCCTCGCCAGGCGCCGCATCCGCGACACCACGTCGTGCGAGGTCATCCCGCCGGGCTTGTCCACGACGACGAGCCCGCCCTGCGTTGCTGCCTTCTGCGCCACGACGGGACAGCCTAGCCAACGCCGTGCACGGCCAGGGTGTGCCACAGGTACTTCAGCAGTTGCAGCGTCGCCGGATCGGCGTGGGACTCCCGCGCGGCGCGGCCGATCAGCTCCGCGTCGACGAAGGGCCGCTCGTACCGCTCGCACAGCCGCACCGCGAGCGGCCGCACCTGCGGACCCCGGAAGTCGTCCGGGACGTCGCGCGGGGTGAGCCGCGATCCCGGCCGCCATTCGAGCTTGACGCCGTAGCGGGTCGCCAGGGTCTGTGCCGCCGACAGACGGCCGGCGAAGCTGTCGTCGAGGACGAGCGCCTCGACGTCGGCCGCGAGGTCGACCGGGCCGTGCACCTGCGCCTCGACGTAGTCGTCGAGCGGTCCAGCCGAAGCGACGTGGTCGGGCAGGCCCGTCAGTACTGACGCCATCGCATCGAACACGCCCGCCGCCGCCGGCTCGTGGAAGCTGTCGCCCAGGGTGAACGTCGTGCGCGCGCCGACCTCCGGGCGCAGGCGAAGGTGCGCGGAGCCGAAGCGGCGGGCGGCGCCGGCCGGGTGGCGCGCCAGGTCGAGGGCGCCGTACTTGGGCCGGTCCGCGGGCGTGACCCCGGGCCGCTGGTAGGCGCCGCCGAACATGCGCCGCTCCCAGCGGTCGCGGTCCCCGCCGGGGTGGGCGGTCAGGCCGCCGTTGGAGATGCCGGTCTCGAACTGGCTGCGGAAGCGGCCGTCGGCGAGCAGCCCCTCGATCACGGTCCGGCCGCCGGCGTCGATCCGGTCCGGATGGAAGTTGATCGTCACGACCGCGTCCGGCGGCTCGGTCCGCGGCCCGCTCCCGGCGCGAACGTATGCGAGGGCCTCGAGCTGGGCGTAGGTGAGCCGGGCGTCCATGGGCTGAGGTCACTCCCCGCTGCGTGGTGAGCTACGATGGGTAGGAGTCCGACAGATTATTTTTTCGGTTGTGCTAGTGTCAATGAGCAGTGCGACGACACGACGTGGGAGTGTGTCAGCGCACCGCGCCGGTGACCGCCCATTTTTCGCCCGCGAGACGCCACAGCAGGCCGCCCAGCCGCAGCGCGATGAACAGGCACAGGGCGATCCACACCCCGCGCAGCCCGGCGTCGAGCAGGTAGGCGAGCCAGATGCCGGGCAGGAAACCGCCGAGCGCCGACACGAACGTGAGGTTGCGCAGGTAGCGGACGTCGCCGGCGCCGAGGAAGACCCCGTCGAGGGCGAACACCACGCCCGCGGCCGGCATCATCGCGACGAACCACCACCAGGCGGTCTTCGCCTGGGCGTACACCTGCGCGTCGGCGCCGAACCAGGGCCGCACGGTGCCGAGGGCGGCCGCGACCAGGAACGCGAACGCGACGCCGGAGACGAGCCCGGCCACGGTGATGCGGCGGGCGAGCAGGTGCGCCTCGTCGACCCGTTCACCGCCGAGCGCGGCCCCGACGAGGGACTGCGCGGCGATCGCGACCGCGTCGAGGGCCAGCGCGGTGAAGAAGAACAGCTGGATGGCGATGAGGTGCGCGGCGAGGCTGGCGGTGCCGAAGCGGGCCGCGACCGCCGACGCGGACAGGAAGCACGCCTGGAAGGCGGCACCGCGCAGCAGCAGGTCCCGGCCGAGGGTCAGCTGGTGGCGGATCACCGCGAACTGCGGGCGCAGCGCGACGCGCTCGGTCAGCAGCGCCCGGACGAACAGCAGCCCCCCGGCGGTCTGCGCGACGACGTTGGCGACGGCGGAGCCGGCCAGGCCGAAGCCGAGCGGGTGGACCAGCAGCGGGCAGAGCACGGCGGACAGCGCGTTCGCGCCGAGCACGTAGTAGAGCGGGCGGCGGGTGTCCTGGACGCCGCGCATCCAGCCGTTGCCGGCGGTGCCCAGCAGCAGGCCGGGCGCGCCGAGGGCGGCGATGCGCAGCCAGTCGGCGGCGCCGTCGGCGACCGGGCCCGGGGACCCGGCGACGGCACGGGTCAGCGGCCCGGCGAACACCTCGAGGACCACCATGATGACGACCCCGCCGGCGAACGCCAGCCAGGACGCCTGGACGCCCTCCTCGACCGCGGCGGCGCGCTGGCCGGCCCCGAAGCGCCGGGCGGCGCGGCCGGTCGTGCCGTAGGCCAGCACGTTGCCGAGCCACACGGCGAGCGCCATGATCTGCCCGCCGATCGCCAGGGAGCCGAGCTCCTCGCGGCCGAGATGACCGACGACCGCCGTGTCCACCAGGACATACAGCGGCTCGGCGGCCAGCACCACGAGCGCCGGCAGAGCGAGGGCGGCGACACGACGCATCACGGTCACCGCGTCAGCGTAAGGAGTTACCTTCCGCCACGCTACTTACTCATGCATGACTCCGGGCGATCAGCCCCGGCGGTCCATCGACATCTGCAGGGCGGCGCGGGCGCGCTCACGCGTGTCGGAGGTCGGCTCCTGCGGCTTGGGCTGGGGCTTCGGCTGCTCGGGCATGACGCTGGTCTCCTGACTGCCGGCGCTGCTGACAGCGCGGCTGACGGCACGGTTGGTGTGTTGACGGTCCGATCGCAGGGACGCCGGGGTCACCGGCGGCCGCGCCAACGCACGACCAGGAGACCGACGATGGGTGGTGTCGGCCTGAAACGTGGATCGGTGGTTCGGCATCTGATTCCTCGCTGACGGCGGCTGTTGCCTGTCGGGGCCGTGGGACGCCCGCCGCCGGGTTCCGCTGGAAGCGGTCAGGCCCGGGACGGGCGGCGAAGAATTCGTACGATGCGCATGTTGACTAAGTTATCGTTCAGTTCCACGATGTGCGACGTCATCCCGCGATCTGGACGGGGTTACCTGCGGGTTCACCTGTCGGAAGGACGTCAGCCGGCCGTTCAGCGGGCGAGAAAATGCCAGCCCAGCCACCACCAGAAGCCGAACATCGCGATCCGGCCGACGGGCAGCGGACCCACCCGGTAGCGCATGACGACGCCGCAGACCTCACCGAGCGTCGGCACCCGGGAGCCCTCCCGGCGGGCGGCGACCTCGACCGCGGCGAAGAGGCCCAGCGACACGGCGAACGCGGCCGCGATGGCCGCCTGCGCGAGCGTCATACCGCCACCTCCAGTACGTTCCGACGCCGGCCGCTCATCGGCGCACCATCGCCCAGAAGGCCCACAGCCAGCCGAAGTAGGCGGCGGCGCGGGCGAGGTAGTGCTCCAGCAGGGGATCCATGAGCCGGGACAGCGTCGGATAGGCCCGCGAGCCGATCAGGAACGTGACGCCCTCGACGACCGCGAAGAGCCCGACCGGCACCAGCCACCACACCGCCGCCCGGGGCAGCCGCGCCGGCGCCGGGCGTCTCGGCACCGCCGAGGACATACCCAGCCACAGCAGCGCACCACCGGCGCCGAGGACGAGGAGGTTGGCCCGCAGGGAGAACGACGGCAGCGCGCCGCCCACGAGCGCGATGAGGGCGAACACCGGTGCCAGCACGGCCGGACGGGTCCAGGCCCGGTCGACCCCCGCAACCAGCTCAGGTCGGTCCATACATCGATTGTCACCGCAGCGACACCCGCTGTGCCAGCGATGTCGGCCCTGGATTAACCCTGATCCAGGAGCACGACCCGGTCCGTGAGCGCGGCGCGGACGGACGCCATGACCGACTCGACCGTGCCGGCGGCGCTGAAACCGGCCGCGAAGCGGTGCCCGCCGCCGCCGAGCCCGACCGCCACGGCGCTGACGTCGACGGCGCCCTTGCTCCGCAGCGAGACCGACCACTCCCCCGGGCCGACCGGCTTCACCACACACGCGACGTCGGCCTCCGCGACGCAGCGCACGGAGTCGATGAGCGCCTCCACGGCGCCGGCGGGCTGGTCGAACTCGGCCAGGTCGGCGAGCGTCACATAGGTCCACGCGAGGCCGAGCCCGCCCGCCGGCTCGAGGGCGGTGCGGGCCAGGGCGACGCCGAAGAGCCGGATCGCGCCGAAGGGCCGGGTGTCGAACAGGCGGCGGGAGATCTCACCGACGGGGATGCCGGTGGCGATGAGCCGGGCCGCGAGCTCGTGCACCGCCGGGGTGGTCGAGCCGTGCTTGAACGAGCCCGTGTCGGTGGCGAGTGCGACATACAGGCATTCGGCGATCTCCGCGTCCAGCGCGACGCCGAGGCGGCTGAGCAGGCCCTCGGCGACGACCGACGTCGCCGCCGCGGTCGGGTCGATGAGGTTGACCGCCCCGAACCCGGGGTTGGACGCGTGGTGGTCCAGCACGATGCCGACCGGCGCGGCGGTCAGCAGCCCGGCGAGGGCGCCGAGCCGCTCGATGCTCGCCGCGTCGAACACCAGCATCGCGTCGGGCGCCCGCACGGAGCCCGACGGCACCAGCAGCGACACGCCCGGCAGCTCGTCGAAGGGGGCGGGGACGACCATCGGGCCGGGGAACGTCGCCTCGATCAGCAGGGACGGGTCGAGGCGGCGCAGGCCGAGCGCGAAGCCGAGCATGCTGCCGAGGGCGTCACCGTCGGGGTTGACGTGACAGGCGAGGAGCACGCGGGAGCCCGGGGGCAGGCCGCGCAGCGCTGAGACCGCGGCGGCCCACTCCCCGGGCGAAGGTTGCGGTGCGGTCACCGCCGGTCCTGGCCGACGACGACCTCGTCGTCAGCGCTGTCCGCCCCCAGGTCGTCCTCGTCCTCGAGCTTGTAGGGCTGGGCGTCGCCCGCGTAGTGCGCCCCGGCGGCTCGTCGCTGGACCTCCGCGTCGGCGCTACGGGCGGTCGCCAGCAGGTCGTCGATGTGCTTCACGTGCTCGGTCACGTCGTCGTGCACGAACGAGAGACTCGGGGAGTGCCGCAGCCCGAGGGCCTTGCCGACGGTCGAACGCAGCAGCCCCTTGGCGCTCTCCAGCGCCGCCGCCGTGCCCGACTGTGCCGTCGCGTCACCGAGCACCGTGTAGAAGACGGTCGCCTCGCGCAGATCAGCGGTGATCCGCGCGTCGGTGATCGTGATCATGCCCAGTCGAGGGTCCTTGACCTGTGTCCGCACCACCGATGCGACGAGCTCCTTCACGCGCTCAGCGTGCCGGCGCACCTTTGCCGGATCCGTCATCTCGAACACCTCCGCAGCCAAAACGATCTGACCAACGCTCTGACAGTACCCGCGCCGCGACCTGGAGGCCGGTTGCGGAAGTCAGGTTTACTCGTCATCGTCACCGTGCAGCCGGCGGCGCACGGAGAGCAACTCGATCTCGGGCCGGCCGGCGACCGCCCGCTCGATGGTGTCCAGGACCTCGCGCACGTGCGCGGCCTCGGCGGCGACCACAGCGACGCCGAGCTCGGCGCGTCCGTGCAGGTCGAGGGCGCCCACCTCGGCGACGGACACCTCGAACTTGCGCAGATAGGCCACCAGGGGACGCACATAGGCCCGCTTGGCCTTCAGCGAGCGCGAATCACCGGGCAGGAGCATGTCGAAGACCGCGGTTCCGGTATACACGGCCCAAGATCCTAACGACTCCGGGAGAGCCTGGCCACCAATAACGGGGGCGGCGCGACCGGCAGCGGCGCGGCGTCCTCGACGATCGGGCGGGGGGTGCGGCGCGGCAGCCCGGCGCCGGCGCCGCCGCCGCGGCCCGGATAGACATATCGCGTGCGCGGGTCGACGGCGTCGAGCGCGGCGACCACCGCCGGCAGCTGCCGGAAGCGGTCCCAGTCGTCGTCCTCGGCGAAGCCGAGCTCCAGCACGACCCCGAACGGCTCGGCCTGCCAGATGAAGTCGTGGGCGCCGTGCGTGACGGCGGCCTCCAGCAGCGACCTGGACCAGGCGTCGCGCCACTGCCGCGCCGGGTTCTCCCCGTCGCGGACCTCGATCGACCACCAGACGAGGTTCATGACGCATCGACGGTACGCCGGAATCCAATATCAAAGAAAGGGCCGCCGCGGAATCCGCGGCGGCCCCTCTCAGCTGGGCGGCGTCAGCCGCGCGGCTTCTCCCGCAGCTCCCAGGTCTCGATGACGTCACCGAGCTGGATGTCGTTGAAGTTGCCGAGCGTGATACCGCACTCGAAGCCCTCGCGGACCTCGGTGGCGTCGTCCTTGAAGCGGCGCAGGCCCGCGATGGTGAGGTTGTCGGAGATGACAGCCCCGTCGCGGAGCAGGCGCGCCTTGCTGTTGCGCCGGATGAGCCCGGTGCGGACGATGCAGCCTGCGATGTTGCCGAAGCGCGACGAGCGGAAGACCTCGCGGATCTCCGCCGTGCCGAGCTCGACCTCTTCGTAGATGGGCTTGAGCATGCCCTTGAGCGCGGTCTCGATCTCCTCGATGGCCTGGTAGATGACGGTGTAGTACCGGATCTCCACGCCCTCGCGGTCGGCCAGCTCGCGGATGCGACCCTCGGCCCGCACGTTGAACCCGATGACGATCGCGTCGGACGCGCTCGCCAGGTTGACGTCGTCCTGCGTGACGGCGCCCACGCCCCGGTGGATGATCCGGAGCTGGACCTCGTCGGCGACGACGATCTTGACCAGTGCGTCCTCGAGCGCCTCGACCGAACCCGAACCGTCACCCTTGAGGATGAGGTTGAGCGTGGTCTTCTCGCCCTCCTTGAGCTGGTCGAACAGGTTCTCCAGCGTGACCCGGCCGGTCCGCGTGGCCATCTCGGCCGCGCGGCGGCGGGCCTGCCGCTGCTCGGCGATCTGGCGTGCGGTGCGGTCGTCGTCGGTGGCGAGGAACGTGTCACCGGCGCCGGGCACCGAGGTCAGACCGAGCACCAGGACCGGACGGGCCGGCCCGGCCGACGGCACGGGCGTGCCGTTCTCGTCGAGCATCGCCCGGACGCGCCCGTAGGCACGGCCGGCGACGATCGAGTCACCGACGTTGAGCGTGCCCTTCTCCACCAGCACGGTGGCGACGGGACCACGGCCACGGTCGAGGTGCGACTCGATCGCGATGCCCTGCGCCGGACCGTCGATCGGCGCGCGCAGGTCGAGCGCGGCGTCGGCGGTCAGCAGCACGGCCTCGAGGAGACCCTCGATGTTGATGCGGCTCTTCGCGGAGATGTCGACGAACATGGTCTCGCCGCCGTACTCCTCGGCGACCAGGCCGTACTGCGTCAGCTCCTGACGCACCTTGGCCGGGTTGGCGTTCTCCTTGTCGATCTTGTTGACCGCGACCACGATCGGCACCTCGGCCGCCTGGGCGTGGTTCAACGCCTCGATCGTCTGGGGCATGACGCCGTCGTCGGCCGCGACCACCAGGACCACGATGTCCGTGGCCTGCGCACCACGGGCACGCATGGCGGTGAACGCCTCGTGACCCGGGGTGTCGATGAAGGTGATCGCGCGGTCCTCGCCGTCCTCGCCGTGCGGCACGTGCACCTGGTAGGCACCGATGTGCTGGGTGATGCCACCGGCCTCGCCGGCCACGACGTTGGTGGAGCGGATCGCGTCGAGCAGCTTCGTCTTACCGTGGTCGACGTGACCCATGACGGTCACGACCGGCGGACGGATGACCAGGCGCTCCTCGTCGACGTCGGCATCGATGTCGATGTCGAAGCGCGCGAGCAGCTCGCGGTCCTCGTCCTCGGGGCTGACGATCTCGACGTTGAAGCCCAGGTGCTCACCGAGCAGCAGCAGCGTCTCGTTGGTGCACGACTGGGTCGCCGTCACCATCTCACCCAGGTTGAACATCTCCTGGACGAGCGAGCCCGGGTTGGCGTTGATCCGGTCCGCGAAGTCGGACAGGGAGGCACCCTGCGGGAGCCGGATCGACTGACCCTGACCCCTGGGAGCGCCCGAGCCCATCGTCGGCGCGGACAGGTTGTCGAACTCTTGTCTGCGCTGCTTCTTGGACTTGCGGCCACGCGTCGGCCGGCCACCGGGACGCCCGAAGGCACCCGCGGCACCGCCGCCACGACCACGGCCACCGGCACCGCCGCCACCGGGACGACCGGCACCGCCGACGCCCGCGCCGGGCGCGCCGCCACCGCCACCGGGACGGAAACCGCCACCGGCACCGCCACCGCCGCCGCCGCCACCGGGACGGAAACCGCCACCGGCACCGCCGCCACCGCCGCCACCGGGACGGAAGCCACCGCCACCGCCACCGCCGGGACCGCCGGGACGACCGCCACCGCCACCGGGGCGGAAGCCGCCACCGGCACCGCCGCCGCCACCCGGGCGACCGGGACGGTCACCGGGGCCACCGGCCGGGCGACCCGGACGCTGGCTCGGCATCTGCGACGGGTTGGGCCGGGGGCCGCCCATCGAGGCCGGGTTGGGCCGCGGAGGCATGGCGGCCGGGTTCGGCCGCGGGATGTTGCCGCCCGGGGCGGGCCGCGCCGGAGCGCCGCCGGAGACACCGAACGGGTTGTTGCCCGGGGAACGCGCCGGCGGGCGAGCGCCGCCGGGACGGGGCCCCTGGCCTGGACGTGGAGCTCCCGGGGTCGGCGCGGCACCCGGCTGGGGCGCCGGGGTGGCCGGACCGGGACGCGGGCCGGGCGAAGGTGCGCCACCGCTGGGCGGCGGCGTGCTCTCACGCCGGGTGGTCTCCCGCTGACGGGCCTCCTTGGCGGCCTTCATGGCCGCTTCCTGGTCCGCCTTCAGCGCGGCGGCACGCTGCTCGGCGGCCGCCACCTCGATGTCGTGCGCACTCGTCGGCTTGACCACGGGCGCCGGGCGCGGCGGGCCGGGGACGGGCGGACGCCCACCTCCGGGGCCACCGCCCGCGGGCGGCTGCGGCCGCTTCGGGGGCGCGAAGGGCTTGGCTGCCGGGACTGCCGGGCCCGGACGCGGTGCCGAAGGCACCGGCGCTGCCGAGGGAGCCGACGATGCCGGCGCAGGAGAAGCCGAGGGTGCCGGTGCGGCCCCTCCGGACTCGAAGCTCGCTCGCAGCCGGCGCGCCACGGGCGCCTCGACCGTGCTGGATGCGGACTTCACGTACTCGCCAAGCTCCTGCAGCTTCGCGAGCACGGTCTTGCTCTCGACCCCGAGCTCTTTTGCCAGCTCGTGTACGCGGGCCTTGCCTGCCACTACACTCCTCACCTCGAGGCCGGGCGGCATAGGTCCGCGCCGACCTCACTCGTGCACTTGAAGCCTGGTCATCTCAGGGACTTCATCGTGTGCTCATGTCCGTCGTCCTACCTTGCGTGTCCGGGTGGGGCATCTCGCGCCCACCATCGGCGGTTCCGATCACTGCGATTGCTCCGCCGCCGCCAGGGCGACGGCTTCGGCCAGCGGACCGGTGTCCAGGACTCCGGCGAGACGTAAGGCTCGCCCGAAGGCTCGCCGACGCTCCGCTAGCGCCAGGCAAGCCGGATCAGGATGCAGGTGCGCTCCCCGACCCGGCCGTCTGCGGGCCGGATCAGGCACAGCCTTGAACTGGTCAGGGCCGGACTCGATCGCGACGAACCGCAGTAACTCGGAGGATGACGCGCGCTTCCGGCAACCGACACAGGTGCGGACCGGGGGCGTGCGACGTACCGACAAGAAGTCTACCCTGCGCTTTCGGCTTGTGCCGCGCCCGGTCCCGTGACGTGATCGACGTTGCCGTCCCCGGCGCCGTCGGCGGCGTTGTCCGGGCGGATGTCGATACGCCACCCGGTGAGCCTCGCGGCGAGCCGCGCGTTCTGGCCCTCACGGCCGATGGCCAGGGAAAGCTGGAAGTCCGGGACGGTCACCCGGGCGGCCCGGGCACCCGCGTCGACGACCTCCACGTTGAGCGCCTTCGCCGGCGAGAGCGCGTTGCCGACGAACTGTGCCGGATCCTCCGACCAGTCGATAATGTCGATCTTCTCACCGTGCAGCTCGCTCATGACGGCCCGGACCCGCTGGCCCATCGGACCGATGCAGGCACCCTTCGCGTTCACCCCGGCGACCGTCGTGCGCACCGCGATCTTGGTGCGATGACCGGCCTCACGCGCGATCGCGGCGATCTCGACGGTCCCGTCGGCGATCTCCGGCACCTCGAGGGCGAAGAGCCGCTTCACCAGGTTCGGGTGGGATCGCGACAGCGTCACCTGCGGCCCGCGGAAGCCCTTCACCACGTGCACGACGATGCACTTGATGCGCTGACCGTGCTCGTAGCGCTCGCCCGGCACCTGCTCGGCGGCCGGCAGCAGCCCCTCGATCTTGCCGAGGTCGATCGAGACGATGCCCTTCTCGGCCCTGGCGTCGTGCGCCTGGATCACGCCGGTGACCAGGTCGCCGTCGCGGCCGACGTACTCGCCGAAGTGCGCCTCGTCCGTCGCCTCGCGCAGCCGCTGAAGGATGACCTGCTTGGCGGTCATCGCCGCGATCCGGCCGAAGTCGTGCGGGGTGTCCTCATACTCCCGGACGATGGTGCCGTCCTCGTCGAGGTCCTGCGCGAGCACCGACGCCGCCCCGGTCCTGCGGTCGATCTCGACGCGGGCGTGCGGGTTGGCCCCCTCGGTGTGCCGGTACGCGGTCAGCAGCGCGGTCTCGATCGCCGCGAGGATGGTCTCGAACGGGATCTCCCGCTCACGCTCCAGCGCGCGGAGCGCCGCCAGGTCGATGTTCACGCCTCGTCCTCCCCTTCCTCGTCGAAGTCTTCGTCTTCGTCCTCGTCGCCGTCCTCGCCGAGATCCTCGGGCAGCTCGGCGAGGCGCTTCATCTCCACCTGCACCCGGCCGGGGCCGAGGTCGGCGAACTCGACGGTGCGGGCCTTGCCCTCCACGTCCAGGGTCACCCCGGTCTCCGTCACCGTCGTCACCCGGCCGGTGACCGGCGTGCCCGCGACCTCGACCAGCACCAGGCGGGTCCGGTTGCGCCGCCAGTGCCGCGGCTCGGTGAGCGGCCGGTCGACCCCGCGGGACCCGACCTCCAGCTCGTACTCCCCGGCGATCAGCTCGTCGCCACCCGCCTCGGCCTCGTCCAGCGCGGCCGACACCGCCCGCGACACCTCGGCGACCGCGTCGAGGTCGACGCCCTTGTCGCTGTCGACCGCGACCCGGAGCAGGTGACGCCGGCCGACCCGGCTGACGTCGAGCTCCTCCAGGTCGTAGCCGGCGGCCACCACGACGGGCTCGACCACCTTCCGCAGCCGCTCGCGGTGCGCGCCGGCGTCGCGGGCTCCAGCATCCCGCGAACCGCCGGTGCGGCGATCCCGCTGCTGAGCCATGATCGACACCTCTTTCTGCACCGCCCAGACGGGCGCACGGCTTTACGCCGCCCACGACGACATGCACGGGCGGCTCCCGCAGAGCGTAACGCGACGTGACCTCAAGCGTTCCGGCGGCGCTCCCACCACGAATGCCGCGGTGGGTCGTGTTCACCAGAAATGGGCCGGATAGTGTTCACTGTGCGCGTGTCCTCCCGCAGAGCTGTCCTCGCCGCCGGCGCCGCCGCCGCGCTGACGACCCTCACCGCCTGCGACATTCCGAAGCGGTCGGCCGCCGCCTGGCACCCCGCGCCCGACGCGCTCCTGCCGCTGCTCACCCGCACGGTCGCGCTGCGCGACCGCTACACCGAGGTGCTCACCGCGTTCCCGGCGCTGCAGGACCGGCTCGGCCCGCTCAAGGACGACCACGCCGCGCACGTCGTCGCCCTCGCCCGCGAGATCGGCATCGACGAGCACGGCCCGATGCCCACCGCGAGCACCTCGGCGGGCCCGGTCGTGCAGGACCAGGCGGCGGCCGTCAAGGAGCTCGCCGGGCTGGAGAAGACCGGCCAGGAGGACGCGACCGGCGCCTGCCTGGCCGCCCCGTCCTACCGCGCGGCCCTGCTCGGCTCGATCGCCGCCTGCCGCGCCGCACACGTGGAGATCCTGACATGACGACCCCGGCCGACGAGCGGCTCGTCGCGGCGTTGCAGGCCGAGCACGCCGCGATCTACGCCTACGGCATCGCCGGCGCGAAACTCGACGCCAGCACCGTCGGGCTGGCCCGCAACGCCGAGGCCGCCCACCGCACCCGCCGCGACGCGCTCGTCGTCCGGCTGTCCGGCGCCGGGGTCACTCCCCCACCCGCGGCACCCGCCTACGCGCTGCCCTTCCCCGTCACCGACCGGGCGTCGGCCCTGAAGCTGCTCGCCCAGGTGGAGGACCGCACGGCCGCGCAGTGGCGGCTGGCACTGCCGCCCACCGCCGGCGAGGTGCGCAAGCTCGCCCTCGACGCGCTCGTCGACTGCGCCGCGCGCGGCGCCGGCCTGCGCCAGGTCGCCGGCACGACGCCGCTGACCAGCGCGTTCCCCGGGAAGGTCTAGATGTTCGGCAAGCTGCTGAAGCGGCTCGGGCACCGGCCGTGGTTCGCCGCGGCGGCGCGCCGGATCGTCGGCCTCGACCGGTGGCTGCAGCGCCGCTCGAAGGGGCGGATCGTGCCCATCAACGCCGCCGGCGTCACGACGCTGCTGCTCACCACCACCGGCCGGAAGTCCGGTCAGCCGCGGTCGCAGCCGCTGCTGTTCGTCCGCGACGGCGGGGACTTCGTCGTCATCGGGTCCAACTGGGGCCAGGCGCACCACCCGGCGTGGACCGCCAACCTGCTCGCCGACCCGCGCTGCACGATCACCTGGAAACAGCGGGACGTGCCGGCGACCGCGGCGCTGGTACAGGATGAGGAACGAGAGCGGCTGCTGCGGCTGCTGACGGCGAGCTGGCCCGCCTACACCACCTATCAGGAGCGGGCCGCGGGGCGAGAAATCCGGATATTCCGCCTCAGCGAGATCTGAAACCTCCGGTACTCCCGAAAGCGTGCCATCGCAAGGGCGCAGGACCCCATGGACGTGTCCGCTCCGCGACGATCGTTGCATCACGCCACGAGCGTCCGAACGAGAGGAGACCGACATGCGCCGCACCGCTTGGGCCGGTCCGACGATGCAGCCGCGTCGTTAACATCAACCGTCTCGTGAGCCCTGCCGTCCGGGAAGACCACCACCTTCCCGGACGGGCCAGGTCACTCACACCCCGATGACCCGACCGACCAGATAGGTGGCCCCGGCCGCCGCCGCCCCGAGCAGCAGCTGCCGGATGCCCGAGGCCCACCAGCGCCGCCGGGTGAAACGCGCGATCAGCGCCCCGGCCACGAACAACCCCGCCCCGCCCATCGCGAGGGCCGGCCACAGCGTGGTGGCGCCCAGCAGATACGGCAGCAACGGCACCAGCGCGCCGATCGAGAAACACACGAACGACGACCCGGCCGCGACCCACGGACTGGGCGCGTCGTCGGGGTCGACGCCGAGCTCCTCCTGCGCGTGGACCCGGACCGCCTCGTCGATGTCCTGCCCCAGCGTCGCCGCGACCTGCATCGCCAGGTCGGCGGGCAGCCCGCGGCGCTCCCACACCCGGGCGAGCTCCGCGGCCTCCGCCTCGGGGAAATGGGTCAGCTCCCGCCGCTCCTTCGCGACCTCCGCGGCGACCTGCTCGTTCTGCGCGCGGACGCTGGTGAACTCGCCCAGCCCCATCGAGATCGCCCCGGCGACCAGCCCGGCCGTGCCGGTGAGCACGATGGTGCGCGGCGCGATCCCGCCGCCGCCGACACCCGCGATCAGCGCGATGTTGGTGACGAGCCCGTCCATGGCCCCGAACACCGCGGCCCGCAGCCACCCCCCGGACACGTCCGCGTGATGGTGCGCGTCCTCGGACGCCGGATGCGTCACGCCGCCGCTCCGCTGCGCTCCGGACCGGTCACGCCGCCGCCGCTGCGCTCCGGCGCCGTCGCGACCAACGGACTGAACCCATGGTGCCCGGCCGCTCCGCTGCGCTCCGGACCGGTCACGCCGCCGCCTCCGCTACGCTCCGGCACCGTCGCGACCAACGGACTGAACCCATGGTGCCCGGCCGCTCCGCTGCGCTCCGGACCGGTCACGGCAGGGTCAGGATCTCGTAGCCGTCCTCGGTCACCACGATCGTGTGCTCGAACTGGGCGGTCCACTTGCGGTCCTTGGTGACGACCGTCCAGCCGTCCTTCCAGATGGTGTAGTCGTGCGTGCCGTGCGTGATCATCGGCTCGATCGTGAACGTCATGCCCGGCTCCATGATCGTGGTGAGCCGCGGGTTGTCGTAGTGCGGGACATAGAGCCCCGTGTGGAACACCTCGTTGATGCCGTGACCGGTGAAGTCGCGCACCACCCCGTAGCCGAAGCGCTTCGCATACGCCTCGATGACGCGGCCGATCGCGTTGAGGGGGCGGCCCGGCGCGACGGCGCGGATGCCGCGCATCATCGCCTCGCGGGTCCGCTCGACCAGCAGCCGGTCCTCCTCGGCGACGGCACCGACGCAGAACGTCTGGTTGGTGTCGCCGTGCACCCCGCCGATGAAGGCCGTCACGTCGACGTTGAGGATGTCGCCGTCCTCGATCACCGTCGAGTCGGGGATGCCGTGGCAGATCACCTCGTTGAGCGACGTGCAGCACGACTTCGGGAAGCCCTTGTAGCCCAGCGTCGACGGATAGGCCCCGTGGTCGCACAGGAACTCGTGCACGACCCGGTCGATCTCGTCGGTCGTCACGCCCGGCTTCGCGTGCTCGCCGGCCAGGACGGTCGCCTGCGCCGCGAGCCGGCTCGCGACCCGCATCCGCTCGATGATCTCCGGCGTCTGCACGTCGGAGCCGCGGTGCTTGCTCGGCGCGCGTTTGCCCACGTACTCGGGTCTCGCGATCGAGGCCGGGACCTGACGCCAGGGGGTTTGCGTGCCGGGAGCGAGCGGAGCGCGGACGGTCATGCGGAAAAGCCTAACGCGCATCAACACGGCGTGGTCTGGGTAACCCCCGTGCATGATCGACGATGAACGCGTCAACCGCCGCGCCGAGGATCTCCTGCCCGAGGAGCTGACCGCCGGCAGCGACGACCCGAAGGCCCAGGCCGAGGCGCTCCTGCAGGACTCCGACGACCGCGAGCACTACCGCGAGTCCGCCCCTGACCTGCGCATCGACCACCGCACCTCGGACGAGGCCGCCGCCACCGGCGAGTAGCGCGTCAGGGCAGGTAGCCCGCCGTCCTGCGGGCGCGGGCGGCTTCCACGAAGGCGGCGAACAGCCGGAAGTCGGTGGTGTCCTCGGGGTGCCACTGGACGCCGATGGCGAAGTGCTTGGAGGGGTCCTCGACGACCTCGATGAGGTTGTCGTCGGGGCACCAGCCGGTCGGGACGAGGGTGCCGGGGTCGGCGCAGCCCTGGTGGTGGAACGAGTTGACCATCACCGAGTCGCCGAGGATCTTGGCTGCCGTCGTGCCGCCGGTGAGGACGACGGGGTGCTCGCCGAACTTCGGGCCGCTGACCGGACGGTGGTCGTTGTGGCCGAGGACGTCGGGCAGGTGCTGGTGCAGGCGGCCGCCGTAGGCGACGCACATGAGCTGCATCCCGCGACAGATGCCGAGCAGCGGCAGGTCGAGTGCCAGGGCGGCGCGCATGAGCAGCAGCTCGGCGGCGTCGCGCTCGGGCTTGACCTTGGTGGTGGCGTGGGGCGGCTCGCCGTACAGGTCCGGGTTCACGTCGGAGCCGCCGGTGAACATGATCCCGTCGAGGCCCTCGAGGACGTCGATGTCGGGGTCGTCGGGGGTCACGAGGACCGCCCGGCCGCCCGAGGCGTGCACGGCGTGCACGTAGGACAGCGGAAGCACGGCCGAGAAGGTGTCGTTGAGCCCGAAGCGGGTCTCCTCGGCGTAGGTGGTCAGTCCGATCACCGGTCGCGACATGCCATCAACTTAATCCCACGGGGGCGAGGTTGTGGAGGATCTCGAGGGCCCGTTCCCGGGCGGCCTCCCGCGGCAGGGTGCTGAGCGGGTCCCAGTTGAGGTCGTAGAAGACCTCGGTGACGCCCTGCGTGCCCAGCCAGGCCGTGCCTTCGCGGATCTGCTCGTAGGTGCCGCTGAGCGGCGGGCGGCCCTCGGCGTCGAGCTCGGCGTCCGTGAGCTTGAGCACACCACGGCAGACGATCCTCGGCGAAGCGCGACCCGAGGACGCGGCTCCCGCTCGTACCGACGCGACGTCCGACGCAATGTCGGACAGATCGGTCGCCGAGCGGCTGACCCAGCCGTCCCCGATCTCGCCCGCTCTGCGGATCGCGGCAGGGACGGCGCCGCCGAGCAGGATCGGCACCCCGGGACGCTGGACCGGCCGGGGCTCCATGCGGCCCTGCGGCACCGTGTAGAACTCCCCGTCGAACGCGGTGGACCCGGACCACAGTGCGCGCAGCACGGCGACGTATTCGCGGGTGCGGGCCGCCCGCCGCTGCATGGACGCGCCGGTCGCGGCGAACTCGTCCGGTGACCAGCCGGCGCCGAGGCCGAGGTCGACCCGGCCGCCGCTGAGCACGTCGAGGGTCGCGACCTGCTTGGCGAGCACCACCGGCGACACGAACGGCAGGTTGATCACCGCCACGCCGAGCCGGATCCGGCTCGTCCGCGCCGCCGCGAAGGTCAGCGCCACGATCGGGTCGAGGACGCTGCGATAGACGGGTGCCTCGGCCGCCAGGAGCCGCTGGAAGGTCCACAGGGAGTCGTAGCCGGACCGCTCCGCCTCGACGGCGACCTCGGCGAGCACCTCCGGCGTGGCCCACGAGCCCGATACCGGCAGCCCGAACCCGATGCGCATGCCCTCAACCTACCCGGTGGCGGCCCGTACCAACGCGGCGAACGGACGCACGTCGGACGCCTCCTCCGGGTGCCATTGGACGCCGAGCACGAACCGGCGCGACGGGTCCTCGACCGCTTCGATGACGTCGTCGTCGGCCCAGCCGGTGACGGTCAGCGAGCCCGGGTCGTCGACGGCCTGGTGGTGGTACGAGTTGACGTCCGCCGTCTCGCCGAAGACCGCGGCGGCCAGGGAGCCGGGCGCGAACCGGGCCGGGTGCGCGCCGTAGACGCCGGGGCTCGGCTGGTGCCGCTCGTTGCCCAGGACGTCGGGCAGGTGCTGGGTGAGCTTGCCGCCGCAGGCGACGGCGAGCAGTTCCATGCCCCGGCACACGCCGAGCACCGGCAGGTCGGCGTCCAGCGCGGCGGTGAGCACGGCCAGCTCGCCGCTGTCGCGGTCCGGCCGGGTCTTCGTCGCCGGGTGCGCCGGCGCGCCGTAGTGCGCCGGCTCGATGTCGGCGCCGCCGGCCAGGACGAGACCGTCGAGGCGGCGGACCAGGTCGGCGGCGCCGCCGGTCACCGGGGGCAGGACGACCGGGCGGGCGCCGGCCGCCTGCACCATCCGCGCGTAGCCCTCCGGGATGAGCACCGCCCTGGTGTCCCACACGCCCCAGCGGGCGGGTTCCACGTAGGCGGTGATGCCGACGAGCGGGGTCACAGCGGTGTCACGTAGGCGCCGGTGATGCCGCCGTCGACGACGAACGTGGAGGCGGTGATGAACGACGCGTCGTCGCTGGCGAGGAACGCGACCGCGCCGGCGATCTCCTCGGGCTCGCCGAAGCGGCCCATCGGCACGTGCACGAGGCGCCGCGCGGCCCGCTCGGGGTCCTTGGCGAAGAGCTCCATGAGCAGCGGGGTGGCGATCGGGCCGGGGCACAGCGCGTTGACCCGGATGCCCTCGCGGGCGAACTGGACGCCGAGCTCGCGGGTCATCGACAGCACCGCGCCCTTGCTGGCGGTGTAGGCGATCTGCGAGGTGGCCGCGCCCAGCAGTGCGACGAAGCTGGCGGTGTTGATGATGGAGCCCTTGCCCCCGGCGCGCATGTGCGGGATGGCGTACTTGCAGCAGAAGTAGACGCTGGTCGTGTTGACCTTCAGGACCCGCTCCCAGGCCTCGAGGCCGGTGTCGAGGATCGAGTCGTCGTCCGGCGGGGAGATGCCGGCGTTGTTGAACGCGATGTCGAGCCGCCCGTACCGCTCGGCGACCCCGTCGAACAGCGCCTTGACGGCCTGCTCGTCGGACACGTCGGCGGCGACGAACTCCCCGCCCACCTCGTCGGCGGCGGCCTTGCCCGCGTCGGGGTTCAGGTCCACGGCGACGACCTTGGCGCCCTCGGCCGCGAAGCGGCGCGCCGTGGCGAGTCCGATGCCGCTGCCGGCGCCGGTGATGACCGCGACCCGGTCCTGGAGACGAGCCTGCACTTAGACCTCCGTGCTGAAGAAGACGTTCTTGACTTCGCTGAACGCGGCGACCGCGTCCGGGCCGAGCTCACGGCCGAGGCCGGACTGCTTCACGCCGCCGAACGGGGTCCAGTAGCGCACCGAGGAGTGGGAGTTGACGCTGAGGTTGCCGGCCTCGACGCCGCGGGCGACGCGGATGCCGCGGCCGAGGTCGCCGGTCCAGATGGAGCCGGACAGGCCGTATTCGGTGTCGTTGGCGAGGCGGACCGCGTCGGCCTCGTCGTCGAAGCGCAGCACCGACAGGACGGGCCCGAAGATCTCCTCCCGCCAGTGCCGGTCCTGGGCGGTCCGCGCCTCCAGCACGGTCGGTGCCATCCAGTAGCCGGGACCGCCGGGTGCGCTGCCGGCGAAGAGCGGCTGGTCCACGTAGGACCGCACCGATGTCAGCTGCGCCTTGCTGATGAGCGGACCCATCTGCGCGGTCTCCAGGGCGGGGTCCTCGCAGCGGAACGCCGTGACGGACTCCTCCAGCAGGCCCATGAACCTGTCGTACACCGACGCCTGGATCAGCAGCCGGGACCTGGCGCAGCAGTCCTGGCCGGCGTTGTCGAACACCGAGCCGGGCGCTGACGCGGCGGCCTTCTCCAGGTCGGCGTCGGCGAAGACGATGTTGGCGCTCTTGCCGCCGAGCTCCAGGGTCACCCGTTTCACCTGGTCGGCGCAGCCGGCCATGATGCGCTTGCCGACCTCGGTGGAGCCGGTGAAGCAGACCTTGCGGACCAGGGGGTGGGTGACGAACCGCTCGCCGACGACCGAGCCCTTGCCGGGCAGGACGGTGAACACGTCCTCGGGCAGGCCCGCTTCCAGGGCGAGCTCGCCGAGCCGGATGGCGGTCAGCGGGGTGAGCTCGGCGGGCTTGAGCACGACCGTGTTGCCGGCGGCGAGCGCCGGCGCGAAGCCCCAGCCGGCGATCGGCATCGGGAAGTTCCACGGCACGATCACCCCGACGACGCCGAGGGGTTCGTAGAACGTGACGTCCATGCCGCCGGCGACCGGGATCTGCCGGCCGCTGAGCCGCTCGGGCGCCCCGGCGTAGTAGTTGAGCACGTCGCGGACGTTGCCGGCCTCCCAGCGGGCGTTGCCGATCGTGTGCCCGCAGTTGCGGACCTCCAGCTGGGCGAGCTCCTCGTTGTGCTCGTCGACGAGGGTCGCGAAGCGGCGCAGGAGCCGGGCCCGGTCGCCGGGCGCGACGCTCCGCCAGGCCTGGAACGCCCGGTGGGCCCGCCCGATCGCGGCGTCGGTCTCCTCCAGGCTGGTGGCGGGCACCGTGGCGACGACCTCTTCGGTCACGGGCGAGATGACGTCATGCATGTGTCCTACAGCCTTTCGAAGCCGCGCTGGAGCTCCCAGTCGGTGACCGCCGCTTCGAAGGCTGCCAGCTCGACCCGGGCGTTGTTGGCGTAATGGGCGACGACGTCCTCACCGAACGCGGCGCAGGCCAGGTCGCTGCCCTCCCAGAGGGTGAGCGCCTCGCGCAGCGTCGAGGGCACCCGCGGCGCGCTGTCGTCCTGGTAGGCGTTGCCGGTGTAGATGTCCTCGAGGGGCAGCTCGTTGCGGATGCCGTGCAGCGCGCCGGCGGTCATCGCGGCGATCGCCAGGTAGGGGTTCACGTCGGCGCCGGGCACCCGGTTCTCCACCCGCAGCGACGCGCCGTGCCCGACGACCCGCAGGGCGCAGGTGCGGTTGTCGTTGCCCCAGCGCACCGCGGTCGGCGCGAACGAGCCGGCCTGGTAGCGCTTGTAGGAGTTGATGTTCGGCGCGTACATGAGGGTGAACTCGCGCATCGTGGCCAGCAGCCCGGCCATGGCGTGGTGGAAGACGGTCTCCTCGACGCGTTGCCCGCTTCCGGTGCCGCGAAGGGAGAAATGGATGTGGCAGGAGTTGCCCTCGCGGGCGTTGGGCTTGGCCATGAAGGTGATGGAGACGCCTTCCAGGGCCGCGATCTCCTTGGCGCCGTTCTTGTACAGCACGTGCCCGTCGGCGTTGCGCAGCGCCTCGTCGTAGCGGAACGCGATCTCGTGCTGGCCGAGGTTGCACTCGCCCTTGGCGCTCTCCGGCACGAGCCCGGCGCCGGCCATGTCGTTGCGGATGCGGCGCAGCAGCGGCTCGACGCGGGCGGTCTGCAGCAGCGAGTAGTCGGCGTTGAAGACGTTGACCGGGGTGAGGTCGCGGTACCCCTTGGCGTACGCCTCCTCGTAGGTGTCCCGGTAGGCGACGAACTCCAGCTCGGTGCCGGTGTAGGCGGTGTAGCCCGCGTCGGCCAGCCCGGCGAGCTGCGCCCGCAGGATCTGCCTGGGCGACGCGGCGACCGGCGACTCGCCGTCGAGCCAGCGCAGGTCGGCCAGGACGAGCGCGGTGCCGGGCTGCCAGGGGATGCGCCGCAGGGTGGCGAAGTCGGGGATCATCGCGAAGTCGCCGTAGCCGCTGGACCAGGACGACATCGCGTAGCCCTCGACGGTGTTCATGTCCACGTCGACCGCGAGCAGGTAGTTGCAGCCCTCGGTGCCGTGGGCGACGACCTCGGCGAGGAAGTGCGGCGCGTAGAAGCGCTTGCCCTGCAACCGGCCCTGCATGTCGGTGACCGCCACGACGACGGTGTCGATCTCGCCCTCGTCCACGGCGATGCGCAGCTGCTCGATCGTCAGCATCGTCCACCCCTAAAGGTCTAGAAAGAAACCATAAACTCAACCGAGCAGACCGCGCAACAGGGCGGCGGTCGCGTCGCAGTGCTCTTCCATCTCGGTGCGGGCGACGACCGGGTCGCCGCCGAGGATCGCCTCGACGACCCGCTCGTGCTGGGCGTCGGAGTGGTCGAGGTTGCGGCGCAGCACCGGGATCGCGGCGAGCAGCCGGTCCAGGCGCAGTTGCACGTCGGCGATGGAGGCGGCCACCGAGGTGGAGCCGCTCGCCGAGGCGATCGCCAGGTGCAGCCGGGAGTCGTTGACCCGCCGGGTCCTCGGGTCGCGGGTGCGGGCCGCGGCGAGGCAGGCGACGAGGTGCGCCCGGTCCGCGGCGGACAGCGCGCGGGTCGCCGCGAGCGCGGCCGCGCCCGGCTCCAGGACCCGCCGGAAGTCCAGCGCGTCGTGCAGCGCGTCGCCCATCTGGCGGGCGAGCGCGGTGGCGTCCTGCTCGGCGGCGTCGGCGTGCGGGTCGCCGGTCGAGCGCACCACGAACGTGCCGCCGGAGCGGCCGCGCCGCGACTCGAGGAAACCGGCCTCCCGCAGGGCGGCGATGGCCTCCCGCAGCGTCACCCGGCTGACCTGGAGACGCTCGGCCAGCTCGCGCTCCGGGGGAAGGCGTTCGCCGACCGGGACGAGACCCAGCCGGATCGCCTGGGCCAGCCTCGCCACGGTGATCTCGAAGGCGTTGCCGCCCCGGACCGGCCGCCACATCGGCACACCCGACAGGGGTTCGGTGGCCACCGGCATCCACCCTCCTCGCTCGCGGTCGCAGGCGGCGTTCGCGCACCGCCTGCGACCACATCATTCCCTAGCCGGCACCTAGTCGATGGTCGCGGCGGTGTCCTCCGCGATCGCCTCGTCGATGGTGCGGATCGGACCCTTGAACCAGTGCTTCGCCGACAGCGTCCACCACAGCGCCGCACCGCCGATGACCAGCAGGATCGCCAGCGGCGCGTAGTTGACGTTGAGCCAGGAGAAGTCGGCGTTGCCGGGGATCGCGGCCGGCGACAGCGGCAGCACGAAGTAGACCGAGATGATCGCGATCTCGATGACCGCGATCCAGCCCAGCACCTTGTACTTGCTGCCGAGCGTCCACGGCCCGGGCACGAACCGGTCACCCATCCGCAGCCGCAGGTAGATCGGGATCAGGAAGGCCAGGTACAGGCCGATGACCGCGACCGAGACCACGGCGTAGAACGCGGTGGGCACGCCGAGCGGGCTCTTGTACAGCGCGGGCAGGGTGAGCACGAGCCCGGCCACCGAGGCGCCGAGGATCGCGTTGACCGGGGTGCCGTTGCGGTCCACCTTGGACCACAGCCGCCAGCCCGGCACGGCCCGGTCACGACTGAACGCGTACGTCATCCGGGACATGCTCGTCACGCAGCTCATGCCGCAGAAGAACTGCCCGATGGTGGAGATGAGGATGACCGCCTTGAAGAAGCCGGAGCTCAGCGAGGTTTCGAAGATCGCGCCGGAGAAGCCGCCGGCCGCGGTGATCGCCTCGACGTCGGTCGCCGCGAACAGGAACGCCAGCAGCAGGATCCAGCCGCCGATCGCCGAGTAGAAGATGGACTGCCACAGGCCCCTCGCGGCGGCCGTGGACGCGCCCTTCGTCTCCTCCGACACGTGCGCGCACGCGTCGAAGCCGGTGATCGTGTACTGGGTGAGCAGGAAGCCGAACGGCAGGACCAGGAACCAGTACAGCGCGTCGGAGTACCCGGAGTTGTTGAAGCGCTCCGTGAAGACGAACTCCAGGCTCTGGTGCTTCTCCGGCACGAACACCAGGATCAGCACCACCGCGGCCGCGCCGAACACGTGCCACCACACCGAGACGTTCTGCAGCACGTCGATGATGTTGTGACCCCAGATGTTGATCGCCGCGTGCAGCGCCAGGATGATCACGAACAGCAGGAACGTCAGGTACAGGTTGCCGCTGTCCCATGACGTGTACGCGTCGAGCACCAGGCTCATGAACGTGGCGCAGCCGTAGTCGACGGACGCGGTGACCGCGACCAGGCCGACCAGGTTGAGCCAGCCGGTGAACCAGCCGTGGATCGGCTTGCCCATCTTCGCGGCCCACCAGTAGATGCCGCCGGCCGTCGGGTACGCCGACACCAGCTCCGACATGCAGAAGCCGATGATCAGGATGAAGATCGAGATGAGCGGCCAGCCCCAGGAGATGGCGACCGGACCGCCGTTCATCCACGCCTGGCCGAACGTGGTGAAGCAGCCGGCGAGGATGGAGATGATGGAGAACGAGATGGCGAAGTTGGAGAAGCCGCTCCACTTGCGGCGCAGCTCCTGCTTGTAGCCCAGTTCGGCGAGCCGTTGCTCGTCGGCGTCGACGGGCGATGCCATGGGCACCTCCTAGGTGATCAGGGGTGGGGGGTCCTTCCGTTGACCGCCGCCAGGAGCCTGCCGAGGCCGGGGTCGTCGTCCAAGGCATCCTTGGCCTGGCCCCACTTCTCTGCCGCCTCGGCCGCATAATCGAAGGCTTTCTCCGCGCCCGCGATCAGCCCATGGTGGACGGTGAACCACAGCGTCCAGGTGACGTTGGACGCGACTTGAAACAGCCGGACCCTCGCGCGGAGGGTCTCGTCGGCCTCGGCGAAGTACTCCCCTGCCAGCAGGCCGACCAGATCCGGGTCGTAGTCGGCCTCCGCGGCGATGTCGCCGAGCTCGAATGCGGGGTCGTTGTTGCCGGACAGTTGGTAGTCGATGATCCGGACGCCGCCGCTGGTCGCGATGAAGTTCTCCGCGAGCAGGTCGTTGTGGCACGGCACGCTCGGCAGCGGGTCAGCGGCGAGGGCGTCCCGGATGGCGTCCACCGCCGGCGAGCGGTCCAGGTATCCGTCGGGCAGCGGCAGGTCGTGCCGCGCACAGACGTCGAGGAGCTCGGCGCGCTTGGCGAAGATGTCGAAGTCGTTGCCGAACGCCGGCCCGGCGTGCAGCTGCCGGCAGGCGGTCGCGATGGACGGGATGACCTCCGGCCGGCGCACCTCGGCGGCGCTGAGGGTCCGTCCCGGGAGGTATTCGATGACGACCGCCGGCACGTCCGGCAGTACCTCGTAGACCTGCGCGCCGACGGTCCGCGCGGCGAGGACGGTGTTGGCGATCTCCTGCTCCGGCGGCACACCGAGGCCGGCGTCGGACACCGCCGGCTCGAGCACGCGCAGGACGTAGGGGACGCGGTCGACGTCGACCCGGTAGATGTGATGGGACAGCCCGCCCTGCAGCCGCTGCCATTCGACCGCGCGGCCCATCCACGACGGGACCCGCTCCAGCAGGTCCGCGATGGACGGCACCGCAGTCATGGCACCCGGCCCCTTCGCCGCGCGGTCCGACGCCGGTTACAGACCTTTTACGCCCCGCGGTCCGTAGTGATCGGCGTCATAGTGGGGCACAGTTAACGCCTGCCACGGGCGGTCGTCAAGAGGGACCTTCGCGTTCACCGGTATTGCTTCAGACCTTTTACAAGCCCGGCACCGGGGATCACAATCATGCAATGTCGGAGCTTCCAGCGGCCGCCCGCGCCGTCGTCATCGGCGGCGGCGTCGCCGGCTGCAGCGTGGCATACCACCTGGCGCGACTCGGCTGGACCGACGTCGTGCTGCTCGAACAGCACGACCTGACCGACGGCACGACGTGGCACTCCGCCGGCTTCGTCGGGCAGCTGCGCTCGACCGTCAGCCAGACCCGGATGATCATGTACTCGTCCGGGCTGTACGCGGAACTGCGCACCCTCACCGGCCTGGACCCGGGCTGGCGCGGCGTCGGCGGGCTGCGGCTGGCCACCACCCCGGCACGCGTCGACGAGCTGCGCCGGCAGGTCAGCTCCGCGACCACGTACGGCCTGGACCTCGACCTGCTGAGCCCGGCCGAAACGAAGGAGCGGCTGCCGCTGCTGAACGTCGACGACGTCCTCGCCGCCGGCTGGCTGCCCGGCGACGGCTGGCTGGAGCCCGCACGGCTGGGCGCCGCCCTCGCCGCGGGCGCCGGCGCGCTCGGCGTCCGGATCGTCACCGGCGTACGGGTCACCGGCGTGCTCGCCGAACAGGGGCGGGTCCGCGGGGTCGTCACCACCGCCGGCACCGTCAGGACCGACGTCGTCGTGAACGCCGCCGGCGCCGCCGCCGGACGCGTCGGGCGGCTCGCCGGCGTCGACATCCCGATCGTGCCGATCAAGCACCAGTACGTCGTCACCGAGGCGATCCCGGGCACCGGCTCCACAGTGGACATCCCGACGGTCCGCGACCCGGACCGCATCGTCTACTTCCGCGGCGCCCCCGACCCCACCGGCGGGCTGCTGGTCGGCGGCTACGTGCGGGACCCGGCGCTGTGGGACGACCCCGACCCGCTGTCGGCGCCGCGCACACTGTTCGAACCCGACCTGGAGAAGTTCGCCGAGTCGTGGGGCAACGCCCGGCACCGCGTCCCGGCGCTGCGCTCCCTCGGCATGGACCGGGTCGTGCACGGGCCGGAGGCCTTCACCCCCGACGGGGAGTTCCTCCTCGGCGAGACCCTCGTGCGCGGCTTCTGGGTGGCGGCCGGGTTCTGCGTCCACGGTCTCGCCGCGGCCGGCGGCGTCGGCAAGGTGACCGCCGAGTGGATCGTCGACGGCACACCGGAATGGGACATGTCCACGATGGACGTCCGCCGCTTCGGCGCCCACGCCGCGAGCCGCACGTGGGCCGCGACGAAGGCCCTCGACGGCTACTCCCGCTACTACGACATCGTGTACCCGGGGCAGGAATGGACCGCCGGGCGTCCGCTGCGCCGCTCCCCCGTGTGGCCGCGCCTGGCCCCGCTCGACGCCGCGCTCGGGGAGAAGGCCGGATGGGAGCGGGCGAACTGGTTCGGCGTCAACGCGGCCCAGGCCCCGGACGTCACCGCGCCACGCGGCTGGGCCGGGCGCAACTGGTCACCGGCGATCGCCGCCGAGGTGGCCGCGACCGCCACCGCGGCCGGCCTGTTCGACCAGTCCTCGTTCGCGAAGCTCGACGTGCGCGGGCCGGGCGCGCTGGAACTGCTGCAACGGCTGTGCGCCAACGACGTCGACCGGCCGGCCGGCAGCCTCACGTACACCTCGATGCTCAACACGCGGGGCGGGGTCGAGGCGGACCTGACCGTCGCCCGGCTCGGCGAGGCACACTTCCGGATCGTCACCAGCACCGCGAGCGGGGTGCGGGACGCGGCCTGGATCCGCCGGCACGCCCCAGCCGGGGTGACGGTCGACGACGTCACGTCGGCGTTCGGCTGCCTGTGCCTGTGGGGGCCCTCCGCGCGCGACATCCTGCAGCCGCTCACCGACACCTCCCTGGCCAATGCGGACTTCCCGTTCATGCGGGCGGTGCGGCTGACCGTCGGGCCGGTGCCGGTGCTCGCCCAGCGGGTCACGTTCGTCGGCGAGCTCGGCTGGGAGCTGTACGCCCCCACCGAGTACACGCTGACCCTGTGGGACCTGCTGATGCAGGCCGGCGCGCCGCTCGGGCTGCGACCGGGCGGATACCGGGCGATCGACTCGATGCGGCTGGAGAAGGGCTACCGGGTGTGGGGGTCCGACCTCACCACGGACGTCGACCCGATCTCCGCCGGGCTCGGGCCGTTCGTCGACCTGTCGAAGGACTTCATCGGGCGCTCCGCGCTGCCCGGCGAGCCGTCGCGTGTGCTGCGGTGCCTGGTGCTCGACGACCCGGCGACCGTCTGCCTCGGCGGCGAACCCGTGCGGGTCGGCGGGGTGCCGGGCGGGCGGGTCACGTCCGGCGGGTTCGGCCACCGGGTCGGCGCGTCGATCGCCTACGCGTACCTGCCGGCGTCGACCGCGGCCGGGACCCCGGTCGAGGTGTCCGTCTTCGACCGCTGGTCGCCCGCCGTCGTGCGCGCCGAGCCCCTCTACGACCCGAAGATGCTGCGGGTGCGGGCCTGAGGCGTTGGCCGGGCGGCCGGCGGTATCGCAACCCCCCGATCGTTTCGCCACGATACTGCCGGCCGTCAGCGCATACCCTGACCGCCCGCTGTCAAGACAATGTCAACGCAGCCTCAACCGTCGTTACCATGCACCTCGATGGAACATTCGGCACCCGCGGCAGTCGCGCGGATCGGCCTGCTCGGTCCGGTCGAGGTGACCGTCGCCGGGGAGCCACGCGACGCCGGCCCGCCGATGCAGCGGTGCCTGCTGGCCGCGCTCGCGCTGGACGCGGGCCGGGTGGTCACCGTCGACACGCTCATCGACCGGCTGTGGGGCCAGGCACCGCCGGCCGGTGCCCGCCGGACGCTGCACACCTACGTGTGGGCGGCCCGCCAGGCGCTCAGCGGCGCCGGAGACCCGATCACCCGGACCGCCGGCGGCTACGTGCTGCGCCTAAACGCCGAGCAGATCGACGTGTTCCGGTCCCGGCGGCTGCTCTCCACCACCGGGCAGCACCGGGCCACCACCCTCCAGGCGGCGGTCGACCTGTGGCGCGGCGAGCCGCTCACCGGCGTCCCCGGCGACTGGGCCGCGCGGGTGCGGGAGACGCTCGCGCAGGAGCACGTCGACGTGGTGACACAGTGGGCGGACGCCATGTCGGCGAGCGGCATGAGCCACCAGCTGATCGCACCGCTGAGCCGGCTCGCCGAGCGGTACCCGCTCGCCGACCCGATCGCCGGTGCGCTCATCCGCGCGCTCAACGACGCCGGCCGCTCCACGGAGGCGCTGGCGCACTTCGAGCGGCACCGCCGGCACCTCGCCGATGAACTGGGCGCCGACCCGGGACCGGAGCTGCGGCGCCTGCACCTGTCGCTGTTGAGGGACGGCGCGTCGCTGTTGCGGGACGGCGCGTCGCTGTTGCGGGACGGCGCGTCGCTGTTGAGGGACGGCGCGGACCCGCCCGGCGCCGCTGTGTTCGCCGGCCGTCACGAACTTCCGTCCGGCGCGGCCGTGTTCGTCGGCCGCCATGACGAGCTGCGCGCACTGGACACGCTGCTCGCGCCGGTCGAGCGGTGGGCGCCCGCGATGGCGGTGATCCAGGGCTCGGGCGGCGCCGGCAAGACCGCGCTCGCGCTGCGCTGGGCACAGGCGGCACGCGGTCACTACCCCGACGGGCAGCTGTACGCCGACCTGCACGGCTTCTCGGACCGGCCGCCGGCCACGACCGCCGACGTCCTCCGCGACCTGCTCCTGTCCCTCGACGTCCCCGCCGAGCGGATCCCGCTGACGGAGACGGCGCTCGTCTCGCTGTACCGGACGGTCACCGCGACCCGGCGGATGCTCGTCGTGCTCGACAACGCCGGCGACGCCGCGCAGGTCTCGCCGCTGGTCCCCGCCGGGCCCGGCTGCGCGGTGCTGGTCACCTCCCGGGTCGAACTGGCCGAGCTCGTGGCGCTGCGCGACGCCGTGCCGGTCGTGGCCGGTCCGCTGCCGGAGACCGAGTCGGTCGCGCTGCTGCACCGCTGCCTGCCCGGGACCGGCGACCCGGAGACCCTGCGGCGGCTGGCGCGGCTGTGCGGCAACCTGCCGCTGGCCCTGCGCGTCGCGATCGCCAACATCCGCGACGGGCGGAGCGGGCAGACCGACCGGCTGCGCGCCTACGTGCGACGGCTGGAGCGCGCCGGCCGCCTCGACGTGTTGACCGCCGGTGCGTCACTCAGCCTGCGGACCACGTTCGACCTGTCCTACGCCGCGCTGACCCCGGCCGAGCAGCGCATGTTCCGGCTCCTCGGCTGGGCGCCCACCGTCGAGCTCGACCTCGCGGCGGCGGCCGCCCTCGCGCGGACCACCCCCGCCGCCTCCACGGGACTGCTGGACCGGCTCGTGCGGGCCCACCTCGTGCAGGCGTGGCGGCCCGGCCGGTTCCGGCTCCACGACCTGCTCAACGAGTACGCCCGGGAGCGGTGCGAGGCCCTCGACGACGACCGCGACCCCGCCGTCGAGGCGCTCGTGCGGCATTTCGTCGACGCGGCGGGCGCCGCGAGCACCGTCGTCCTGCCCCGGTACAAGCTGCGCTCGCTGAGCCTCGACGGGACACCCGCGGCGGCGCCACCGGACCGGCCGGCGGCGTTCGCATGGTTCGAGGTCGAACGCGACAATCTCCGCACCCTGATCCGGCACGCCGACAGCGCCGGCTGGCACGGGCCGGTCCACCGGCTCGCCGCCGCGTCCGCCATCTTCTTCGACATCGCCGGCCCGGTCCACGACTACCTCGACAACCAGACGCGGGCGGTGGCCGCGGCGGCGGCCGACGGCGACCGGACGGCGGCCGGCTGGGCGCACTACCTGCTCAGCACCGCACACTGGCTGGCCGGCGACTACGACGAAGCACTCGCGCACGCCAACCACGCCCGGACGGCGTTCAGCGCGCTCGGCGACCCCGCCGGCGTGGCGATGGCGCTGCGGAGCGTGGCCGTGGCCCACACCTGCGCCGGCCGGTACCACACGGGCACGGCCGCCGCGGCCGAGGCGTTGTCGTACGTCGGCAACGACCCCGGCGCCGACGACCTCACCTGCGAGATCCACTCACAGCTGTGCACGCTGTACATCGCGCTCGAACGGTTCCCCGAGGCGCTGCACCACGGCCGGGCCGGCCTGCGCCTGGCCCGGCGCCGTCGGCTGCCCCGGATGCTGTTCGTGCTGCTCACCGAACTCGGCCGGACCCATCGCCGACTCGGCCACCCCGTCGTCGCCGGCGCCCTGCTGCGCCGCGCCTACACCCAGCTCGTCGACTGGGGGTTCACCCGCGGCCGGGCGGAGATCGTCACCGAGCTCGGCGTCCTCGCCCGGGACACCGGCCGGACCGGCGAGGCCGTCGACCTGCACCGCACAGCCGTCGGGCTCGCCGACCACTTCGGGTTCGCCGCGGAACGCTTCTTCGCCCGCAACGAGCTGGGCCGCTCCCTGGCGGCCGCCGGCCGGACCGGCGAGGCGGAAGACCTGCACCGGGCGGTGCTGTCCGCGGCCGAGGCCGACGAGCTGCACACCGCGGCGGCGCACGAAGGACTCGCCGGCGCCGTCGGCGGGCACGACCCGGGGGCGGCCCGCCGGCACCTGACGGACGCGCTGGGCATCTACGCGAAGCTGGAGTCCCCCGACGCGGACCGCGTCCGGCGGCTGCTTCGCTGAGCGCCGGCCCGCTTTGCTGTGCCTGCGCCGCTGCCCGCCCGGCTGCTTCGTTGTTCCTGCCGCTGGCCGCCCGGGCTGCTTCGTTGTTCCTGCCCCTGCCCCTGCCCGCCCGGGCTGCTTCGTTGTTCCTGCCCCGCTGGCCGCCCGGTCAGGGCTGCTCGGGCCTGTCGATGACGCGCAGCCAGGAGCCGTCGGACTGGCGGCGCACGACCTGGACGCGGCCACCCTTGCCGTCGGCGGAACGGGTCCCGGTCAGCGCCAGGTCGCCGTTGAGGACGGTCGGCGTCAGCGGCTCCAGCGCGAAGTGCGGCACGTGCTCGATCATCGCCTCGCAGACCTTCCGGATGGCGTCACGGCCGACGGTGGTCTCGCCCGGCGGGTAGGCCAGGACGGCGTCCGGCTCGTACAGCGCGGCGACCCCCTCGGCGTCGCCGGCGTTGGCGCGCTCCACGAACAGGCGGGTCAGGTCCTCAGGCGTCTTCGCTGTCGTCGTCATACCCCCAACCCTGCGCCGCCACGATCCATAACTCCAAGACCGGTTCCTGATCACTTCTAGAATCGGCGCTTATGGAGCTGCATCAGCTGGTGTACCTCGTCGCCGTCGCCGAGGAGTCCAGCTTCACGCGCGCGGCGGCCCGGCTGCGGGTCGCCCAGCCCGGGGTGAGCGCGCAGGTCAGGAAGCTGGAGCGGGAGCTGGGCCAGGACCTGCTGGACCGGTCCGGCAGGCAGGTACGGCTGACGGCGGCCGGCGCGGCGGTGCTGCCCTACGCGCGGGCCGCCCTCGACGCCGTGGAAGGGGCCAGGCTCACCGCCGCCGAGCTCGCCGGACTGACCCGCGGCCGGGTCGCGATCGGCACCGTGACCTCGCACGACGTCGACCTCGCCACGGTCCTCGCCGACTTCCACGCCGAGCACCCGGGTGTCGAGATCACGCTCGCCGAGGACACCACCGACCGGCTCGTCGACGGGCTGCGCGCCGGGGTGTTCGACGCGGCGATCATCGCCTACGACACCCCACCCGCCGACCTGGACGTGCGCGTGCTGACCGACGAGGCGATCGACGCCGCGGTCGCCCCGGGGCACGCCTGGTCGCGGCGGTCCACGGTCCGGGTCGCGGAGCTGCGGGACCGGCCCCTCGTGTGCCTGCCGGGCGGCACCGGCATCCGCGGCATCCTGGAGTCGGCGTGCGCGGCGGCCGGGTTCGCGCCGCGGGTCGCCTTCGAGGCGGGCACCCCGCAGGTGGTGGCCCGCCTCGCGGCCCGCGGGCTGGGCGTCGCGGTCCTACCGGCGTCGATCGCGCGGACCTTCGACGGCCTCCACCCGCTGCGGATCGTCGGGCCGTCCCTCAGCGGGCGGCTCGGCCTCGCGTGGCGCCGCGACGGCCCCCGGTCGGCTGCCGCCACGGCGTTCCTCGCCCGGTTCCCCAGCTCGACCGCTCGACCACTCCACCCCTCGCCCGCTTCGTGAGCGCTCCCCGCTCCGCTTCGTGAGCGCCCCCACTTCGCCCCGCTTCAGGAGCGCTCCACTTCGTGAGCGCTCCCCCCGCTTCGTCGTGAGCGCCCGCGTCGTGAGCCCCCGCGTCGTGAGCGCTCCCCCGCTTCGCAAGCGCGCTCGGCAAGGACGGGGTCGGGGTCGGGGTCGGGTCAGTGGCGTGACCGAGGGTCGTCGCCTAGCAGTCACGGTGACCTCGTCGTGTCGTCGCACTGCTCATTGACACTAGCACATCCGAAAAAATAATCTGTCGGTGATGCACCCATCGTAGCTCATCGCACAGCGGCGAGTGACAACCGCTTCGCCTGCCACCAGAAGAGCCGGAACGACCGGCTGCCAGGAGAGCGGCTACCAGGGCACCGGGCCGTCCTCGTCGAAGAAGCCCCCGGTCGGGCCGTCCGCCGGCAGCGTCGCCAGGCGGACCGCGGCGATCGCGCCCTGCGCCGCCGTGCGCGGGCCGGCGTGACCGTTGAGGTCGGTCGCGCAGTAGCCGGGGTCCGCCGCGTTGACCTTGATCGCCGTCGCTCTGAGCTCGTTGGCGAACGAGACGGTGACGGCGTTCAGCGCGCTCTTCGAGGCGTTGTACGACAGGAGCGGGTGCTGCGCGTACATGTGCGACGGCTGGGTGGTGAAGGCCAGCGACCCCAGCCCGCTGCTGACGTTGACGACCCGGCCCGCGTCGGAGCGCCGCAGCGCGGGCAGCACCGCGTTGGTGACGGCGACGACCCCGAACACGTTGGTCTCGAAGGTCTGCCGCAGCAGTTCCAGCGGCGTCCCGCTGGGCGGCGCGCCGCGTTCCAGCAGTACGCCCGCGTTGTTGACGACGACGTCGAGCCGCTCCAGTGCGGCCAGCGCCGCGACGCTGCCGGCGTCGGTCACGTCCAGGGTGACCGCCGTGGCGAACGGGCCGAGGGCGGCGGCCGCCTCCTTGCCGCGCACCGCGTCCCGCGCGCCCACCAGGACCCGCATGCCGTGTGCCGTGCCGAGCAGCTTCGCGATCTCGAAGCCGATGCCCTTGTTCGCGCCCGTGACGAGGGCGACCCGTGGTTCATCCATGCCCGCCACGCTGCCGTCCGCCCGGCCGGCGCGGCAGAGCCCGGCCGAACATCGGATCGCCGGTCCCTGGTTGGCGGCGGCGCGTTGCGGCAGCATGGGGGCATGGACCGGGAGCAGCTCGCCGCGTTTCTCCGCAGCCGGCGGGGCAGGGTCACGCCGGCCGAGGCCGGTCTTGACGGTGGTGGCCGGCGGCGCACCCCGGGGCTGCGCCGCGAGGAGGTCGCCCGGCTGGCGGGCATCTCGGTCGACTACTACGCGCGTCTGGAGCAGGGCCGTGGTCCGCGCCCGTCGCGGCAGGTCCTCGGCGCGCTCGGGCGGGCGTTGCGGCTGCACGACGACGAGCGCACGTATCTCTTCCAGGTCGCCGGCGAGCAGCCGGGCCCGCCCGCGGGGCCGTCGCCGCACGTGTCCGCGGGCATCCTGCACCTGCTCGAGCGTCTCGACGACACCCCGGCGTACGTCATCGACGCGAAGTACGAGCTGCTGGCCTGGAACCCCCTCGCGGTCGCGTTGATGGGCGACCCGGAGGTGGTCATGCCCGGCTCGCGCAACATGATCTGGAACCTGTTCAGCGGGCCGGCCGACCTCGCCTTGGAGGAGACGTCCCGGTTCGCCGACGAGTGCGTCGCCGATCTGCGGGCCGCGTCGGTGCGGTATCCGCGTGACGAAGGCATCCGGTCGCTGATCGCGCGGCTCAGGTCGGTCAGCGTGGAGTTCGCGCGTCGCTGGGACGAGCACCAGGTCTGTGTGCGCCGCGTCACGAGGAAGCGGTTCGACCATCCGGTGCACGGCCGGCTGGTCTTCGACTGCGAGGTTCTGGAGATCGCCGACGCCGGTCAGAGGGTGATCTTCTACACGGCCGAGGCCGGCTCTCACAGCGCGGCGGTGTTGTGCGGGTTGCGCATGCGTCCGGCGTACGCCGGCTGACTCAGTGGCGCGCGCCTTCGGGGAGCGGGTTGCGGCCGAAGCCGGGGCGCAGCGTGGACGCCTTCGCGGACTCGTGTGTGAGGCGGGCGCTGAGCAGGCCGCCCTGTCTGGCGATCCCGGCGGCGAGGGCCGGCACGAGCGGCAGCAGCCAGTCCACGACGAACCCTTGGGTCGGCAGTTGCGCGACGACCAGGACGGCGAGCGCGACGGCGATCCCTTCGACGAGCCCGCGCCAGGCGGCCCGGCCGGAGGCGGTGACGGCGGCGCGGCGGGTGATCGTGGCGTTGTCGAGGCCGTCGAGGGCCTTCGTGTCGCGGCGGCCGAGGTTGAAGCCGGCGCACCCGACGCTGGTCGACAGGCCGAGGACCGCCGCGGCGACGACGCTCCTGGTCAGCAGGAACGTCAGCCCGAACACCGCGCATCCGGCGCCGCAGGCGAAGAGGGCGCGCAGCCACTCCTTCTTGTCCCCCGGGTACCAGTAGTAGCGGGTGGTGTTGGGCGATATCTGCCGGATGATCTGGCCCATGCGAAGCTTCCCCTTGTTCAGCCGGGTGGCCTCTTGATCATCCTGTATGGAGGGCGCTTTGTCGGGAGAATGGCGGTTTAGAACAGCACGGTCGCGAAGGTGCCCACCTGCTGGAAGCCGCATCGCTCGTACACCTTGCGAGCAGGGGTGTTGTAGTCGTTGACATACAGGCTCACCGATGGTGCCACGCGGCGGAGGGAGTCGCGGACGATCGCGGCGATCCCGCCCCGGGCGAGGCCGCGGCCGCGCCACTCCGGCGCCGTCCACACGCCCTGGATCTGCGCGGTGTGCCGTGTGACGACGGCCAGTTCGGCCTTGAAGACGACCTTGCCGTTGATGACGCGGGCGTACGCCCGGCGGGCCCGGACCAGTTCGCCGACGCGTTCTCGGTAGGAGCGCTCGCCGCCGTCGGCGGTCGGTGAGACGCCGACCTCTTCGGTGTACATCGCCACGGCCGCCGGGAACAGCAGGTCGATCTCGTCGGGCTTGACGAGCCGCACGTTGGGGTCGGCGGGCACCGGCGCCGGGGAGGACGTCGCCATGAGCGGCTGGTTCGGTCGTACGTCGCGCGACGGTCCCCACGAGGGTGCCAGGCGGCTCCACAGCCCGAGGACCGCGTCCGCGGAGCCGACGATCGACGAGCAGCCGCGCGGCTCGCTCGCGACCATGTCGGCGAACGCCGCGACGGCCGCCGTCGAGGCGTTGACGGGGATCAGGTTGGCGCCGAGCCAGCACAGGGACTCCAGGTGACGGCGTGAGCCGTAACCGAAGATCCGGGCGTCCTGCCGCCACCAGGCCAGGCCGGCCATCGAGATCCGCTCGGCGACCTGGGCGCCGCCGAACGGGTCGCCGTCGAGCAGACGCTCGACCGAACCGCGTTCGGCGTCGCCGAGGAGCCTCGCCGCCACCGTCAGCATGCGTACAAGCCTGCCAGATCGGGGGCGGGACAGCCGCACATACCCATGCGCGTCCCGCTAGTGGACCGTCACGGACGGCCCGAGGCCCCGCAACTCCTCCGGCAGGTCGACGCCCATCTCCTCGGCGAGGCGCAGGGCCTCCTCGACCAGCGTCTCGACGATCTGTCCCTCGGGGACCGTCTTGATGACCTTGCCCTTGACGAAGATCTGGCCCTTGCCGTTGCCGGACGCGACGCCGAGGTCGGCCTCGCGGGCCTCGCCGGGGCCGTTGACGACGCAGCCCATGACGGCGACCCGCAGCGGGGCCGGGAAGCCGTCGAGCGCGGCGGTGACCTGCTCGGCGAGGGTGTAGACGTCGACCTGGGCACGGCCGCAGGACGGGCACGAGACGATCTCCAGGCCGCGCTCGCGCAGGCCGAGGGCCTCGAGGATCGCGTTGCCGACCTTGATCTCCTCGACCGGCGGGGCCGACAGGGAGACGCGGATCGTGTCGCCGATGCCTTCGGCGAGCAGCGCGCCGAACGCGACGGACGACTTGATCGTGCCCTGGAACGTCGGGCCGGCCTCGGTCACCCCGAGGTGCAGCGGGTAGTCGCACTGCTCGGCGAGCTGCCGGTACGCGCGGATCATGACGACCGGGTCGTTGTGCTTGACCGAGATCTTGATGTCGCGGAAGTCGTGCTCCTCGAACAGCGAGCACTCCCACAGCGCGGACTCGACGAGCGCTTCGGCGGTCGCCTTGCCGTGCTTCTCCAGCAGGCGCTTGTCGAGGGAGCCGGCGTTGACGCCGATGCGGATCGGGATGCCCGCGGCGGAGGCCGCCTTCGCGATCTCCTTGACCTTGTCGTCGAACTGGCGGATGTTGCCCGGGTTGACCCGGACGGCCGCGCAGCCGGCGTCGATGGCCGCGAACACGTACTTCGGCTGGAAGTGGATGTCGGCGATGACGGGGATCTGCGACTTCTTCGCGATCGCCGGCAGTGCCTCGACGTCGTCCTGGCTGGGCACGGCGACCCGGACGATCTGGCAGCCCGAGGCGGTGAGCTCGGCGATCTGCTGGAGGGTGCTGTTGACGTCGGCGGTGAGCGTGGTCGCCATCGACTGCACGGACACCGGCGCGCCACCGCCGACCGGCACGGAGCCGACCATGATCTGGCGGGACTTGCGGCGGGGGGCGAGGGCCGGCGGGGGGACGGTAGGCAGGCCGAGGCTGACTGCGGTCATGGAGTGCGCCACCTGGAAGTCGAAATGTCCGGTTGAGAGGGTTTCATTTTAGGGTGATCGGGTTCACGAAGTCGGCCGTCACCGTCAACAGGACGAAGACGCCGAGGATGCCTATCACGCCCAGCGTGATGGGCGCCAGCTTGTAGTAGTCGACCCTGCCTGGGTCGGGTTTGCCGAGCTTGGCCGCGAACCAGGACCGCACGCGCTCGAACCAGGCGATCGCGATGTGGCCGCCGTCCATCGGCAGCAGCGGGAACAGGTTGAAGATGCCGAAGAACAGGTTGAGGCTCGCGAACAGCAGCAGCAGCGAGGCCCAGTCGCCGAGCTCGAACAGCTCGCCGCCGATCCGGCTGGCGCCGACCACGCTCACCGGGGTCTCGGGGTCACGCTTCTCGCCGATGATCGACTTGAGGAGGTTGGGCACCTTCTCCGGGATGTCCTTGAACGACGCGAACGTGCGCTCGACCAGCGACCAGGTGAGCGTGAACGTCTTGTCGACGCCCTCGACCGGCCCGTAGGAGACCTGCGGGATGTCCGACGTGCGCGGCGCGATGCTGATGCCGAGTAGGCCGCCCCGCTCCAGGTCGTCCGCGGTGATCTTGTCGGCGGTCTTGACGACGTCGGGCTTGATCCGCTGCGCCTCGGGGATGAGGGCGGTGCCGCTGAGCGTCTTGCCGTCCCGCGTCCAGGTCACCGCGACGGTCTGGTTGGTGACCTTCTTGAGCTCCTCGCGCAGCGTGCCCGAGTTGGGCGTGGCGACGCCGCCGATGGACGTGATCATGTCGCCGGACTCCAGGCCGAGCTGCAACGCCGGGCTCTTCGGGTCCTTGGCGGGGTCGCAGGCCTTCGGCGCCTTGGTGCTCGCGTCGTATTCCCACGTGGTGGCGATGCACTTGGCGACCGGGCCGACCCGGACCGGCAGCTCGTCCTGCTTGGTCTCCGGGTCGGGGATGCCCACGAACGAGAAGAGCACCCACAGCGTGATCAGCGTGATCGCGAAGTGGGTGATCGAGCCAGCGCTCATGACGATCGTCCGCTTCCACACCGGGAAGCGCCACATCGCCCGCGGGTCGTCGGCGCCGGAGACACCCGTCACCGGGTCGACGTCGTCCTCCTGGGGCGTCATCCCGACGATCTTCACGAAGCCGCCGAAGGGCAGGGCCTTGATGCCATACTCGGTCTCGCCGCGCTTGAACGACCAGATCGTCGGCCCGAACCCGGCGAAATACTTGGTCACCCGCATGCCGAACCATTTGGCGGTCAGCATGTGTCCCGCTTCGTGCAGACACACCGCGAACAGGATCCCCACCGCGAAGAGGATGATCCCCACCGTGAACGCCATCAGGCCCCTTTCCCGCCCGCGATCCGCTCGCGCGCATAGGCCCGCGCCCAGGATTCGGCGGCGAGCACGTCATCGACGGTACCTGGTTCGGCAAAGTCCGGTGCGTCCGTAAGGGTTCGCTCCAACGTCTCGACGATGCCGAGGAAAGGAAGGTCACCCGCTGTGAACGCGGCCACACACTCCTCGTTGGCGGCGTTGTAGATCGCGGGCCGGCACCGGCCCGCCTCCCCCGCGGCCTTGGCGAGGGCGACGGCCGGGAACGCCTCCTCGTCGAGCGGGCGCAGCTCCCAGGTGTGCGCCGTGGTCCAGTCGACCCCGGGCGCGGCGTCGGCGATCCGGTCGGGCCAGCCGAGGGCGAGCGCGATCGGCAGGCGCATGTCCGGCGGGCTGCACTGGGCGAGGGTCGAGCCGTCGTGGAACTCGACCAGCGAGTGGATCACCGACTGCGGGTGCACCATGACGTGGATGTCGCGATACGCCACCCCGAACAGCTCGTGCGTCTCGATCACCTCGAGGCCCTTGTTGACGAGCGTGGCGCTGTTGATCGTCACGACCGGGCCCATGTCCCACGTCGGGTGCGCGAGCGCCTCCTTCGGGGTGACGCCGACGAGCTGCTCGCGGGTGCGGCCCCGGAAGGCGCCGCCGGACGCGGTCAGGACCAGCCGCCGGACCTCCTTGGCGGTGCCGCCCCGCAGCCCCTGGGCGAGGGCGGAGTGCTCGGAGTCGACGGGGACGATCTGGCCCGGCTTCGCGACGGCCCGCACCAGCGGACCTCCCGCGACCAGGGATTCCTTGTTGGCCAGGGCGAGGACGCGGCCGGCGCGGAGGGCGGCGAGCGTCGGGGCCAGGCCGAGCGAGCCGACGACCCCGTTGAGGACCGTGTCGCAGGGCCACTGCGCCAGCTCGGTCATCGCGTCGGGCCCGGCGAGGATCTTCGGCAGCCGGAAGTCGCCGGTGGCCCAGCCGCGGCGGGCGGCCTCGGTGTAGAACGCGAGCTGCAGGTCCTGCGCGGCGGTGGCCTTCGCGACGCCGACCGCGTCGACGCCGAGCTCCAGCGCCTGCTCGGCGAGCAGTCGCACATTGCCGCCGCCGGCGCCGATGGCGACCACGCGGAACTTGTCGGGATTGCGCCGGACGATGTCGATCGCTTGGGTGCCGATCGACCCGGTCGAGCCGAGCAGGACGATCTCTCGGAGGGTCACCCGTCCATTGTCTCAGGCGCGCACGGGTGGGGAGTGGCCGATGTCGCGGGGGGGGGGGGGGGGGGGGGGGGGGGGGGGGGGGGGGGGGGGGGGGGGGGGGGGGGGGGGGGCGACGTTGGTGGGGGGGGGGGAGGGGGAGGGGGAGGGGGTGGGGGGGGGGGTCCCCCCCCCCCCCCCCCCCCCCCCCCCCCCCCCCCCCCGACCGACCGTCATCGTGGTGAATCCCAGACGCCATCCCCGTTAGTACGCATGTACCAATTATAGATCATCATTTGCACCCGTGCAATCGAATTACGGCGCCAGGCGGTGCAGGTCACGGGGGAAGAGCACCGCTTCGCGGACGTTCGCGGCACCGGTCACGCGGGCCATGAAACGCTCCAGTCCGATCGCGAACCCACCGTGCGGCGGCATGCCGTGCCGGAACGCCTCCAGGTAGGTCGCCAGCGGCTCCGGGTCGGGCACCGCCGCCAGGTAGTCCGCGTACCTGTGCAGGCGCTGACCGCCGGTCACCAGCTCGACACCGCGGAACAACAGGTCGAAGGAGTTCGACCAGCGCGAGTCGTCCGGCTGCGGGTGCGTGTAGAAGGGACGCTTGCGCATCGGGTACCCCTCGACGAACACGAAGTCGGACCCGTGCGTCCGCGCGGCCCACTCCCCCAGCGCCCGCTCGTGCTCCGGGGCGAGGTCGGGTTCGTCCTCGGGCGCCCCCACCATCCGCAGGGCGTCGCGGAAGTGCAGCACCGGGATCTCCGCGGGCAGGTCCACCGCCCAGCCGTGGTCCCGCACGGCGGCGGCCATCGCCCGGATCACCTCCGTCAGGACCGCCATGACGTCCCGGTGGTCCTCGATGAACCCGAGTTCGGCGTCGAGGGAGGTGTACGTCGCCAGGTGACGCGACGTGTCGTGCGGCTCCGCCCGGAAGACGGGGCCGACCTCGTACACCCGCTCGAACACGCCGACCATCGTCTGCTTGTAGAACTGCGGCGACTGCGCCAGATACGCCTTCTCGCCGAAGTAGTCGAGCTCGAACACGTTGGCGCCGCTCTCCGTCGCGGAGCCGACGATCTTCGGCGTGAACACCTCGGTGAACCCCTGCGCGTCGAGCGCCGTCCGGAACGCCCTGACGGCCGCCGCCGACGCCGCGAACACGCTGCGTCTCGCCGGGTGCCGCAGCGTGACGGCGGCGTGGTCCAGCAGCGCCGGCAGCGACGCCTTCACCGTGGGCCGGAACAGCTCCACGGGCGGCGGCTCCGCCTCCGCGAGCACCGTGAACACCGGCTCGGCGAGCTCCACCACCTCGCCGTGCCGCACGACCCGGCCGGTCACCGACACGACCTGCTCCTCCGCCGGCGCCTCCCGCTCGGTGGTCACGACCTGCAGCAACCCTGCACGGTCCCGAATGATCACGAACGTCACGTTGGCGAGGACCCGCCGTCGATGGACCCAGCCGGCGACGGTCACCGTCTCGCCGACGTACCGCGGCACCTGGCTGGACAGCACGCGTTGCATGACACCTCCCGAGAGACTCCGCTCCCCGGAGGTGTGGGCGATGGGGCCGGTCGCGGTGCCACCACACCTTCGTCACGGCACGCCGTGACCTCGACGCAAACGGCTCGGCGGCCACCCCGTCGTGCGCTCGTCAGGCGCCGGGGCGACCACCTCATCACCGTGCGCTTCGATGGTAGGCAACCCCCGGCCACCACCGCGACGGGGTTTTCGGTTCCGGCGTGCCGGGAAATCAACGGCTGTGAGCAGTACCCGGCAGGTCCCCGAGACGCGCCTCATGGCCCGCGACGACCTCTCCGCCGACGACGCCTGGCACTCGCTGCGGCGGCACGGCGGATGGTGCCTGCTGCGCGATGCGTTCCTGCGCTTCCGGTACGGCGACGGCTTCAGCCACTCGCGCGCCCTGGCGCTGCAGCTGTGCCTGGCGATCGTGCCGTTCCTCATCGCGCTCACGGGTCTGATCAGCAAGCTCGGCGTGGCCGAGGGCGGGCAGGTCGTCGCCGACACCGTCCTGGCCCTCACCCCCGGCGCCAGCGACGGGCTCGTCCAGGACCTGCTCGTCGACTCCGAACGCACCGAGGACATCGGCGAGTTCGCGCTCGGCGCCGGTCTGCTCACCGGGATGCTCGCCCTCACCACCGCGATGGCCCAGATCGAACGCGGCGCCAACCGCATCTACGGCGTCGAACGGGACCGGCCCGCGCACGTCAAGTACGGCCGGGCCGTGCTGCTCGCCGTCGGCGCCGGCATCCCCGCCCTGGCCGGCTTCCTCATGCTCGTCGCCGGCGGCGACCTCGGCCGCTCCGTGCGCTCCCACTACTCCTGGGGCGGCCCCGTCGACACCGTCTGGCAGCTCGTCCGCTGGCCGGTCAGCGTCGTCCTCGTCGTCACGGCCGTCGCCGCGATCTTCCGGTTCGCCCCGCGCCGCCGGCAGCCGGCCTTCTCCTGGCTCCTCTTCGGCGCCGCGCTGTCGACCGCCCTCTGGTGGCTGATCAGCGCCCTCCTCGCCTTCTACGTCAGCAGCAGCGACGCCTTCGGCGCCACCTACGGCGCGCTCACCGGCATCATGGCCCTGCTGCTGTGGGCGAACCTGACGGGGATCGCCCTGTTCCTCGGGATCGCCTTCGGCGCCCAGCTGGAGGCCCTGCGCGTCGGCGTCCCCGAACCCGTCGTGGAGGACCAGTGGGTCCCCGTCGACGAGCAGCTCGACCTCGACCCGGACACCGACCCGCAGGCCTTCGCCCACGACCAGCTCAACCACCCCGCCCGCTGAACGACAAGCGGACCGCTCAGACCGGCGCGCGGGTCGGCGGGGACGGCAGGGGTCAGCCGGGCAGAGACTGCCTCGCGCCGGTCGGGACGCGTGGGTTGCCCAGGTCGGCGCGCCGGCCGGCGGCGTTGCCCGCCTCGAAGCCGCCCCCGCTCAGCCGCCGGGGCCGGGCCGTGCGCAGGTCCGGATACTGCTGGTCCACCGCCACATCCACCGCCCGCCCCCGGTCCGCCAGGACGAGCGCCATCCCCGGCTGGTCGGGGGTGGCGGCGCGGTTGCGCTCGTCGGCCTCGGCGAACCGGTGGGCGACCGCCGTGCCGAAGCCGATCAGCCAGGACCGGCGCCAGGCCGCGACCTGCTCGCCCGGCGGCACGGGCTCGACGAGAACACCGCGGGCCGCCTGGACGAGCAGCGAGGCGAAGAGCAGCTCGACGCCGGCGACGTCGGACTCGAAGCCGAACAGGTGCATGGAGATGCGCAGGCCGTCGCGGGTGCGGTGCTGCAGGCGGACCGAGCGGCACCGCAGCGACGAGGCGACGACGTGCAGGAGGTGGGCCTTCTCACGCAGATACGGCGGGTGCAGCTCGACCAGCCGGTTGCCGACGGTCTGCGGGCGCTGACCGTCGGCGGCGTCGAGCAGGGCCTGGTCGATGCCGTATTTGCCGATCAGCTCCGCCGCCTTGGCGGTGAGCGCCTCGGCCTCCTCGCGGGTGCACGCGGGATCCTCGGCCTTGGCCAGCAGCTTCCGAACCTTCTCCAGCACCGAGGCTACCGCCGACCTACGACACGTCCTGCGAACCGGCCGGCCGGGAGCGCAGCTCGTGCCCCACGCTCGTCAGGCAGCGGCCGCTGGGCAGGTCGAACTTCCAGCCGTGCAGCTGGCAGGTGAGGGTCTTGCCGTCGACGATGCCGAAGCGGGTCAGGTCGGCCTTGAGGTGCGGGCAGCGCCGCTGCACGATCCAGTCGCCCAGCTTGATGTCCTCGGCGTCGGGCTTCTGCTCGGCGAACCAGCCCTCCGCGTACTGCAGCCGCTCCTCCGACAGGCATTTGAAGAACGAGTAGACGAACTCGTTGTACTGGCCGATGCGGGTGGCGGTGAAGCGGCAGGACAGGAACAGCGAGTTGACCCAGTCGACCTCCTCGATGAAGAGGAGGTGCTCGATGAGGGCGCGCTCGGTGCGGAACCGGTAGCGCACCTTCTCGTCGGCGTACTCGCGGACCTGCTTGCCCGGGAAGTCCACCACGATCGACTCGACGGAGACGCCGTCATACCCCACGAGGTCGAAGCGGACCGGGCCGCCGACGCCCTTCGCGAGATACACGGACTCGTCCAGCAGCGGCTCGATGCGGCGCTTCATCTCCTTCAGCACATCCACCTCGGGATGCCGCCAGGAGGCCTTCGCCGCCTCGATGATCGGCCGCTTCCGCTCCCGCATCTCCTCGAGGTGCTCCCGCTTGTGCGCGAAGAACTCCTCGACCGGGACGGGGTGCTCGGTCGTGACCGAGGTGGTGGTGACGGTCATCACCGACCCGGGCAGCAGGACCGTGGAGTTGGTGCCGCCGTGCTTGGCGTACTCCTGCTGGAACACCCACTGGTCGGGGAAGATGTTGCCCTCGTCGCCGAAGATGTCGTTGAACTGCCACAGGTCGTCGTCGAGGAAGCACGGCGGGCCCGCGATCGGCACCACGTGCGATGCCTTGAGGTCGTCGATGTACCGGAAGGTGCGGTCGAACTGCCGGTCGCGCTTCTGCTTGCCGAACGCCGTCTTGGCCGCCTGCGGGAGGTCGTAGACCATCGGATACCAGATGGCGCCGGAGAACTGCAGCAGGTGCGCGTGGACGTGCCCGAGCTCGGCGTAGGTGGTGAGGTCCGTCGGGCGGGCGTCGTTCTGGTTGAGGATGCGCACGCCGTCGTATTCGACCCACAGCGAGGAGTCACCGATCGGCCCGTCGGTCGGCGAGGTGAGCGCCTGGATCATGATCTTCAGGCCGCCGTCGAGCTCGTGGACGTGGTCGCTCTTCGTCTCGAGGAACCGGGTGAAGCCCAGCGCCTCGAGCTCGTCGCGCATCTCCGACGTGGGGAACTCCGGCAGCAGCACGGTCGCCTTCTTCGACACGAAGCGCCGCAGGTGGTCCGCGTCGAAGTGGTCCCGGTGCAGGTGGGAGACGTAGAGGTAGTCACAGTCGCCGAGGGCCTCCCAGTCGAGCAGGGAGTTGTCGGGAAACGGGAACCACGACGCGAAATACGCCGGGTTGACCCACGGGTCGCACAGGATGCTGCCGGCCTCGGTGTCGATGCGCAGGCTGGCGTGCCCGGTCCCGGTGATCCGCACCGTTTTCCTCCTCAAACCGCGAACGGAACTGCGGTCCCGACGCTACCCGACCGACCCGCAACCGTCGGTCGGGGTGCCGCATGCCAGACTTTGCAGCGAAGCACACCTGCAGCGAAAGGACGCGCCGTGGCCGAGCACGAGCCCGTGACCTCACCCGACCAGCTCAAGCCGGGACACCCGCGGGCGGCCCGTTTCGGTGCTGCCGTCACCGTCCTGCTCATCCTGGGCATGCTGGTGGGCAACCACCAGGGCCGGGTCGAGGACATCTGGTTGATCGTCTGCGCCGGTGTGCTGGTGCTGGCGCTGGTCGGGGACTGGGTGCTGCGCCGCAACGGCCTCCGGTAGAGGCCGGGGACCCGGCCCGGACGGGGACATACGAAAAAGGCGCACCGGAGAGCCGGTGCGCCTTTTCACGTCTCGCCGTCAGCGGCGGCGCATCACCAGGTCGCGGACCTCTTTGAGCGCGGCGTCGACCTCGGCCTCGAAGTAGCCGCCGGGCACCAGGTTGAAGTGCGACGGGTCGAGGTCGCCGTCGGTGAGCGGGCCACCACGGCCGGACAGCGACGCCATGACGCCCTCGAACAGCCGGTCGACCTGCGCGCGGTCGTAGCCACTGCCGAAGCGGCGCAGCTGGAACGTGCGGCGCAGCTGGTCGATGCGGGCCACCTCGGTCGACTGGTGCTGCACGGGCGCCGCCTGGGGCGGGCCACCATACGGGTCGCCGTAGGGGTCACGGTCGGCACCGCCACCGTACGGGTCGCGGTCGGGGCCGCCACCGTAGGTCGTCGGCTCGGGACGATCGCGGTCCATGCGGATCTCGGCGGTCATGTCGGCGCGCGGCTGGCGCGGCGCCTCGTAGCCCCGGTCGTCGTCGAACGCGCCACCGTAGGTGGGCTCGTCGTAGCGGCCGTAGTTCTGGTCGCGCGGCGGCGGGCCGGCCGGCGCGGGGGTGGGCCGCGGCGGCAGCGGCGGCGGAGCCATCGGCGGGGGCGCCATGCGCTCGGGCTGCATCCGCTCCATGGGCGGCGGGCCCATCCGGTCGGGCTGCTGCATGCGCTCGGGCATCCGCTCGATCGGCGGGGGGCCCATGCGCTCCGGCTGCATGCGCTCCATCGGCGGCGGGGGCATGCGCTCGGGCTGCATCCGCTCGGGCGCCATGCGCAGCTCGCCGCTGCGGGAGTCGAGGGCCCGGCCGAAGCCGCCGCCGCCGCGCTCCTCCAGCTCGGCCAGCTGCCGCTCGACCCGGTCGAGGTGCAGGTCGACCTGCCACTCGTCATAGCCGCCGAAGCGCACCCGGAAGACCACGTCGTGGACCTCCTGTGCGCTCACCGGCGCACCCATAGGGTCACCGGAGAGGGTGGCCTCGACCCGGTCGAGGAACGAGTCGACCTCGTCGACCTTGTATCCCCGCCGCAGCGCACGGCGCCGGAACCGCTGACCCTGACTCACTGTGTCTCCTCGTTCGCTCGCCGTGCTAGCAAGCCTGTTTCACGCTCTCCCACCTTGCCACCGTTTGAGGCGGCAAGCTGCCCGCAGGCCCCGTCGATCTCGCGGCCACGGGTGTCACGCACCGTGGTCGCGACACCGGCGGCCCGGAGGCGTCGGACGAACTCTCGCTCCACCGGCTTGGGACTAGCGTCCCACTTACTGCCGGGTGTCGGATTGAGCGGGATGAGATTGACATGCGCGAGACGGCCGGACAAGAGCCGACCGAGCAGATCCGCCCGCCACGGGTGGTCGTTCACATCCCGGATCATTGCGTATTCAATGGACACCCGCCGACCAGTGCGAGCCGCATACTCCCACGCGGCATCAAGCACTTCGGCGACCTTCCAGCGTTGGTTGACCGGCACGAGCGTGTCGCGCAGATCATCATCGGGTGCGTGCAGCGACAGCGCAAGCGTCACCGACAGCCCCTCGGACGTCAACCGCCGCATCGCCGGGACCAGCCCGACGGTGGACACCGTGATGTGCCGCTGGGAGAGCCCGAGCCCCTCGGGGGCGGGGTCGGTGAGCCGGCGGACCGCGGCGATCACCCGGTTGTAGTTGGCCAGGGGCTCGCCCATGCCCATGAACACGACCCGCGACAGCCGGTCGGGGCTGCCGGGCAGCACCCCGCGCGCGGCCATCCCGGCGAACCAGACGACCTGGTCGACGATCTCCGCGGTGGACAGGTTGCGGGTCAGGCCGGCCTGGCCGGTGGCGCAGAAGGGGCACGCCATCCCGCAGCCCGCCTGGCTCGACACGCACACCGTCACGCGGTCTGGATACCCCATGAGGACGCTCTCGACGAGGGAGCCGTCGTGAAGCCGCCACAAGGTCTTGCGGGTCGCCCCGTCGTCGGTGGCCTTCTCGTGTACGGGCTGCAGCAGGCGGGGCAGGAGCGCCCCGGCGATGGTGTCCCTGCTGCGGGCCGGAAGATCCGTCATGTCGGCCGGGTCGCGGACCAGGCGGCCGAAGTAGTGCGCGGAGACCTGTCCCGCGCGGAACGCCTGCTCCCCGAGCTCGGCGACGGCGGCACGGCGCCCGGCGAGATCGAGGTCGGCCAGGTGCCGAGGTGGCATGGTCGCACGGCGGCCGTCACTGGTCGTGCCGGTCGCCGTGGATGCGAGGTTCAAAACGGGGAGCTGTGTCATGACGTCTTCAAGTGTCCCATGCCGAGTCGCGTGATCTTCAGTACCGCTGGCCAAGGGCACTAGGACGGGGGCACCAGGAACGCGAGGACGGCGTATGCGGTCGGCAGGGCGAGCAGGATCGAGTCGAGCCGGTCCATCAGCCCGCCGTGCCCGGGCAGCAGGTTGCTCATGTCCTTGACGCCCAGATCGCGCTTGATCAACGACTCGCCCAGGTCGCCGAGCACCGACGCGGCCGAGACCGCGACGCCGAAGACGACGCCGTGCCACCAGGTGGCGCCGGACAGCAGCAGCGGGATCGCCACGGCGCTGCCGGCACCGGTCCACACGACCGACCCCGCGAAGCCCTCCCACGACTTCGCCGGGCTCACGGACGGCGCCATCGGGTGCTTGCCGAGGAAGACACCCGTCGCATAACCGCCCGTATCGGACAGGACGACGGCGACGATCGTCACCAGGACCCGTACCGCGCCGTCGGACACCGTCTGCCCGGGGTGCGCGAGCAGGGCGGCGAACGCTCCCAGGAACGGCACGTAGACCGCGATCAGGGCGCCCGCGGTGACGTCGCGCTGGTAGTCGCGGGCGCCGTCGAAGAACCGCCACACGAACACGGCCAGCAGCGTCCCGAGCAGGCCGACGGGCAGCATGTCGGCGCCGCCGAACCACGCGAGCGCCACCATGCACGGCCCGCCGATCAGCAGCGGTACCAGCGGCGGGCGGGCCTTGTTCACGCTGACGGCCCGGACCATCTCCCAGATGCCGACCATGACGGCCGCCACGACCAGGACGAGGAACGCCGGGATCCACACGAAGAGCGAGCCGATGACCGCACCGCCGAGCGCCACGCCGACGCCGATGGCGGCCGGCAGGTTGCGCCCGGCGCGGCGCTTGGGCTTCTGCTCGGGTTGCGCGGGTGCTTCTTGCTCTGGCATAGACGCCTCGGGCGCGGCATCAGCGTGCCGCGCCCTGGTCGAAGGGTTACCGGGGGGCGTCATCAGACCTCGAGGAGCTCTGATTCCTTGTGCTTGAGCAGCTCGTCGATCTGGGCGACGAACCGGGCGGTCAGGTCGTCGAGCTCCTTCTCGCCGCGGCGCCCGTCGTCCTCGCCCGCCTCGCCGTCCTTGACGATGCGGTCGATCTCCTCTTTCGCCTTACGGCGAACGTTGCGCACGGCGATCTTGGCTTCCTCGGCCTTGTGCCGCGCCACCTTGATCATCTCGCGACGGCGTTCCTCGGTCATCTGCGGCAGGTTGATCCGGATCTGGGTGCCCTCGTTGTTGGGGTTGACCCCCAGGTCCGAGTCGCGGATCGCCCTCTCCATCGCGCCGATCACGCTGGCGTCGTACGGCTTGATGATCGCCATACGCGGCTCCGGGACGGCGATCGACGACATCTGCGGCAGCGGGGTGGGCGTGCCGTAGTAGTCGACCATCACCTTGCCGAACATCGCCGGGGTGGCTCGGCCGGTCCGGATGACCGCGAACTCCTCCTTGGCGTGCTCGACCGCGCGCTCCATCTTCTCTTCGGCCTCGAAGAGAGCTTCTTCGATCACGTGGACTTTCCTCCTCGATCCGGGACGTGCTCGGCGGTGATGAGCGTGCCGATCCTCTCACCACTCAGCGCGCGAGCCACGCTGTCCTCCCCCTCGGCGCCGAACACGAGCATCGGCAGCGCGTTTTCCTGGCAGAGGCTGAATGCGGTCTGGTCGACCACCCGAAGCCCCTGGAGCAGGGCCTCGGCGAACGTCAGGCTGTCGAGCTTGCGTGCCGTCGGGTCGGTGCGCGGGTCGGCCGTGTACACACCGTCGACCCCGTTCTTGCTCATCAGGACCGTGTGGGCGTGGATCTCCAGCGCCCGCTGCACGGCGACGGTGTCGGTCGAGAAGTACGGCATGCCGGCGCCGGCGCCGAAGATGACGACTCGGCCCTTCTCCAGGTGCCGGATGGCGCGGCGCGGGATGTACGGCTCCGCGACCTGGGCCATGCTGATCGCGCTCTGCACCCGCGTGTCGATGCCTTCCTTCTCCAGGAAGTCCTGCAGGGCGAGGCAGTTCATGACGGTGCCGAGCATCCCCATGTAGTCCGCGCGGGACCGGTCCATGCCGGCCCGGGACAGCTCCGCGCCGCGGAAGAAGTTGCCGCCACCGACGACGACGGCCACCTGGACGCCGCGCCGGACCACGGTCGCGATCTGGCGGGCCATGTGCCGCACCACGTTCGGGTCGACGCCGACCGCGCCACCGCCGAACACCTCACCGGAGAGCTTCAGCACGACGCGCCGCACCCCGATCGGGGCCGGCGTCAGTGCCTGCCTTGCCGCTTCCACAGCGGTGTGCGTCATATGGGCTACCTCTCCGGCTCTTTCGGATATGACTAGGGGGTCCCGGCATCCAGTGTGGATTCCGTGACCCCCTCCGTGCCCTGCTATCAGGCCTGGCCGACCTCGAAGTGGACGAACCTCGTCACCTCGATGCCGGCTTCTGCCAGCACCTGCTTCACGGTCTTCTTGTTGTCGCTGACCGACGGCTGCTCGATGAGGACGAAGTCCTTGAAGAAGCCGTTGACCCGGCCCTCGATGATCTTCGGCAGGGCGCCTTCCGGCTTGCCCTCCTCGCGAGCGGTCTGCTCGGCGATGCGCCGCTCCGACTCCACGACGTCCGCCGGGACGGCGTCGCGGGTCAGGTACTTCGGCCGCATGGCCGCGATCTGCATCGCGACACCACGGGCGTCGGCCACGGCGGCCTCGTCGTCCTTGCCGGTGAACTCGACGGCCACGCCGACCTGCGGGGGCAGGTCCGGGCTCTTGCGGTGCATGTAGATCGCCACCGGCGAACCCAGCACCGCGATGCGGTTGATGACGAGCTTCTCGCCGATGCGGGCCGACTCGGTCTGGATCAGCTCGGCCACCGTGCTGTCGCCGAGCTTGGAGCCCAGCAGCGCCTCGACGTCGGCCGGCTTGGTCTCGTCGACGTGCTTGGCCAGCTTCTGGCCCAGCTCGACGAACGCCTCGTTCTTGGCGACGAAGTCGGTCTCACAGTTGATCTCGACGAGACCCGAGCCGACGTGCGCGACGAGGCCGTTGGCGGTGGTGCGCCCGGCACGCTTGCCGACGTCCTTCGCGCCCTTGATGCGCAGCAGCTCGACGGCCTTGTCGAAGTCGCCCTCGGCCTCCTCGAGCGCCTTCTTGCAGTCCATCATGCCGGAGCCGGTCAGATCGCGGAGTCGCTTGACGTCCGCGGCGGTGAAGTTGGACATGACTCTCTCTCGCTTGAGTTCGCCTTGACGGCTCGCTGTCAGGCCTGGGTGGGTTCGGCGGCGGGAGCGGCGTCGTCGGGCTTGGCACCCTCGAGCAGCTCACGCTCCCACTCGGCGAGCGGCTCGTCGCCGGCCACGACGCCCGGCTCGGGCTTCTGGTCGGCACGGGTGGCGCGGCCCGACCGGGCGATGAGCCCGTCCGCGACCGCGTCCGCGACCACGCGGGTCAGCAGGGCGGCGGAGCGGATGGCGTCGTCGTTGCCCGGGATCGGGAAGTCGACCTCGTCGGGGTCGCAGTTGGTGTCGAGCACGGCGATGACCGGGATACCCAGCTTGCGGGCCTCGTCAACCGCGATGTGCTCCTTCTTGGTGTCGATGACCCAGATCGCCGACGGGAGCTTCTGCATGTCGCGCAGACCACCGAGCGTGCGGCTCAGCTTGGTCTGCTCGCGCGACAGCTGCAGGGTCTCCTTCTTGGTGTAGCCCTGCGCGGTGCCGGTGAGGTCGAGGGACTCGAGCTCCTTCATCCGCTGCAGCCGCTTGTAGACGGTCTGGAAGTTGGTCAGCATGCCACCCAGCCAGCGGTGGTTGACATACGGCTGACCGACACGCGTCGCCTGCTCGGCGATCGCCTCCTGCGCCTGCTTCTTCGTGCCCACGAACAGCACCGAGCCGCCCTCGGCGACGGTGTTGCGGATGTAGTCGTAGGCCTTGTCGATGTAGTCCAGCGTCTGGCGCAGGTCGATGATGTAGATACCGTTGCGCTCCGTGAAGATGAAGCGCTTCATCTTCGGGTTCCAACGGCGGGTCTGGTGCCCGAAGTGCACGCCGCTTTCCAGCAGCTGGCGCATGGTCACAGCCATGTTCGCGGGATCCTTTCGATCCTGGTTTCACGGCGGTCCGGTCGGTCCGCCGTCCTGGCGCCCGGTCGTCGGCCGTCTCACCCGAGGTCAGCACGAGGCTGCGGATCGGGACCAGGGCGGCCGCCGCCCTGAATCTCTCGCCCGGCGAGAAAAGCGGCGGGCTGCGGGAGGGCGCGCGAGGTCGACCGTGCGTGCACGGTCGCCGTCCGGAAGTGTACGCGCAGTCGCCGCCGACCCACGAATCCGCCCCCACCTGCCGCGGCAAGCCCACCTGTCGCACGCCTGCCGGCAGGGTCTACGCGGATCGCGGACGACCCGCCGGCCGGTGGCCGACGGGTCGCCGATGGTTCAGGTGGAGCTTCTGGTCAGGCTTCAGTCAGGCTTTCTGGTCAAGCGTCCGCTCAGGCGTCCGCTCAGGCGTCCACTCAGAACGACAGAGCGGTCGCTCAGGTGGACAGGGCGGCCGCGATGAACAGCAGCACCGCCACCGGCAGGTACGCCAGCGGGGTCCGCGACCAGGCCCGCACGCCCGGGGCGGAGGCCGCGGCGCCGCCGATCAGGCCGTACAGGCCCAGGGCGAACATCGGCAGTCCCAGGATCATGAAGATGCTCGCGAGGGTGCCCGACGCCTCGATCTTGTCTGCGGTCATCGCGGTCAGGAACAGCCGCAGCACCGGCACCTCGAAGATGACCGTGAGCACCACCAGCGCCACGGCCAGTCCCGGACGCTTCGACCGGTACACCGCACCGCCCGGCTCAGCGCCCGCGGCCTGCGCCGGCGGCGGCACCGCGGCGGTCAGCGTGGTCGGCGCGGCGAACGAGTTCTGCTGGCCGAAGCCGCCCGGCGCCCCCGACGACGGGGCCGGCTGGCCGAAACCCCCCGGCGGCCCGGACGGCACCGTCGGCACCGTCACCGGCGGCGGGAGAGCGCCCGCAGGCGCGCCCGGGGCACCACCGGACACCGGCCGCTGCAGGGCGCTGCGGTCGATCGCCTCGGACCGCCGCGACCGCGAGACCGACTCGGCGGCCTGGTCGGGAACCTCCGGGGCGGGCGGGAGCGGCGCGCTGAACTGCCCGCTCGGGCTGTCGCCGTACGCCAACGGGTCGCCGTAGCCGCGGGACGCGCCGCGCGGCTCGGGGACCCGGTAGCCGTCGTCGTACTCACGGTCGTCGGCATACCGCGTCGGCGTGTAACCGCGGTCGTCCCCGTATCCGCGCTCGTCGCGCGACCTGTCGTCCCGGCGGTCATCGAGGCGGTCGTCCCGGCGGTCGTCACGGCCACGCTCGTCGTATCCACGGTCGTCCGGATACCAGCGGGGTTCCGCATCCGGGTCCGGGGAGAAGTTCCGGCGTCCATCCACGGTCCGTCACGGTAGGCCCTCCGGATGATCCCCGCCACTCCGCGAACCCGGAGATCTCCAGGAAGGCGCCGGGCACGGACCACGGCGGGAACCGGATGAACGGCCTGGGAGAAGGTCCTCGGGGAACTCGGCGGTGACCGGCGTCGCATACTCGACGGGTGACTGACGCCACGCGTGATCAACTCGTCGCCCGGATGCGCCCCTTCGGCACGACCATCTTCGCGGAGATGTCGGCACTGGCCGTACGCACCGGTGCGGTCAACCTCGGCCAGGGCTTCCCCGACACCGACGGCCCCGCCGCCATGCTCGACGCGGCCGCGGCGGCGATCCACTCGGGCCGCAACCAGTACCCGCCGGGCCCCGGCGTCCCCGAGCTGCGCGCCGCCGTCTCCGCGCACCAGAAGGCCTTCTGGGGCCTGGACTACGACCCCGACGGCGAGATCATCGTCACGGCCGGCGCGACCGAGGCGATCGCCGCCAGCATCCTCGCCCTGTGCGAGGCCGGGGACGAGGTCGTCTGCTTCGAGCCGTACTACGACTCCTACGCCGCCTCGATCGCCCTCGCCGGCGCGGTCCGCCGCCCGGTGACCCTGCGCGCGCACGACGGCGGCTACGCCTTCGACCCGGCCGAGCTGCGCGCGGCCTTCGGCCCCCGGACCCGGCTCGTCCTGCTCAACTCCCCCCACAACCCGACCGGCAAGGTCTTCACCCCGGACGAGCTGGCGCAGATCGCCGCGCTCTGCGAGGAGTTCGACGCGGTCGCCGTCACCGACGAGGTCTACGAGCACCTGGTCTTCACCGACGCCGACGCGCCGCACGTGCCGATCGCGTCGCTGCCCGGCATGCGCGCCCGGACGCTGCAGATCTCCTCGGCCGGCAAGACCTTCTCCTGCACCGGCTGGAAGATCGGCTGGATCTGCGGCCCACGCGACCTGGTCTCCGCGGCGCTGCGCGTCAAGCAGTTCCTCACCTTCGTCAACGCCGGCCCGCTCCAGCCCGCGGTGGCGGTCGCCCTGAACTCCCCGCCGTCCTACTACGAACAGTTCCGCGACGGCCTGCAGGCCAAGCGTGACCGGCTCTGCGAAGGCCTCACCGCCGCCGGCTTCGCCGTCCTGCGCTCGGAGGGCACCTACTTCGTCACCGCCGACATCAGACCCCTCGGCGGCACCGACGGCGTCGACTTCTGCCTCGCCCTGCCAGAACGCTGCGGCGTCGTCGCCGTCCCCACCCAGGTCTTCTACGACGACGCGTCCGCCGGCCGGCACATCGTGCGCTTCGCCTTCTGCAAGCGCGACGAGGTCATCGAGGAGGCGATCACCCGCCTCGGCCGCCTCTGACCCCGGCCGCCCCTCACCCCCGACGAAGGAATCCGACCCGGGCCACCTCCGGCGGACGCACCCCGACCCGCCCTGTTCATGAGCGCCCTCACCGGCCCGCCCATGAACCTCCGCGACCGTGGCCCTCGCGACTGCGAACACAGCGGGTGTGCCCTCCGCGACCGTGAGACGGGCGGCGGCTGTCATGAGCGGGGCTTCGGGGCGAGGCGGTAGCCGCCGCCGGCGGCGCGCGTGATGAAGCCGTGCTGCTCCAGGACGGGCAGGCTGCGCCTGGCGTCGCGGCCGGCCACGCCCGCGAGCGCCGCGATCTCCTCGGCCGAGCGGACCGTCCGCGGGGCGACGGCGTCGAGGACGCGGGCCTGGACGGCGTCGAGCACGTCCTCGGGGCGTTCCTCGCCGTGGATCGGGTCGGCGAGCTCGCCGAGGCGGCCGACCTCCTCCACGATCTCGTCGACGCGGGTGACCAGGACGGTGCCGGGGGTGCGCAGCTCGACGTGGCAGCCGACGGACATCGCCGAGGTGATCGGGCCGGGCACCACCATCGCCGAGCGCTCCAGCCGTCGTGCGTAGCCGAGCGTGTTGCGGGCGCCGCTGCGGGAGCCCGCCTCGACCATGACGGTGCCGCGGGTCGCGGCCGCGATGACGCGGTTGCGGGTCAGGAACCTGGTCTTGTGCGGGCGGGTGCCCGGCGGCCACTCGGTCAGCAGGATGCCCTCGTCGGCGATCCGCTCGAACACGGCCGAGTTGGACACCGGATACACCTGGTCGATGCCGCAGGCGAGCACCGCGCAGGTCACCCCGCCGGCGCCGAGCGCGCCCCGGTGCGCGGTGACGTCGACGCCGAGCGCGCCGCCGGACACCACCGCCCAGCCGCGCTCCGCCAGCCCGAACGCGAGCTCCGACGCGACGAACTGCCCATAGCCCGTCATCGCCCGCGCGCCGACGACGGACACGGACCGCTCCAGGGCCTCCCCCAGCCGGACCGGGCCGCGCACCCACAGGCACAGCGGCGGGTCGGTGTCGCGGCGCAGGGCGTCGGCGCCGTCGCGGCTGACGCGGGTGAGGTCGTCGACGGCCCGGGGCCACTCGTCGTCGGCGGCCGTGACGATCCGCGCGCCCAGCTGACCGGCCCGCTCCGTCATCGTGTCCGCCAGGGTCCGCGCGACCCGCTCGCCCCACGCGTCGGCGGAGCCGGTGCCCGGCCCGATCCCGGCGGCGTTCAGCCGGGTCCGGACGGCGCCCGCGAGCGCCTCGGTGACGCCGACCCCGTGCAGCGCCAGGACCAGCGCCTCCGGCGCACCGACGTCCCGCACCAGCAGGCCGAGCTCCCGGCTGCCGGGCTCGACCAGATGGGCCAGCGCCAGCCGCGCCGCCCGGTCGGGGCCGTCCGTCGCCTGGTCGATGCCGCTCATCGCCCTCTCCTTGATCGCATCTCGAGTGCTTCGCAGACGTCGCCGATGTCGGGGGGCTCGCGGCCGTCGAGGTCCGCGACGGTCCAGGCGACCCGGGTCGTGCGGTCCAGGCCCCGGGCGGACAGCTGGCCGCGGTCCATGGCGGTGGCGAGCGGCTGCAGCACCGTGCGCGGCAGCCGGAAGCGCCGGGAGCGCAGGACCGCTGACGGGACCTCCCCGTTGGACCGGGCGTGCGGCGCCCACCTGGCCGCCGCGGCCTGGCGCGCCCGCGCGACCCGCACGGCGACGGTCGCCGACGACTCCGCCGGCTCGGTGCCGAAGAGTGCCGCCGCCCGGACGGCGACGACGTCGACCTGCAGGTCGACCCGGTCCAGCAACGGCCCGGACAGCCGGGACCGATACCGGACACGCACCCCCGGCGGGCACTGGCACATGGCGTCGCCGCCCGGCTTCGCGCAGGGGCACGGGTTGGCGGCGAGGACGAGCTGGGTCCTGGCGGGATAGACCGTCTCGCCGTGGACCCGGCGCAGCCGCACCTCGCCGTGCTCCAGGGGCTCGCGCAGCGCGTTGAGGGCGCTGGCCTGGAACTCGGCGCACTCGTCGAGGAACAGCACCCCGTGATGGGCGAGGCTGATCGCGCCGGGCTTGGCGATGCCCGAGCCGCCGCCGACGAGCGCCGCGATCGAGGCGGTGTGGTGCGGCGCCTGCAGCGGCGCCCGGCGGATCAGGCCGCCGTCCGCCGGCAGCTCGCCGGCGACCGAGTGCAGCGCCGTCACCTCCAGGGACTCCTCCTGGGTGAGCTCGGGCAGGATGCCGGGCAGCCGGGTCGCGAGCAGCGTCTTGCCGGCGCCGGGCGGGCCGAACATGGCCAGGTGGTGCCTGCCCGCGGCGGCCAGCTCCACGGCCCGGCGGCCGCGCTCCTGGCCGAGGACGTCGGCGAGGTCGGCCGGCGGTCGCTGCGCCGGTGGTGGCTGCGGCGGGTCGAGCAGCGACTCGGTGCCGTGGACGAAGCCGATGATGCGGCCGAGGCAGTCGGCGGCACGGACGAGCACGTCGGGGACCAGCCGGGCCTCCTCGACGTTGCCGGGCGGGACGACGACGAGACCGGCGCCTGCCCGGCTGGCCGCGAGCACGGCGGGCAGCACGCCGCGGACCGGCCGGAGGGTGCCGTCCAGGCCGAGCTCGCCGAGGACGACGGCGTCGACGAGGCGGCCGGTCGGCAGGTTGGCGCCGGCGGCGAGGACCGCGAGGGCCATGGCCGTGTCGAACCCGGAACCGTGCTTGCGCACGTGGGCGGGCAGCAGGTTGACGGTGATGCGCTGCTGCGGCCAGCTCGCCCCGGAGTTGTGCACGGCGGCCCGGATGCGGTCGCGGGCCTCGGTGAGCGCGGCGTCGGGCAGCCCCGACACGACGAGGCTCGGCAGGCCGGGGGCGACGTCGGCCTCCACGACGATCACCTGTCCGACGACGCCCTGCAGGGCGACCGAGCGGATCTTCGCGTAGCCCATCAGAACGCCCCGCGCAGGTGCTCCACGCCCACGGTGCCGCCGCCGAGCAGGACGCTCACCACGTCGAAGCGGATCTCCCGCCGCTCGCCGGTGTCGTGCTCGGCCAGCCACCGGGCGGCGAGCCGGCGCAGCCGCCGGGCCTTGTCGGCGCCGACCGCCTCCGCCGGGGTCCCGTATCTCCCGCCGCGGCGGGTCTTCACCTCCACGAACACGACGGCCGACCCGTCGCGGGCGACCATGTCGAGCTCGCCGGACGGGCAGCGCCAGTTGCGGTCGAGCAGGACCAGGCCGCGCGCGATGAGGTGCCGGCCGGCCAGGCGCTCGCCATAGCGGCCCACGATCTGGTTGATGTTCGTCATGCCGGGAAGCCTGCCGCTGTTCGCGGAACGAGGCCCGGCGCGAGCGGCGAATCTGTGGACAACGGCCCGCATGTGGAAAACGCGACCCGGAACCGAAAAACGCGGCCCGGAACCGAAACGCGACCCGGAACCGAAAAACGCGGCCCGGAAACGGTCAGAGGGACAGCCGCCACTGCTCCTCGACGACGTCGACGCCGTACACCGACGCCGGGGTGGCGCTCTCGAGCACGAACCCGGCCCGCTGGTAGATGCGCCGGGCGGCGACCAGCACGCCCTGGGTGTACAGCACCATCTCCCGGTACCCGGCCCGGCGGGCGAACCGCACGCACTCCTCCACCAGCGCGTTGCCGACGCCCATCCCCCGCGCCGCCGGCTCGACGAACAGCAGCCTGAGCTTCGCCACGCCGTCCGCGGCCCGTACGCAGAAGATCGAGCCGACGGGGGTGCCGTCGACCTCGGCGATCCACCCCGTCTCGGTCCGCGGGTCGTGCGAGGCCGCGTAGTCGGCGGCGATCCGGGCGACCATCGCCTCGAAGGTGGCGTCCAGCCCGTACTCCGCGGCGTAGAGCGCGCCGTGGCGCTGCACGACCCAGCCGAGGTCGCCGGGCAGCAGCGACCGCAGCACGACGGCGCGGGGCGGCAGGACGCCCTCGAACACCGACCGGATCGTGTCCATCGCACCGACCAGGCGCCGCCGGTCGACCTCGCCGACGGCGGCGAGCAGGCCCGCGATCTGCTCGTCGGAGCGGGCGTCCAGTGCCGCGAACGCCTCCCGGCCGGCCGTCGTCAGCTCGATCCGCCGGCGCCGGGCGTCGGCGTCGGAGCGGGACCGGGCGACGAGCCCGTCGGCCTCCAGCCGCCCCAGGATCCTGCTCAGGTACCCGGCGTCGATGTCGAGCAGCCGGCGCAGCTCGGCCGTGTCGTGCGCGCTGCCGACGGCGAGCTCGTAGAGCACCCGCACCTCGGCCAGCGAGTAGGCCGTGTCGTGCAGCCCGGCCCGCAGCACCCCGATGAGGTTCGTGTAGTAGCGGTTGAACTCGCGTACCGCCGCGATAGTCATAGTTGACATCGTCAACGATTCTATGGACGACGTCAACGAAGTGGTGAAAGCGCAGCGACGTGGCGTCGTAACTGTGCGGAAACGCCGCCCCGGCAGGCTGGCCCATGTCGCTCCGTCACGTCGTCGTGCAGCTGCCCGACCGTCCCGGCTCCCTCGGTCAGGTGACCACACTGCTGGGCCGCCTCGGCGTGGACATCCAGCAGATGCGGGTGCTCAGCCGCGACGGGTCGGTCGCGACCGACGAGTTCACCGTCAGCGTGCCCGGCCCGGTGATCGACCGGTCCCTGCCCGGACTGCTCGAAGAGATCCAGGGCGTGCAGGTTGTCGAGATGCGGGAGATAGCGGGCGCTATCGTGTAGGACATGACCGCTCCTGCCGACAAGCTCGTGGAGCTGCTCGAGACGCTCCCGCCGACCACCCGCCAGGAGATCACCGCCTGGCTCCTCGACCGCGGCACGCCCGCCCCGGCCGGCGGCAACCTGCTCGCGGCCGCGGTTGACCTGCGCGCCGGAGCGCTGACCAGCGCGCTCGGCGGGGCGCTGCCGGCCGGCGAGGAGAGCCAGCTGGTGACGTTCCGGCTGCCCACGGAGCGGCACGCAGAGCTGCGCGCCTGGTGCGCCGAGCACGGCTTCACGATGGCGGCGGTGGTCCGCGGCCTGATCGAGCGATTCCTCGAAGACCAGCTGCGCCGCAAATGACGCCGCCGAAGGCGGGCGGCACCGCGGGCACCCACGAGGGGCTGCCGGACGCGATGCGCGAGGCGGTCGACGCCTTCGCCCGTCACCTCGCCGCGGAGCGCAACCGCTCCGAGCACACCGTCCGGGCGTATGTCGGCGACGTCGTCTCGCTGCTCGGCCACGCCGCGCGCGCCGGCGTGACCGCCCCGGGTGACCTGACGCTCGCCGTGCTGCGCGGCTGGCTCGCCCGCCGCCGGTCGGCCGGGGACGCCCGCACCAGCCTGGCCAGGCACGCGGCGGCGGCGAGGACGTTCACCTCCTGGGCGCACCGCGAGGGACTGCTCGCCACCGATCCGGGGCAGCGCCTCGCCAGCCCGAAGGCGCACCGGGACCTGCCGACGGTCCTGCGCGCCGACCAGGCGGAGACGCTCGTGACGGCGCCCGCGGGCCGCGACGACGCCGTCGGGCTGCGTGACCGGCTGGTGCTGGAGCTGCTGTACGCCACCGGCATCCGCGTCAGCGAGCTGTGCGGCCTCGACGTCGCCGACGTGGACCGGATGCGCCGCGTCGTGCGGGTCATCGGCAAGGGCGACAAGGAACGCGCCGTGCCCTACGGGCTGCCCGCCGAGCAGGCGCTCACCGACTGGCTGCGGCACGGCCGGCCGGCCCTCGCCGGTCCCGCGAGCGGCGCGGCGCTGATCCTCGGCGCGCGGGGCGGACGGCTGCAGCCCGGCGCCGCCAGGCGCCTCGTCGACGGCCACGCCAGGGCGACCGGCCTGCCGCACACCTCGCCGCACGACCTGCGCCACTCCGCCGCGACCCACCTCCTCGAAGGCGGCGCCGACCTGCGCTCGGTCCAGGAGCTGCTGGGGCACGCCTCGCTGTCCAGCACCCAGATCTACACACACGTCTCGATCGAGCGGCTGCGGTCCGCGTACGAACAGGCCCACCCTCGCGCCTGACCCGGGCAAGACGGCACGACCGGGCGGGACAGGACATTAAGATCGTGGATGTGTCCGCTCCGGAGCCGATTCCCGGTGCGCGGCTGCTGTTCTCCAACGACGCAGCGGTCGCGCAGCTCAACCACGGGTCCTTCGGCCTGGTGCCGATCCCGGTGCAGCGGGCGCAGCAGCGGCTGCGGGACGAGGTGGAGGCCAACCCGCCGCGGTTCTTCAGCGTGGGGCTCGAGGCACGCGTCGCGCACGTGCGCCGGCACCTCGCCACGTTCGTCGGGGCCGACCCCGACCTGACGGCGCTCGTCGACAACGCGACGACCGGCACGTCCACCGTCCTCGCCGGGCTCGACCTCGGCGGCGGCGACGAGGTCGTCACGACCGATCACGGCTACGGCGCCGTCGACCTCGCCGTCGACGTGCTCTGCCGCAGGACCGGCGCGAGCCGCCGGGTGGCCCGCGTGCCGCTCGCCGACGATGACGACGCCGTGGTCGCGGCGGTGCTGGACGCGGTGACGGGCAGGACCCGGCTCGTGATCGTCGACCACATCACGGCGGCGACGGCGCGGGTCCTGCCGGTCCGCAGGATCGTCGAGGCGATCCGCGGCCGCGCCGGTGAGCGGGTCGCGGTCCTCGTCGACGCGGCGCACGCGCCGGGGGTGCTGCCGGACCCGGTGGCCGGGTTCGGCGCGGACTTCTGGGTCGGCAACCTCCACAAGTGGGCCTACGCGCCCCGCGGCACCGCCCTGCTGTCCGTGGCGCCGCGCTGGCGGGAGCGGATGCGGTCGCTGGTGGTGTCGTGGAGCGAGGAGGCGGGCTTCCCCGACAGCCTGGAGTGGCTCGGTGCGCACGACTACACGCCCTGGCTCGCCGCGCCCACGGGCCTGTTCGTCCTGCGGTCGCTCGGCGTCGACGCGGTCCGGCGGCACAACGCGGCGCTCGCCGAGCACGGGCAGGCCCTGCTCGCCGAGGCCCTGGACGTGACCGTCCCACCCGGGACGGGCCTGCCGATGACCGTCGTGCCGCTGCCGCAGGGCGCGGGCGCCGACCAGGCGGCGGCGACCGCGCTGCGGCGGAGGATCTCCGACGAGCTCGCCACCGAGGTCGGGCTGGCCTCGTGGCGCGGCCGGGGATACCTGCGGCTGTCGGCGCAGGTGTACAACCGCGAGGAGGACTTCCAGCGCCTCGTGGAGAGTCTGCCCGAGCTCCTGCGGCGGTCATAGCGGCAGGAGCCGCACCCGGCCGCGGCGCAGCAGGCTCAGCGGGTCGAGATACACGTCGCCGGAGCGCAGCCCCCAGTGCAGGCAGGCGGCGCCGGGGCAGCCCGCGTGGCCCGGCCGCAGGGCGCCGAGCGGCGTGCCCGCCGCGACCACGGTGCCGGCCCGCACGGACGGGTCGACGGGCTCGTAGGTCGTGCGCAGCCCACCCGGATGCGTCACGCTCACCACCGGCCGCCCGGCGACCATCCCGGCGAACGCGACCACCCCGGCGCCGGCGCTGCGCACCTCGGCGCCCACCGGGCCGAGCAGGTCCGCGCCGCGATGGCCGGCCTTGAACGGATCGGGCGGCGGCTCGAACGGGCGCGCCACCGACACCGGCGGCCCGAGCGGCCACCGGAAGGACCCGGCCGGCCCCGGCGCCGCGCGGGCGGGCACGGCGTGGGTGACGGCGGAGATGACAGCGGGGATGGAGAACGAGAGCGCCACCAGGACGAGCGCGAACAACCGCATCGGCATGCGGCGAAGTCTCGTCAGCGCCGCCACCAGCGGCAACCGGCCGTCGCCGCAGCTGTGGACAACGACGGCGATGTGGACGAGTGTGCGAAGATCGGCAGATGAACGGTGTGCGGGTCGCGCTGGCCACCATCGGGATCATCCTGCTCGGGATGCTCGCCTGGTGGGTGGTGAAGCTCGTCTTCGGCCTGGCGTTCTACCTGATCCTGGGCCTGATCGTGATCGCCGGCGGGGCTTATCTCTTCACGAGGGCGACACGGCCGACCCGGCGCCGGTAGGACGGCGCCGGGGCAGCCCGCCGCAGGTCAGCTGCCGAAGCCGTTGTCGGGCAGCGAGATGTCGGGCTTCTCGAGCTCCTCGACGTTGACGTCCTTGAAGGTCATCACCCGGACGTTCTTCACGAAGCGGGCAGGGCGATACATGTCCCACACCCAGGCGTCGTGCATCTCGACCTCGAAGTAGACCTCGCCGTCGGAGTTGCGCACGTGCAGGTCGACCTGGTTGGCCAGGTAGAACCGGCGCTCGGTCTCCACCACGTATGAGAACTGGCGGACGATGTCGCGATACTCCCGGTAGAGCTGGAGCTCCATCTCGGTTTCGTACTTCTCGAGATCTTCGGCGCTCATCGCGGTCCGCCTTCCATAGCCACATTGTCGCCCACTTGCGCCGGCACCTTCGCGGCCACGCCGGACGCCACGCCGACGTTACCGCGCCTTTGCCTCCGCTGCCCCACCGCCGCCACGTTCGCGTAGGAGAAACGGTGCTCGGCGCACGGCCCGTGCGTCACGAGCGCCGCCTGGTGCACCGGCGTGCAATACCCTTTGTGCTCGTCGAAGCCGTATTCGGGGTGCGTCTCGTGCAGCCGGCGCATGATCCGGTCGCGGGTGACCTTCGCCACCACGCTCGCCGCGGCCACGCAGGCGGCGACCTGGTCGCCCTTCCACACTGCGAGGCCGGGTGCGTCGAGGCCGTCGACCCGGAAGCCGTCGGTGAGGGCGTAGTCGGGGCGCTCGGCCAGGCCGGCGAAGGCGCGGCGCATGCCGGCGAGGTTCATGACGTGCAGGCCGCGGCGGTCGATGTCACCCGGCGGGATGATCACCGCCGACCAGGCGAGCGCCCGGGCGACGACCTCGTCGTAGATACGCTCGCGGGCGGTGGCCGTGAGCAGCTTCGAGTCGTTGAGCTCGTCGATCTCGCCGCGGCGGCCCTGCGGGAGGATGACCGCGGCGACCACGAGCGGCCCGGCGCAGGCGCCCCGGCCGGCCTCGTCGGCGCCGCCGACCCGCTCGAAGCCGCGCCGCTGCAGCGCCCGCTCCAGGGCCCACAGCCCGGCGGCACGGTGCACGACGGTGCGCGGCGGCGCCAGCATCACGCCACCTCCTGCAGTGACCGCAGCAGGGCAGGCAGGTCCGGCGGGTAGAAGAGCTCGCCGGACGACTCCAGCGACGAGGGGGACCACCAGCGCGCCTCGTCGATGCAGCCCCGCTCGACCTCGTTGAGCCGGGAGAGATCGACAGCGGCGCCGGGGGTCCGGACCAGGAAGAACGACTGCTCCTGGGAGAACCACTGCCCGTCGAAGGGGAACGTCACCGTGTCGGTGCGCACCGGGCCGACCAGGTCGGCCGGGGAGAACAGCAGCCCTGTCTCCTCGAACGCCTCGCGGACCGCCGCCTCCAGCAGCGTCTCGCCCGGCTCCACGCCGCCGCCGACGGTGAACCAGTAGTGGTGCGACGGGCGCGCGGGGTCCCACCCGTGCAACATGAGCACGCGGCCGTCGGGGTCGAGCAGGAGCACCCGCGCGGCCCGGCGGTCGATGTGTCCCCCGTCGTGCGTCATACGACGAGACTACGACGTTTCACTTCGCGGTCGGCGCCGGCACCTTGTCGAAGGTCTCCGGCACACTGAGCCATTTCGCTCTCGAGAACGGCCAGAACACCACGAAGGCCCGGCCCACCACGTTGTCCTCGGGGATCGTCGCCTGGACGGGGTCCTTGTACCGGACGAAGTTGTAGCGCGAGTCACCCGACCTCGACCGGTGGTCGCCCATCACCCACAGCCGCCCCGCCGGGACGGTGACGTCGAACTGCTCCTCGCTGGGGAGGTCCTGCAGCCCGTTCTCGTCGGCGTAGATGTAGGTCTCCTCCAGGGCCTTGCCGTTCACCGTGATGCGCTGCTTGTCGTCGCAGCAGACGACGTGGTCCCCGCCGGTCGCGATGACCCGCTTGATGAAGTCCTCCTCCGACGGGTCGTTGCGCCAGGAGGCGGGCGCCTCGAAGACGATGACCTCGCCGCGGTGCGGGGAGCGGAAGTCGTAGACGAGCTTGTTGACGAGCACGCGGTCGCGGATGAGGAGGGTGTTCTCCATCGACTCGGACGGGATGTAGAACGTCTGCAGGACGAAGGCCCGCACCACGACGGCGACGATGATCGCCACGCCCAGAAGCACTGGCAACTCGCGCCAAAACGTGTTGGGGCGCTTGGTCTGCTCGTCAATCACGCCCTGAAGGGTACGTGCTCGTCACGATTGGCGGCGCCTCAACCGCTCCTGACGCGCCGAACGGGTCGAAACCGTGAGAGAAACCGCGAGTGGGGCAAGCACCATATCGGGCACCAATGGTAATTCCGGCGCTTTTGTCACGCGGGGTGCCCCTGGAGGACCCATTGGCCCGGACGCACTTCTGGGGACGTTCTTGAATGTGTCGGGCACCGGCAGCCATCCCCAGCGGTCACTGGGCCACAGGATGACGAAGGCCCGCCCGATGACGTTCTCGATCGGCACCTGCCCCTGGCAGCGGGAGTCCTGCGAGACGCCGCGGTGGTCGCCCATCACGAACATCTGTCCCGGCTCGACCTTGATCGGGCCGAACCGGCGGGCGGTGCACTGCTTCGGGTTGGGCGTGGCGTCCAGGGGCGAGTCCTCGTAGACATACGCCGACTCGTCCAGCGGGTAGCCGTTGACGAAGACGCGGCCCTGCACGTCGCAGCAGGAGACGGTGTCGCCGGGCAGGCCGATGACCCGCTTGATGAAGTCCTTCTCGCCGGGCTGGCTGAAGCCGACGAGGTCGCCGACGGTGCGGCCGAGCTCGGCGAAGAAGCCGGCGTCCTTGTCGACCTGGTTCTCCGGCGCCCAGTTGGCCGGGCCCTCGAACACGACGACCTCGCCGCGCTGGGGCTCCCGGATGTCGTACAGCACCTTGTTGACCAGGACCCGGTCGCCGACGAGGAGGGTGTTCTCCATCGAGCCGGACGGGATGAAGAACGCCTGCACCAGGAAGGTGCGGATGAGCACCGCGAGGCAGAACGCGACGATCAGCAGCAGCGGCAGCTCCTGCCACAGCGGCATGTTCTTGCGCTTGCGGCGGACCTTGCTGCTCCACGAGGCGGCGCTGTCGTCGTCATATCGCGCCGACGCGCCACGGCCGCGGTCGTACCCCCGGCCGGAAGCCTGACCGGAGCCCTGGCTCCGCTCACCGGAGCGGGCGCCACGGGCGTCGTAGCCGCGCTCGTCATGACCGCGGTCGTCGTAGCCCTGCTCGTCGTACCCGCGGTCGTCGTAACCCCGGTCGTCATACCCACGGTTGTTGTAGCCGCGCGCGTCATACCCCCGCGCGTCATAGCCACGGTCGTCGTAGCCACGGTCGTCGTAGCCGCGTGCGTCATAGCCGCGGTCGTCGTAGCCGCGGTCGTCGAACGCGCGGTCCCGCACGACCGGCGGCTCGTCGCGGTCCCACCGGCCACGGCCGCGTTCGGCGTACGGGTCCTCCCAGGACCTGCTGCCCCGGTTCCAGTCGCCGCGCTGGTCGTCGTCGCCGCGGTGCGCCGCACGGGCGCCGCCGCCACGGGCCTCGCCCCAGCCGTCCGCCGGGGCCTGGCCCCAGTAGTCGTGGCCCGGGTAGGTGTTGCCGCCGAAACCAGGCTGCCCACGCTCCCCGCCCTCCTGATCGAGGGGGCGGCGGCGTGGGTGTATGTCATCGCCGCGATCGTCGTAACCATCGCGGCCGTAGTCGCTTGCCATCGGCGTCAGCCTAGAGGCACAAGACCACTTTGGGGAGCCCAGCACCGGTTGACCGGAAAGCGAGTTTTCACGTGAACGACTTCGAGGAGGACCCGTCCACGGGCCCTCCTCGAAGGAAGTCGATCAAAGGCGCAGCTCAGCTGACCTTGGTCTCGCGCTTCTCCTTGATCTTGGCCTTCTTGCCCCGGAGGTCGCGGAGGTAGTAGAGCTTGGCCCGGCGCACGTCACCGCGGGTCACGACCTCGATGCGGTCGACGGCGGGGCTGTTGACCGGGTAGGTGCGCTCGACGCCGACGCCGAAGCTCACCTTCCGGACCGAGAAGGTCTCGCGCAGGCCGTCACCCTGGCGACGGATCACGACGCCCTGGAAGACCTGGACCCGGGACCGGTTGCCCTCGACGACCCGTGCGTGCACCTTGATGGTGTCACCGGCGCGGAAGCTCGGGATATCGGTCCGCTGCGACATTGCGTCGAGCGCGTCCAGCGTGTTCATCGCGGCTGTTCCTCGTCACTCAAGGCACGCCCGAATCAGTGGCGCGCGAACGTTAAAGATGATCGTGAGGTGCGCAGGCATCAGCCCGCAGCAACCCCACTACTTTGCCACATCGACACCCGGAACCTGAAATCCGGCCCCCTGGAGGAGGTCGGGACGGCGCTCGGCGGTGCGCCGCAGCCCCTCGTCCCGCCGCCAGCGGGCGATCTTCCCGTGATCGCCGGAGCGCAGCACGTCCGGCACGTCGAGCCCGCGCCAGCTGGGCGGCTTCGTGTACATCGGGGCTTCCAGCACACCCGCGGCGTGCGACTCCTCGACGAGGGAGTCGGCGTTGCCGAGCACGCCGGGCAGCAGCCGGGTGACCGCCTCCAGGATGACCAGCACGGCCACCTCGCCACCGAAGAGCACGTAGTCGCCGAGGGAGACCTCGCTCACCCGCATCCGGGTCGCCGCGTGCTCGATCACCCGCTGGTCGATGCCTTCGTACCGGCCACACGCAAACAAGAGGTGCGAATCGCCTGCGAGCGACCGCGCCATCGACTGGGTGAACGGCGCCCCCGCGGGCGAGGGCACGATCAGGTGGGTGTCGCCACCGGACAGCGCGTCGAAACAGAGCCCCCACGGCTCCGGCCGCATGACCATGCCGGGCCCGCCGCCATACGGGGTGTCGTCGACGGTGCGGTGCACGTCATGCGTCCACTGCCGCAGGTCGTGGACCTCCAGCGACAGGGTCCCCGTGCCGCGCGCCTTGCCGATGAGTGACAGGTCCAGCGGGGCGAGATAGTCCGGGAAGATCGTGACGACGTCGACCTTCATAGGTCGAAGAGGCCTTCCGGCGGGGTGATGACGATCCGCCCGCCGGGCACGTCGACCTCGGGGACGATCTCCCGCACGAACGGCACGAAACCGGTGCGCCCGTCGGTGAGGCGGACCTGGAGGAGGTCGTGCGCGGGCGCGTGCTCGATGCGCACCAGCTCGCCGATCTTCTCCCCCGCCTGGATGATCGCGAGCCCGACGAGGTCGTGGTCGCGGAACTCGTCGGGGTCGGTCGGCGCCGGGATGTCGGCACTGTCGACGCAGAGCAGGACGCCGCGCATGGCCTCGGCGAGGTTGCGGTCGTAGATGCCGTCGAACACGATGAGCAGCTTGCCCTGGTGGGGGCGGACCGACTCGACGGTGACGCTGGCCGGCGGGCGCCAGGCACCGGCCGGGACCTGCTGCAGATGCCGGACCGCCGTCGAGTCGGTCACGAGGACCGACCCGACGGCGAAACGATCTGCCGGATCATCGGTGCGGATGTCGACCACGAGCTCGCCGTGGACGCCGTGCGCACGAAATATCTGACCGACGACGAGGAGCATGGATCAGTACGCGTCGACGATCTCGACGCGGACGCCGCGACCACCGATCGACGTGATCACCTGGCGCAGCGCCTTCGCGGTGCGACCACCGCGACCGATCACCGTGCCGAGGTCCTCCGGGTTGACCCGGACCTCGAGGCGCTGGCCGCGACGGGAGTCGACCATGCGGACGCGGACATCGTCGGGATTGTCGACGATGCCCTTGACCAGGTGCTCCAGTGCGGGGCGCAACACGTCAGGCCTCCGTGCCGGCGCCGGCACCGGTCTGCTCCTCAGCCTGCGCGGCCGGGGCCTCGGCCGGAGCCTCGGCCTCGGTCTTCTTCTTGGGCTCGGTCTTCTTCGCCTTCGGCGCCTCGGCGAGACCGGCGGCGACCTGCGCCTCGGCCTCGTAGGTGGCGCGGCGGTCGGGCGCGGCGGCCTTGACCTTCAGCGGCTCGGCCGGCGCGGGCAGACCCTTGAACTTCTGCCAGTCACCGGTCTTGGAGAGGATCGCCTGCACGGCCTCGCTCGGCTGGGCGCCGACCGACAGCCAGTGCTGGACGCGCTCGGAGTTGACCTCGATGCGCGAGGGCTCCTCCTTCGGGTGGTAGAGCCCGACGAACTCGATCGCCCGACCGTCACGCTTGGTGCGCGAGTCGGCGATGACGATGCGGTACTGCGGGTTGCGGATCTTGCCCATCCGCAGGAGCCGGATCTTGACGGCCACTTGGTTGCTCGCTCCTGGATCTGTGTGGAAGCCGAGCGAACGTCCGGACACCGTGGGGATTGGCGCCTTCGGCTGCTCTGATGGAAAGGACCCGACGCCGGGTTAGAGGGCTCGACGCGAAACCTGATACCAGCCGTCCATTGTGCCAGACCCGCTACGGTCCGCAAAAACCGCGGTCCTGTCCCGCCGGCAGCGCGGGGATCGTCCAGTCCGCGGGCGGGGTGAAGTCGGTCCAGGTGCCGTCGAACGGGAAGTCGCCGGCCTCGATCTCCTTCACGACCCGCTCACCCTCGGCGCGGACGAACGCCTCGTCGGTCACCCAGTAGTGCTCCGGCAGGGCGAGGCGCTCCAGGAACTCCTCCTCGTCCTTCCACTGCCAGGTCCGGTCCGGTGCCACCACGATGTCGAGGTCCCAGTCGGTGACGTCGACGCCGGCCGCGCCGCCCTCGTCGCTCCAGCGCACCGCCGGGAGCTCCAGGTTGACGTACCAGTTCTTGAAGCGCCCGAGCTCGTCGTGGAACCACCAGACCGAGTGCGACGGGTCACCGGGCCGGTGCAGCTTGAGCACGCCCGGACCGTCCCAGGTGCCGTGCTTCAGCGCGGTGCCCCGGGTGACGAACTCCGCGAACGGCATGGTCCGCATCCCGAAGCCGTCGCCGGACACCTCGTTGACCACCGGCGTGCCGCGCTCGATCCACAGCAGCAGCCCGCGCTCGTCGTCGGAGACGACCCGGGCCGGCCTGACCCAGCCGATCCGGCCGAGCCGGACGTTGCGGTGCACGACGACCTGCCCGGGCGTGAACCTGACGCTCAACGACGCTCCCTCGGTCGGTCCCAGCCCTCGGTGACGGGCGGCGGGACGCTCCAGTCCGCCGGCGGCCGGAAGCCGGTCCAGGTGCCGTCGAACGGCCACGTGCCGGCCTCGATCGCCGGCACGACCCGCCGTCCCTGCTCCCACACCGCTTCGGGGTCGCCGACCCAGTAGTGCTCGGGGAAGGCGAGGCGCTCGTTGAGCTCGTCCTCGTCCTTCCAGTCCCAGCGCCGGTCCGGCCAGACCCAGATGTCCAGGTCCTGGTCGGTCAGGTCGACGCCGGCGACGGTTCCGTCGTCCCAGGTGACCGACGGCTCCTCCAGGTTGACGTACCAGGCCCGGAAGCGGCCGGCCGGGTCGAACAGCCACCACACCGAGTACGCGGCGCCGCGCGGGTTGAACTTCAGGGTGCTGGGGCCCCGGTACACATCCTGGATGATCTTCTTCGGCTCGCGGATCCATTCCGCGAACGGCATGTCGCGGGGTCCCCGGCCGTCGGTGGTGACCTCGCGGATGAGCGGGCTGCCGGTCGCCATCCACAGGCGGAGGCCGAGCTCGTCGTCGGCGACGACCCTTGCGAGGGGCGCCCAGACGAGCGTGTCACGGGCGAAGTGCCGGTGCAGGACCACCTGGCCGGGGCGCAGCGTCACCCTGCGCTCACCGGCAGACCCGGCCCTTGAGGATGATCCGGCGCGGCCGCAGCAGCTCGGTCAGGTCCGCGCGCGGGTCGCCGTCGTAGACCACCAGGTCGGCGAGGCCGCCCTCGACGAGCCCGGGGAAGCCGAGCCACTCGCGGGCGCCCCAGGAGCCGGCCCGCAGCACGTCCAGCGCCGGCATGCCGGCCTCGCGGTGCAGCAGCAGCATCTCCTGCGCCGCGAGCCCGTGCGCGATGCCGCCGCCCGCGTCGCTGCCGACGTAGATCGGCACGCCGGCCTCGTGCGCGGCCCGCACCACCGACGGGAAGCGGTCGCGCAGCGCGAGCATGTGCCGCGCGTAGCCCGGGAACTTGGCCTCCGCGGCGGCGGCGATCCCGCCGAACGTCGCGATGTTGATCATTGTGGGGACCATGGCGGTGCGGCGGCGGGCCATCTCGTCGATGTCGTCGAGCGACAGCCCGGTGCCGTGCTCGACGGAGTCGACCCCGGCGCGGACCAGCGCCGCCACGGACTCCTCGGCGAACGTGTGGACCGCCACGCGGGCGCCCGCGGCGTGCGCGGCGGCGATCGCGCCGGCCATCGCGTCGACGTCCCAGGCCGGTGCGAGGTCGCCGACGCCCCGGTCGATCCAGTCGCCGACCAGCTTCACCCAGCCGTTGCCGAGCCCGGCCTGCCGGGTGACCTCCTCGGCCAGGGACCCGGCGCCGACCTCGACCCCGATGTCGCGCAGGTAGCGCTTGGGCGGCGCGACGTGCCGGCCCGCCCGGGCCAGCCGCGGCACCTCCGGATCGTCGTCGAGGCTCGCGTACTGGATGGGGGAACCGGCGTCACGGATCGCCAGCACGCCCGCGTCCCGGTCGACGACGGCGAGGGCACGGGCCGCCCCGACCCCGTCCGACGGCACCCCGCCGGACGCGATGCCCAGGTGGCAGTGCGCGTCGACCAGCCCGGGCAGGACGAACCCGCCGTCGGCGACGGTCACGGCGCCCGCCACGGGCGACAGCGTCACCCGGTCGCCGACCAGCCAGATGTCGGTCTGCGTGTCGTCCGGGAGCAGGACGCCCCGGACGTGCAGGGCCTCAGGACTGTCCGTCACGCTTCTGCAGCTTCGAGAAGTCGAGCTTCGGCAGCTTGAAGCCGGCCGGCAGGCCCGCCGCGTTGGGGTCCATCGAGGCCGGGTCGAAGCCCGCGGGCAGCTGCGGCATGCCGCCGCCGAGCCGGGGCTGACGGCCGCCGCCACCGCCCTTGCCACCCTTGCGCTTGTTCTTCGGCGACTTGGTGGCCTTGCGGCGCATGCCGGGCATGCCCATCATGCCGCCCATCTGCTTCATCATCTTCTGCGCGTCGGCGAAGCGGTTGAGCAGCTGGTTGACGTCGGTCACGGTGACCCCGGAGCCGTTGGCGATGCGGACCCGGCGGGACGCGTTGAGGATCTTGGGGTTGGTGCGCTCGCCCGGGGTCATCGAGCGGATGATCGCGGTGACCTTGTCGAAGTGCTTGTCGTCGATCTCGGCGATCTGGTCCTTCATCTGCCCCATGCCGGGCATCATCGCCAGCACGTTGGCGATCGGGCCCATCCGCCGCACGGCCTGCAGCTGCTCGAGGAAGTCCTCGAGGGTGAACGTCTCGCCGCCCATGAGCTTGGCGGCCATCCGCTCCTTCTGGTCGTCCTCGAACGCCAGCTCGGCCTGCTCGATGAGGGTGAGCACGTCGCCCATGCCGAGGATGCGCGAGGCCATCCGGTCCGGGTGGAAGACGTCGAAGTCCTCGAGCTTCTCACCGGTGGAGGCGAACATGATCGGCTGGCCGGTGACGTGCCGGACCGACAGCGCGGCACCACCGCGGGCGTCGCCGTCGAGCTTGGACAGCACCACGCCGGTGATGCCGACGCCGTCGCGGAACGCGGTCGCGGTGGTGACGGCGTCCTGACCGACCATCGCGTCGATGACGAAGATGACCTCGTCGGGGTCGACGGCGTCGCGGATGTCGGCGGCCTGCTGCATCATCTCGGCGTCGATGCCGAGGCGGCCGGCGGTGTCGACGATCACGATGTCGCGCATCTGGCGCCGGGCGTGCTCGATCGACGCGCGGGCGACGCCGACCGGGTCGCCGACGCCGTTGCCGGGCTCCGGCGCGTAGACCTCGACGCCGGCCCGGCCGCCGAGGACCTGCAGCTGGTTGACGGCATTGGGACGCTGCAGGTCACAGGCGACGAGCAGCGGCTGGTGCCCCTGCGCCTTGAGCCAGCGGGCGAGCTTGCCGGCCAGGGTCGTCTTGCCGGAGCCCTGGAGGCCGGCGAGCATGATCACGGTCGGCGCGGTCTTGGCGAACTGCAGCCGGCGGGCCTCGCCGCCGAGCGTCGCGACCAGCTCCTCGTGCACGATCTTGATGACCTGCTGGGCCGGGTTGAGGGCCTTGGAGACCTCGGCGCCGCGGGCGCGCTCCTTGAGCCGGGCGATGAAGTCCTTCACCACCGGCAGCGCGACGTCGGCCTCGAGCAGCGCGAGGCGGATCTCCCGCGCGGTGGCGTCGACGTCGGCGTCGGTGAGCCTGCCCTTGCTCTTCAGCTTCGAGAAGATGCCGGAGAGCCGGTCACTCAGGGTGTCAAACACGACGAATCCGTCCTCGAGGTAGGCGCTGCTGCAAAGGGTAACCGACGCCCGATCGTCTAGGCGGGCGTCGCCGCCCGCAGCACGGCGTCCTCGACCCGGGCGCGGTCGTCGCCGGACAGCTCACCGGCCAGGTAGAAGGCGTCGACGACCTCGCCGCCGAGGGTGGAGATCCGGGCGGAACGCACGTCGGCGCCCACGTCCTCCAGCGCCCGCGCCACCCGGAAGAGCAGGCCCGGTGTGTCGGAGGCGCGCAGCTCCAGGACGGTGGCCGCGGTCGCGGCGCTCGACGGCTGCCACACGACCCGCGGCGGCACCGTGTTGCGCTGCCTGGCGGATCGCTCCCGGGCGGCGAGCCGCTCGGCGACCGGCAGCTCGCCCAGCACGGCGCGCCGCAGGTCGCTGGCGATCGCCTCGCGGTCGAGGTCGCCGCCGTACCGCGGCTGCACCGCGCAGACCATCCTGGCCAGCCCGCCGGAGCTGACCGTGTCGGCGGTGACCACGTCGAGGCGGTGCAGCGACAGGCACCCGGCGACCGCGGCCAGCAGCCCGCGCCGGTCCTGCGCGGTCACCGACACGGCGTCGGTCCCGATGAGGACGGCCGGCAGCCGGTCCGGCTCCGGCAGCGCCGCGGCGGGCGACGGCGGCGGCGCGACCACGCCGGTGTCCAGGGCCCGCTCGACGTGCCGGACGAGCTCGCCGATGAGCCGGCCCTTCCAGTCCGACCAGGCGCCGGGTCCGGTCGCGGCGGCGTCGGCGCGGGTGAGCGCGTGCAGCACGGCGAGGGTGGAGGCGTCGCCGACGGCATCGGCGACGGTGGCGATGGTCTGCGGGTCGCTCAGGTCGCGGCGGGTCGCGGTGTCCGGCAGCAGCAGGTGCAGCCGGACGACCTTCTCGACCCGTTCGACGTCGGCGTCCGGCAGGCCGAGCCGGGCGGCGATGTCGGCGGCGATCGGCGCGCCGACGATGCTGTGGTCGCCGGGCAGGCCCTTGCCGACGTCGTGCAGCAGCCCGCAGAGCACCAGCAGGTCCGGGCGGTCGACGTCGCGGGACAGCTTCGCCGCGTGGCGGGCCGTCTCGACCAGGTGCCGGTCGACGGTGAACAGGTGCACGGGGCTGTGCTGGGGCAGGCTCCGGACCCTGGCCCATTCGGGCAGCCAGTTCACGACGAGCCCGTAGCGGTCGCACGCCTCCCAGATCGAGATCATCGACGGGCCGCTGCCGAGCAGCGTGAGCAGGGCGTCGCGGGCCGGCGCCGGCCACGGCTGCGGCATCGGGGCGGCGAACCCGCCGAGCCAGTCCAGGGTGGCGTGCGCGATCGGCAGCTCGGCGCGGGCCGCGGCGGCGGCGACCCGCAGCCCCAGCGCCGGGTCGGGGCGCGGGGTCACGGCGGCCCGCGCGAGGACGACCTCGCCGTGCTGCTCGACGACGTCCCGGGCGAGGGGCCGGCGCTCGGTGTGGCCGCGGCCGGCGGGCGCGGACCAGCGCTCGACCGCGCGCCAGGCGTCGTCGCTGGCGTAGGCGATGGTGCGGGCGGCCTCGGCGATGCGCCGCAGCACCTCGTCGCGGTCGCCGAGGTCGAGCAGCTCGGCGACCTCGTCGCGGTCCTGCGCGAGGAGCCGGTCGACCCGGCGGCCGCGCACGGCGTGCAGCGCGTCGCGGACGTCGAGCAGGGTGCGGTGGGCGCCGCGGACCGGCGGGCGGGGGCCGTCGGCGACACCGGCGAAGCCGATGCCGCGCAGCACGCCGAAGTCGCGCAGGCCGCCGCGGGACTCCTTGACGTCGCCTTCGAGCAGGAAGGCGAGCTCGCCGTGGGCGTCCCAGCGGGTCTGGGTGAGCTTCCGCAGCGCGGGCAGCAGGTGCCGGGCCTCGCGCCGCCACTGCGCGACCGCGTCGGTGTGCAGGTGGGCGAGCAGGTCGGCGTCGCCGGCGACGAGCCGGGCGTCGAGCAGGCCGAGCGCGACCTTCAGGTCCTCGCGGGCCAGCTTCAGCGCGTGCTCGGGCGTGCGGGTGGAGTGGTCGAGCGCGAACTTGGCGTCCCAGATCTGATACCAGATCCCGCTGCCGAGCTCGTCGGCGACGACCGAGGGGTCGTGCAGCAGGACCAGGTCGAGGTCGCTGCGCGGGGCGCACTCGCCGCGGCCGAGCCCGCCGACCGCGACGAGGGCGAGCCCCTCGCCGGTGCCGCCGGCCGCGGCGTACACCGAGGCGAGCCAGGAGTCGAGTGCCGCGGAGCGGGCGGCACGCGCGGCGGCGCCCGCCCCGGTCGAGAGGATCGGGGCGGGCGCCGGCGGTTGTGTCATGTATCGGCTACAGCGCGTCGAGGCCGCGCTCGCCGGTGCGGACCCGGATGACCTCGTCGACCGAGGTGACCCAGACCTTTCCGTCACCGATCTTGCCGGTGCGGGCGGCGGTGACGATGGCGTCCACGACCTTCTCGAAGTCCAGCTCGTCGGTGACGATCTCGACGCGGATCTTCGGGACGAACTCCACCGTGTACTCCGCACCGCGGTAGACCTCGGTGTGGCCCTTCTGACGACCGTATCCCTGGACCTCGCTCACGGTCAGGCCGGCCACGCCAAGCGCGTGCAGAGCCTCTTTCACCGCGTCGAGCTGATACGGCTTGATGACCGCGGTCACCAGCTTCATGCCCATTCCCTCCGTCATCCCTCGACGCTAACCGGCAACTGATTCCGACGCCGGGGCTTGCGCCGCCGGTGCTGCACTTCCACCGATCCCGGCCAGAGCGAAGGCGCCGGCCGCGCTGCCGCCACCACTGCCCGGGTTGTTCAGGTCGTAGCCGCTCTCGGCGTGCTCCGTGATGTCGATGCCCTCGACTTCCGCCTCGGTGCTGACCCGGAACCCGACCGTCTTGTTGATGATCCATGCGAGGCCGAAGGCGATCACGAACGACCAGACCGTGACGATAGCCGCAGCGGCGGCCTGACGACCGAGCTGGGTGGCGCCGCCACCGAAGAACAGACCGTCCTGGGCGCCGACGGCCGACTCGATCGCGCTGTTGGCCTTGGTGTTGGCGAAGAAGCCGAGCCACAGGGTGCCGATCCAGCCACCGACGAAGTGCACGCCGACGACGTCGAGCGAGTCGTCGAAGCCGAAGCGGTACTTCAGGCTCACCGCGAGGGCGCAGAGGACACCGGCGACGAGGCCGAGCAGGACCGCGGCCCAGGGGTCGATGAAGCCACAGGCGGGGGTGATGGCGACCAGGCCGGCGATGGCACCGGACGAGGCACCGACCAGGGTCGGCTTCCGGTCACGGATCCACTCGACGAGGACCCAGCCGAGCACCGCGGCGGCGGTCGCGACCTGGGTGTTGATGAACGCCAGGCCCGTGACGCCGTCGACGGTCAGCTCGGAACCCGCGTTGAAGCCGAACCAGCCGAACCACAGCAGACCGGCGCCGAGGGCGACGAACGGCACGTTGTGCGGCTTCATGCTCTCCCGCGGCCAGCCGATGCGCTTGCCGAGGACCAGGGCGACACCGAGCGCGGCCGCACCGGCGTTGATGTGCACCGCGGTGCCACCGGCGAAGTCGAGCGGGTGGAACTGCTGGAAGATCCAGCCGCCGCCCCACACGTTGTGGGCGACCGGGAAGTAGACCAGGGTGGCCCAGCCGAAGGCGAACAGCAGCCAGCCGGCGAACTTCGCCCGGTCGGAGATGGCGCCGCTGATCAGCGCGACGGTGATGACGGCGAAGGTCATCTGGAAGGTCATGAAGACGTAGACCGGGATACCGGTGGTGCCCCAGAGGTCGGTCTCGGCCAGGAACGTCTTGGTCCCCGGGAAGCTGCTCAGCTTGCCCATGAGGCCGCCGGCGGTGTCCTCACCGAACGACATGCTGAACCCGTAGAACAGCCACATCACGCTGATGAGCCCGATGGACGAGAAGCTCATCATCATCATGTTGAGGACGCCCTTGGAGCGGTTCAGGCCACCGTAGAACAGTGCCAGACCCGGCGTCATGAGCAGCACGAGTGCCGTGGAGATCAGCAACCATGCGGTATTACTGCCGTTAAAAGGCGTCGGTTCCGGCACGCCGGCCTCCTATTAGTCGGATCCTCCCTCCGGCCTTCGAGGCAGCGTCGCCCTGTCAGCCGGTTGCGCGAGAGCTTTCAGGGCTCACGTTTCGCGCACCGGCGCTGAGCGGTTTCTCAGTCGTCACGTCATGTTTCCAGCGTGTGAAGAACTGCTCACTTGCTGGTGGGGCCCTATCGAAGGGCGTATTCGAGCGTGTGCCGCTCATAGTCGATGAGCCGCAGGTCACGGACCGGACGGCGGAGATGTCCCTTGTGCACGATCCGCACGAAAGCGGGGTCGCCGGCGGCCGCCATCCGTCGAATTCCCTCGATGTGATCGACGATCCGTTTCCGGATGACCCGCACGAGACGGTGCCGGTCGCGCGGGGTCAGCCCATACGCGTCTGCGAACATGCGCAGCCGGCGCGGCCGGTTCGGCCGCTTCCAGCCGAGCGTGTAGGAGTCCCGGTCGGAGAAGAGCGGGACCCAGGTCCAGGCGGCATACGCCACGTCGTAGATCCTGGCGCCCGGCGAGGCGAGGTCGAAGTCGATCAGCGACAACGTCCCGTCGGGCCGCCAGATCACGTTGTGCGGCGCCGCGTCGTGGTGGCAGATCACCTCGGTGTCCGGCGGCGGCGGGCCGAAGGAGCGCCACACCGCGTTGGGCGGCGGGCGGAACCCGGCCTGCGCGTCGTGGAACATCCGCAGCATCGTCGCCACGGTGACCATCGCCTCGTCCGTCACCCAGTGCGGGGCGAGCGGATAGCCGCCCGACTCGCCCTCCAGGTATGACAGGACCTCACGGCCCCGCTCGTCGATGCCGAACGCCCGCGGCGCGCCCGTGAACCCGACATACTCCAGGTGCCGCAGCAGTGCATGCACCGCCGGCGTCCAGGGGCCGGCGTTGCGGCGCACGGTGTCTCCCGAGCGCACCACGACGGAGGTGTTTCCGCCGTGGAGGGGGATCTCCTGCTGCGTCACGTGTAGTCCCTCATGTCCCGGTCGAGTCTCGCCCTGCCAAGCTTTCCGTCCGAGGTTACGCGTCCGTGCCAACGAGTGCGTCGACGAACTGCCGGGCATCGAAGGGTGCCAGGTCGTCCGGGCCCTCGCCGAGGCCGACCAGCTTCACCGGGATGCCCAGTTTCCGCTGGACCGCGATGACGATCCCGCCCTTGGCCGTGCCGTCGAGCTTGGTGAGCACCACGCCGGTGACGTCGACCACCTCGGTGAAGACCCGGGCCTGTTCCAGGCCGTTCTGCCCGGTGGTGGCGTCGAGGATCAGCAGGGTCTCGTCGACCGGCCCGTGCTTCTCGACGACCCGCTTGACCTTGCCCAGCTCGTCCATCAGGCCGACCTTGTTCTGCAGCCGGCCGGCGGTGTCGATGAGCACGGTGTCCACACCGGCATCGATACCCCGTTTGACCGCGTCGAACGCCACCGACGCCGGATCCGCCCCCTCGGGGCCGCGGACCACCTCCGCGCCCACCCGGCTTCCCCAGGTGACGAGCTGTTCGGCGGCGGCGGCGCGGAAGGTGTCGGCCGCTCCCATCAGGACCGTGTGGCCGTCGGCGACCAGTACCCGCGCGATCTTGCCGCAGGTGGTGGTCTTGCCGGCGCCGTTGACGCCGACGACCAGCAGCACCGACGGGCGGCCGGCGCGCCGGGTCGCGGCCAGGGTGCGGTCCATCTCCGGCTGCAGCGCGGTGACGAGCTCGTCGGCGAGCATGCCGCGCAGCTCGGAGGCGGTCGCGGTGCCGTGCACGCGGGCCCGCTCGCGCAGCTTGCCGACGATCTCGGTGGTCGCGGCGACGCCGACGTCGGCGCCGATGAGGGTCTCCTCGATCTCGTCCCAGGTGTCGTCGTCGAGCTTGTCGCGCGACAGCAGGGCGAGCAGCCCCTTGCCGAACACGTTCTGCGAGCGCGACAGCCGGGCCCGCAGCCGCACCAGGCGCCCGGCGGTCGGCTCGGGCGTCTCGACCTCCGGCACCTCGACGACCGGCGGCGCCTCCACCGGCGGCGCGGGCACGACCGGCGGCGGCGCCTCCACCACGGGCGGCGGGGGTGCCGGGGGCGCGGTCTTCACCGGCGGCGGGACGGTCTTCTTCACCGGCGGCGGGACGGTCTTCGCCGGAGGGGTGACGGTCGGCTTCTGCGCCGGTGGGAGGGTCGGTGGCTTGCGGAAACGGGGCGCTACCAGCGCGAGGGTCGCCCCGATCACCACGACGAGCAGCACCAGGCCGAAGACGATGTACGACTCCATGGCAGGAATCCTCCCAGACGACGCGCGCCGGGGCCCGAAGTGGCGCCAGGTCCGCCCACGCAGGATCATCACCAGTGCCCCCTAGCGTCCTGGAGGTCCATGACATGCCGGACGACGACCGGTCCCAGACCCTCGACGAGGACCGCGGCCCGCTGCTGCTCGGCCCCGTCCTGCGCCGGGTCGAAGGCGACCGCGCGACCATCTGGGTGGAGACGTCCCACCCGGCGACCGTCGAGGTCGACGCCGCCCCCGCCGGCGGATCCGCCCGCACGTTCACCGTGCACGGGCACCACTACGCCCTGGTCGTCGTGGAGGGACTGCCGCCGGACGCGGTCACCCCGTACACGGTGAAGGTCGACGGGAGCGAGGTCTGGCCGCCGCCGGACTCCGCCTCCCCGCCCTCGGCGATCCGCACCAGGCCCGACGGCGCGCCCGTCCGGCTGATCTTCGGATCGTGCCGCGAGTCGAGCCCGCTGAGCGTGACCCGCTTCCCGCCGGACGCGCTGGACGCCTACGCGGGCCGGCTCATCGAGTCGATCAACGCCGCCGCGCCGACCGAGTGGCCGGACATGCTGGTGCTGCTCGGCGACCAGGTGTATGCCGACGAGACCCCCGAGAAGATCCAGAAGTGGCTCCGCCGCCGCAAGCGCCGCGCCGACGCGCCGGACAAGCAGGTGGTGGACTTCCACGAGTACACGAAGCTGTATCTCGACTCGTGGGGCGACCCGGAGATCCGCTGGCTGCTGTCCACCGTGCCCAGCGTGATGATCTTCGACGACCACGAGATCATCGACGACTGGAACACCTCCGACCGCTGGCGCACGCAGATGGCCGAGCTGTCCTGGTGGGAGGAGCGCATCCAGGCCGGTCTCTCCTCCTACTGGGTCTACCAGCACCTGGGCAACATCGCGCCGAGCGCGCTGGCGGCCGACCCGGTCTACGCCGCCGTGCTCGGGTCGGGCGGTGACGCGACCGAGGCCCTGGACGCGTTCGGCACCCGCGCCGACCACGACCCCACCGGATACCGGTGGAGCTACGCGATCGACATCGACCGCACCCGCCTGGTCGTCGTCGACAACCGCGCCGCCCGCGTGCTGGCCCGCGGCCACCGGGCGATGCTCGCGGCGTCGGAGTGGCAGTGGCTCACCGAGCAGATCCCCGGCGACTACGACCACCTGCTGATCGGCTCGTCGCTGCCGTGGCTGCTGCCGCCGGCAATCCACCACCTGGAGGCCGCGACCGAGCGGATCGCCGAGTCGCCCCGCGACTGGGTGTCGAAGTTCGGCGAGAAGCTCCGCCAGGCGGTCGACCTGGAGCACTGGGCGGCGTTCAGGCGCTCGTTCGACTCGCTCACCGCGCTGCTCAGCGAGATCGGCGCGGGCCGGGGCGGCGTCTCACCGCCACCGGCGTCGATCAGCGTGCTCTCCGGTGACGTGCACCACTCCTACGCCGCCCGCGCCGTCCTCGGGCCGGAGGTGGTCAGCCCCGTCCACCAGCTGACCTGTTCGCCGGTCCACAACGACATGCCGCGGTACATCCGCCCGGCGATGAAGTTCGGCTGGAACGCGCCGGCCGCCCGCCTGATGCGCTCCCTCGCGCGCGCCGTGGGCCTGCCGAAGCCGCCGGTGCGCTGGGACAAGACCGCCGACCCCTACTTCGGCAACGCGGTTGGCGTGCTCCTGCTCGACGGCCGCTCCGCGCACGTGATGATCGAGGGCACCAAGCCCGACAAGACCCTCGGCAAGGTGGCGTCCCTGCAGCTCAGCTGACGTCCGGCACGATCTGCGGGGCACGGTCGAGGGCCGTCCAGGTCCACACGGTGGCGACCCTCGCCCGGCCGGTGAGATATGCCACAGCGGGCTCCCTGATGGGCGCGAACCACATGCGTCCCAGCCGCCGCACGGCCTCGTCGAGGTGGACCCACTCCCCCGACCCGTCGTGCGGGCCGACGCCGGTCACCTCGAAGCCGAGCGTCTCGAAGTCGTCGCCGCCGGCGGTGTACCGCGCGACCCACAGCAGCCGCTCGGCGGTCACGCTCGCGTAGCCGGCCTCCCGGGCCACCTTCGCGAGCAGCGGCTCGCCGGGCTCGACGGCACCGCCGGGCAGCGCGTCGCGGTCCTCCCCGACCAGCAGCACGGCTTTGCCCCGCCGGATGACGGCACCCACGGCCATGCCCCGACAGTAGCCACCCGGCCGACCTCGGAGACTCCGGCCCACCCCGGCGGGTCGGAGTCTCCGAGGTCGGCGGTCTACGAGGCGTACGCCTCCAGCTCGAAGATCCGGGCCGCCGTGTCCGAGTCGCTGGTCGGAGTGATGACGTTCAACCGGACGTGCCTGGCCGAACGCGGCGTGAAGGTGTGCGTCGTCGTGCTCGCCGTGTTGCCCCTGACCTGGGCGACCGTCGTCCAGGTGGTGCCGTCGAGGCTGGTCTGCACGTCGAAGTCCTTCGTGTTCCAGCTGGTCTTCTCGCCGCCGGCACCCGAGTGCCGCAGCACGACCTTGCCGACCTGCTGGTTGCTGCCCAGGTCCACGCGCAGCCACTTGGCGGCGCCGAGCGCGCACCACTTGTCGGCGAGCCCGCCGGTCCAGCTGCCGTTGACCGCCTTCGCCGGCGCCTCGGACGCCGCGCACTGCGAGGAGGCGGTCGCGGTCTTGTTCAGGGCGAGGTTGACCGGTGCGGCGGTGTCCGGCACGAAGAGCTTGATGTCGGTGAGGCTGGCGGAGCCTTCGTAGACGTTGGTGTACAGGTCACCGATGACGAACGAGTCCGGGTAGGCGGAGCCGGACGGCCACTGGTTCGGCCACGTGGTGCTGCCGAAGTCGTCGTTCTGCACCAGGTTGCCGTTGAACTGGCCGTTGTACTCGCCAGGCTTGGTGTTGTAGTGCCAGATCGGCACGTTGTTGACCACGAAGTCGCGGTGGAAGCGCAGCGTGCGCTGCCCGGAGCGGGCGAAGTTGCCGCTCGCCTCGAGCGTGTAGCCGGTCGCGTCGCGCTCGATCGCGAACGTGTAGTACTCGTTCGGCATCAGCTCCGGCTGCAGCTCGGCGGCGCTGGACAGCTGGTTCTCGGCGGCGCCGCCGGAGCAGCTGGTCATGAACCACTGCGAGTTGCCGGGCAGGCCGCCGGGGCCGGGGTTCCAGTTCGGCATGCCGGACAGCCACATGTTGACGGTGTTGAAGTTGCCGTCGCGGTAGTTGTAGTAGCTGTTCGTGGCGGCGTTGCAGACCCGGCCGCCGGTGCCGGAGCCGACCCGGTCGGGGTGCTGGCTGAAGGAGTCCATCAGCACCTTGCGGTGGTAGTGCCAGAAGTGGTTGTTGCGGGGCGCGGGGTTCGCGAAGTCCACGATCGACATGAAGTGGAAGCCGTTGTACCCGTAGTTGCCGGCCCGCACGTCCTGCCACTGGCAGTAGGGCACGGACGCGTCGCCGCTCCAGCCAGGGCTGTTGGAGCCCTCGCCCCACGGGTGCTGGGTCTTGCACCCGGCGGTGCTGTAGCCGTTGATCCGGTTGTCGTAGTTGATGGTGCCGTTGCGCTTGCCGCCGAAGTCGATCGTCTTGAGCTTGTACTCGACGCGGTACTGGTCCGGCAGTGCCTGGGTCGGGCGGAAGATCGCGCCGCCGGTGCTCTCGGGCACGTTGATGACGGCCGCGCTGGACCCGCCGACGGTCGCCGTGGTGATCGACGGCGGCGCCTCCAGGACGCCGTCCTTGTTGAAGTCGCGGGCGGACAGCGAGGCGGTGAGCCAGCCGTTCTGCCCGACCTGGAACTCCTTGCGGTACGTGTCGAACGAGTTGAACTGCGTGGTCCAGGCCGGGCCGTAGTCGTTGCGGTACCACTGCCCGGCGTCGTCGGTGATGGTGTCGAACGGGTTGGCGTAGGTCTCGCGGACCCACTGCGCGTTGCCGGGGTTGATCGGCTGGGCGAAGTTCTCGGAGTACAGCAGGCGCCAGGTGGGCGCGGCGGAGGCGGGCGCGGCCGGGATCGCGAACAGTGACCCGGCGACCAGGGCCCCGGTGAGCAGTCGTCTCACAACAGGCTCCTACAGGTATTGGGACGCGTTGTCCTTGGTGATCTGCGGCGACGGCACGACGGTGTCCTTCTCGACCTTGGCCCCGCCGAGGACCTCGACGGTGCGGTCCAGGGCGAGCTTGCCGATCACGTTCGGGCTGTTCAGGCCGGTGACGACGTAGTTGGTGCCGTCGAGGATGGCCTTGAGCGCCTCGGCCTGCCCGTCGACGCCGGCGAGCACGATCTGGCCGGCCTTGCCGGCCGCCGCGATCGCCCGCTGCGCGCCGAGGCACATCGCGTCGTTCTCGCAGAAGACGGCGACGAGGTCGGGGTGCTTGGCGAGCAGCCCCTCCATCACGGTCAGCCCGCCGTCGGAGCCCCAGTTGCCGAAGTCGGGGGCCTCGATCAGGGTGATGTCCGCCTTGGTACCGAGGACCGACTTCACCCCGTTGGTACGGGCGAGACCGATCGAGTTGTCGGCGGGCCCGCCCTTGATGATCGCGACCTTGCCCTTGACCCGGGCGGCCAGGAACTCGCCGTCCTGCCTGCCGATGGCCTCGTTGTCCGGCCCGATCCAGCTGGTGTACTCGCCGGTGGCGAACTTCCGGTCGACCAGGATCACGGGCTTGTTCGCGGCCTTGATCGCGTTCAGGGCGGCCGGCGCGGACTCGAGCGGGCCGCCGGAGATGATGATCGCGTCGACGTTCTTGCTCAGCAGGTCCTCGACGTTGGCGGCGAGCTTGGCGGCGTCGCCCCCGGCGTCGGTACTGATGATCTTCACGTTGCTCTTGGTCTTGGCCTGCGCGGCGATCGCGGCGTCCATGCCGCTGAAGTACGGCCCGCTGAGCAGGAAGTTCGCCACGCCGATCGTGTAGCCGTCCGGCTCGTCCTTCGACGAGGAGCAGCCGGTCAGCCCGAGCGCCGCCACCAGCAGCAGGGATAAAGCTCTTCTCATGCGCGTCCCTTCGCGACGGAACGCGGCAGCCTCGACCGTTGGACGAGGATGACCGCGATGATGATCAGTCCCTTGAGCACCTGCTGCCAGAACGACTGCACGCCGTACAGGTTCAGCAGGTTGTTGATCAGGACCAGGACGAGCACCCCGCCGAAGGCACCCTTCGCCGAACCCCGGCCGCCGGACAGGCTCGCGCCGCCGATGACGCAGGCCGCGATCGCGTCGAGCTCGAAAGCGACCCCGACGCTGGGTTGTGCGATGCCGACTCTGCTGGTGAGGATGATTCCGGCGAGTCCGGCACAGAAGCCGCTGATGCAGTAGGCGAGCACGAGGTGCCGCCGCACGTCGATGCCCGCGAGGCGGACCGTCTCGGCGTTGCCGCCGATGGCGATGATCGAGCGCCCGGGTGGCGTCCGGGCCAGGAACACGCCACCGGCCCCGAAGACGGCCAGCATGATCAGCGTGATTAGGGGGAAGGGGCCGATCATGGCCGAGCCCAGCGTGAGGAAGCCGGGATCGGCCGGTGCGATCGGCACCTCCGAGTAGACGAACGCGAGCCCGCGGATCGTGGTGAGCGACGCGAGGGTGACGACGAACGGCGCGAGCCCGAACCGGGCGACGAGGACGCCGTTGACCGCGCCGAACGCGACGCCGCTCGCGACGCCGACGAGCATCGCGACGGGGATCGGCAGGTCCGCCACGAGACCCGCGGTGACGATCCCGGCGAACGCGACGACCGACCCGACGGACAGGTCGATCCCGCCGGTGAGGATCACCACGAGCATGCCGAAGGCGAGCAGGCCCGTGGTGACCATCTGCTTGAGCAGGTTGGTGATGTTGGTACCGGTCAGGAAGCTCTCCGACGTGGTGGCGGCCACGACGATCAGCGCCCCGATCAGCAGCGCGAACGCGATCTCCACGGTCACGTCGCGGCCCTTGATCCGCACGGCGAGGGTGGTCATGCGATCGCCCTTTCCAGGACCTGTTCCTCGGTGGTGCCGGCGGACGGCAGCTCGCCGGCGAGCCGGCCCTGCCGCATGACGAGGACCCGGTCGGTGGCGCCGAGGACCTCGGTCAGGTCGGAGGAGATCAGCAGCACGGCGAGCCCGTCGCGGGCGAGACGGTCGATCATGCGGTAGATGTCGACGCGGGTGGCCATGTCGACGCCGCGGGTCGGTTCGTCGAGGATCAGCACCCGCGGGCCGGTGAGCAGCCATTTGGCGAGGACGACCTTCTGCTGGTTGCCGCCGCTGAGGTGGACGACCGGCATCCCGGCGCACTCCCGGGGCGCGATGGCCAGCCGCTCGATCATCGTGTGCGCGTCGGCCCGCTGCCGTTTGCGGTCCAGGAACGGGCCGCGCGCGGTGGACCGCCACGTGGTGAGGCCGATGTTGTCCCGGACGGTCATGCCGAGCACGAGGCCGCTGCCGGCCCGGTCCTCGGTCACCATGGCGACCCCGGCCCGGATCGCCTCCGCCGGACTCCGGAATGCCGCCCCGGGCCGGATCGCGCCTTTGCCGGGGGTCGTCGTGCCTGTCGCCGGTCGGGTCGCCCCGAAGACGCAGGCGGCCAGTTCGGTGCGGCCCGAGCCGACCAGGCCGAACAGGCCGACGATCTCGCCCGCCCGGACGGTGAACGACACGCCGTCGAACTCGCCCGGCCTGCCGAGGCCGTCGACGGTCAGCAGCGGCTCCCCCGGCCCGGGCCTGCGGTCCGGGTAGATCCGGTCGAGGGTCCGGCCCGCCATGAGCCTGATCAGCTCGCCCTCGTCCGTCTCCGCCGGGGTGGTGGTGGCGACGACCCGGCCGTCCTTGACCACGGCGATCCGGTCGGCGAGCTCCAGGACCTCGGCGAGGCGGTGCGACACGTACAGCACCAGCACCCCGCGGCCGCGCAGCCGCCGGATCAGCGCGAACAGCGCGTCGAGGTCGGCACCGGCGAGGACGGCGGACGGTTCGTCGAGCACGAGCACCCGCGGCTCGCTGACGAGCGCCTTGGCGATCTCGACCATCTGCTGCCGGGCGACCGACAGGCTGGCCGCCTTCACCCGCGGGTCGATCACGCCGAAGCCGGCCTCGTGCAGCAGCTGCGCGGCCCGCCGGTGCGCGGCCGGCCAGTCGATCAGGCCGTACCGCCGCGGGAAGCTGCCCATCAGGAGGTTCTCGGTGACCGACAGCTCCGGCACCAGCGACAGCTCCTGGTGCACCGTCCGGATGCCGTACGCGTGGGCGTCGTGCGGCGTGCCGAGGTCCAGCTCGGCGCCGTCCCAGGAGAGGCTGCCGGAGCTCATCGGCACCACACCGGAGAGCACCTTGATGAGGGTCGACTTGCCCGCGCCGTTGGCGCCCACGACGGCGAGGACCTCGCCGGGCTCGCCGTGCAGCGTCACACCGTGCAGGACCTCGACACCGGCATAGGACTTGTGGACGTCGCGAAGCCGCAGCGTCATCGGAAGGCGTCCATGACGACGACCGTCTTCTGCCTGGTGAGGTCCAGGACGGTGTCGTGGATGCCCTCCCGGTATCCGCCGGTGTCCTTGGTACCGCCGAACGGCAGGTTCTCGGCGCGCAGCGCGGTGGAGCCGTTGACGACGACGCCGCCGACGTCGAGCCGCCGGGCGATGCCCAGGGCCCGGGAGATGTCGCGGGTGAAGACGGCGGCGTGCAGCCCGTACGGCGAGTCGTTGGCGAGGCGGACCGCCTCGTCCGGGTCGTCGAAGCGGGCGACGGGCGCCACCGGCCCGAAGATCTCCTCGGCGAACGCGGGGCTGGTCGTGGGCACGTCGACGAGGACCGTCGGGTCCATGAACGCCCGCTTGCGGATCCCGCCGGCGGCGAGCCTCGCACCGTCGGCGACGAGGGTACGCACGGCGTCCAGGACCCGTCCGGCGGCCTCCTCGGTGATGAGTGGGCCGACGTCGGTGGACTCCAGGAGCTGGTCGCCGACGGTCAGTTTCGCGGTCTGCGCGACGAGCGCGTCGACGAAGTCGTCGTGGACGCCCGCCTGGACGTACACCCGCTTCACCGCGCAGCAGATCTGCCCGTTGCCGCGGGCGAGCCGGCCGAGGACGACGGCGCGGGCGGCCTCCTCGATGTCCGCGTCGGCGCAGACGATCAGCGCGTCGTTGCCGCCGAGCTCCAGGAAGACCTTCTTCAGGGTGCCGGCGGCGCGGCGGGCGATCTCCCGTCCGGCGGCGGTGCTGCCCGTCAGGGTCACCGCGGCGATCCCGGGCAGCTCGGCGAGCTGCCGGCTCACCTCGGCACCGCCCACGACGACCTGGTGGGCGTTCTCCGGTGCGGCCTCGTGGACCATGTCCGCGATCCGCAGCAGGCTCAGCGGGCAGCGGGCCGGGGGCTGCACCACGACCGCGTTGCCCGCGGCGAGCGCGGCGGCGGCCTTGTGCGCGTACAGCTCGACCGGGTAGTTGAACGGCGCGAGCGCGGCGACGACACCCAGCGGCTCGCGCACGGTGACGGCCAGGTGGTGCTCCAGGCCCGGCACGGCGTCCAGGGGGATCTGCCGGCCGAAGAGCCTGGTCGCCTCGCCGGCGGTGCCGCGGAAGATCCGGACGGCGGCCTGGACCTCGCCGCGCGTCTGCTGAATCGGTTTGCCGTTCTCGGCGGCGAGCAGCCGGGCGAGGTCCTCCTGCTCGGCCTCGATCCCGTCGGCGACCTTGCGCAGCAGGCCGGCGCGCTCGTGGGCCGGCGTGGCGGCCATCGCCCGCTGACCTTGCTGCGCGCGCTCGACGGTCGCGGCGACCCGCGCCGCGTCGGTCGTGGGCACCTCCCCCAGCACTTCCCCGGTGCCGGGATTGCGCACGGTGACAACGGCCATGATGGCTGGGCCCTCCTCGGGAACGGCGGTCGCGGGCGTGCCCCATTCGTGCAGGGCAGGTCCGCCGGCGCCGTCCGGCGAGGAACGTGGCGAAACCGCGGTGAGTGAGGGTGGGCTCACCGGAATCGGTCTTTGTTAATGTACCGAACGAACCTCTGAAGTCAAGGTCGGCATACGATCGGTGGATGAGCTTCTACGACGTGAAGATCGCCGGCCTGCAGGGCGACCCTCTGGACCTCGGCCAGTTCCGCGGGCACCCCGTGCTGGTCGTCAATGTGGCCTCGAAGTGCGGGCTGACCCCGCAGTACTCGGAGCTGGAGGCGCTGCAGAAGGAGTACGGCGACCGCGGCTTCTCCGTGCTCGGGGTGCCGTGCAACCAGTTCGGCGGGCAGGAGCCCGGCACGACCGAGGAGATCGCCGAGTTCTGCAGCACCACCTACGGCGTGACCTTCCCCATGACGGAGAAGGTCGAGGTCAACGGCGAGGGCCGGCACCCGCTCTACCAGCAGCTGGTCGACACGCCGGACGCCGAGGGCCACACCGGCGACATCCGGTGGAACTTCGAGAAGTTCCTGATCGCCGCCGACGGCACGGTCGCGGCCCGGTTCTCGCCCCGCGCGACGCCACAGTCCGACGAGGTCGTCAAGGCGATCGAGGCCGCGCTCTAGATTTTCCCCGCGCTCGGGTTTCGCAGCGCTGAGATTTCCGGTGCTTAGATTCCCAGCGCTTTTCTGGCGTAGCTCAGATCGTCGCCGGGCGTGTAGCGGTAGGCCGAGAGGCCTGCCGCTCGCGCCGCGCGGATGTTGCGGTCGGCGTCGTCGATGAACAGGCACTGCTTCGGGTGCGCGCCGACGAGGGCGCACGCGGCGCGGAAGTAGCCCGGCGCCGGCTTGTGCACGCTGATCTCCGAGGAGTTGGCGATCGCGTCGAACTGCTTGGCGATGCCGTGCCGGTCCAGGACCTCACCGAGGTCGTCCATGGCGTTGGTGGCCAGGCCGACCTTCATCCCGGCCTTGCGGACGTCCTTGACGAACTGCAGCACCTCGGGCACGATCTCGCCCTTGTCCTGGTCCCATTCCTGGACGACGGCCAGGTCGACGCCGAGCGCCCCGGCGATGGACTCCAGCCACTCCTCGCGCTTGATCTCCCCGGTGATCGCGGGCAGCTGCCGGTCCCATTCGAGCCCGGTGGCGAGGATCGCGCCCGGCTCCAGGCCGTGCCGGGTCTCGATCGCGGCGGCGATCGCCGGGTCGTGACGGCGCAGTACACCGTCGAAATCGATCAACAGGGCGGTCGGCCGGACCGTCATGCGGCTTCCTCCGTGCGCAGTCGCTGCGAGATGACCTCGGTGACACCCTGGCGCATGGTGACGCCGTACAGGGCGTCGGCGACCTCCATCGTGCGCTTCTGGTGCGTGATGATGATCAGCTGGCTCTTCTCGCGGAGCTGCTCGAAGAGGGTGATCAGGCGGCCGAGGTTGACGTCGTCGAGGGCGGCCTCGACCTCGTCCATGATGTAGAACGGCGAGGGGCGGGCCCGGAAGATCGCGCACAGCAGCGCGACCGCGGTCAGCGACCGCTCACCGCCGGACAGCAGCGACAGCCGCTTGATCTTCTTGCCCGGCGGGCGGGCCTCGACCTCGATGCCGGTGGTGAGCATGTCGTCGGGGTCGGTGAGCACCAGGCGGCCCTCGCCGCCGGGGAACAGCACCGCGAAGACCTGCTCGAACTCCCGGGCCGTGTCGTGGTAGGCGCTGGTGAAGACCTCGAGGATCCGGTCGTCGACGTCCTTGACCACGGTGAGCAGGTCGCGGCGGGTCGCCTTGAGGTCCTCGAGCTGGTCGGAGAGGAACTTGAAGCGTTCCTCCATCGCCGCGAACTCCTCCAGCGCGAGCGGGTTGACCTTGCCGAGGAGGTTGAGCTCGCGCTCCGCCTTCGCCGAGCGCTTCTCCTGCGTGGCCCGGTCGAACGGCACCGGCTCGGGCGCCGGACGGCCGTCGGCCTCGGCGGCGGCCAGCTCGGGCGCGGTCGGCGGCACGTCCAGGTGCGGCCCGTACTCGGCGACGAGGGTGTCGGCGTCGAGGCCGAACTCCTCGGCGGACCGCGCCTCGAGCTGCTCGATCCGCATCCGCTGCTCGGCCCGCGCGACCTCGTCGCGGTGCACGGCGTTGGTGAGCCGGTCCAGCTCGCCGGTGAACTGCTTCGCGCGGCCCCGGACCTCGGTCAGTGTCGTCTCCCGCTCGGCGCGGGTCTCGGCGAGCGCGTCGCGGGTCTCCTGCGCCTCGGCGATCGACTCGGCGAGGTTGGTGAGCGCCAGCTGCGCGGCGGCCGCGACGGTCTCGGCGACCTTCGCGCCGCGCGCCCGGGTGGCCTTGCGCGCGGCGGCCCGCTCACGGGCGGCGCGCTCCTGGGCGGCCTGGCGCAGCAGGGCGTCGGCGCGGCCGGCGAGGGCGCCGACCCGCTCCTCGGCGGTGCGGACGGCGAGCCGGACCTCCATCTCCTGCTGGCGGGCGACGGGCACCTCGGCGGAGAGGTCGTCGCGCTCCATCGTCGAGGGGTCCTCGTCGATCGGGGTCTCCTCGGCCAGGGCGAGGCGCTCCTCCAGCTCGGCGAGGCTGGTCACGCCGGACTCGCGGGCGGCCTCGGCCTTGGCCCGGGCCGCGGCGTGCCGCTCGACCTCGGCCTTCGCGGACTTCGCGGCGGCGCCGAACTCGGCGAGGCGGCGGGCGGCGGCGTTGCGGGCGCTGTCGGCCTCCTTCTTCGCCGCGGCGGCCTCCTGCACCTGCTGCTTGGCGCCGGTCGCCGCGTGCCGGGCGAGCGCGAGCAGCTCACGGGCCTCGGCGACGCGGTGCTCGGCGTCGACCTTCTGCTGCCGGGCCTCCTCGACGGCGGCCTGGACCTCGATGTAGCTGTGCTGCTTGCCGGACCCGCCGGCGGCCGCGTAGGCGCCGAGGACGTCACCCTCGGGCGTGACGGCGCGCAGGTTCGGCGCGTACGACACGATCCGCTTCGCCACCGCGAGGTCGGGCGCGAAGACGACGTCGCCGATCGCCCGTTCCAGGGCGGGCCGCAGCTCGTCGGGGGCGCGGACCAGGTCGAGGGCCCAGGCGGCGCCGGGCGGCAGCGGGACCCGCTCGACCGGCGGCGCCGTGTGCGTCGGCGCGGACGCGATCAGCAGCGCGGCCCGGCCGGCGTCGTCCTGCTTGAGCATCTCCACCGACGCGGTGGCGCCGTCGATGTTGGCGACCGCGACGGCGTCGGCGAGGGCGCCGAGCGCGGCGGCGAGCGCCGCCTCGTGCCCGGCCTGCACCGACAGCAGCGCGGCGACGCTGCCGAGCATGCCCGGGATCCGGTCGGCGCGGGCGAGCAGCGTGCCGGCGCCGTCCTTGCGGCGCAGACCGGTGGCGAGGGCCTCCTCGCGGGCCTTCCACTGCGCGGCGTCCTTCTCGGCCGCCCGCTCGGCGTCGCTGTGCTGCTTGACCTCGTTGTTGATCTCGTCGAGCTCGCGGGTCGCCTCCTGGTGGCGGATCTCCAGGTCGGCGTTGGCGTGGTCGGCGACGCTCGCGCCGGCGCTCGCCTCCTCGTAGAGGGCGGCGGCGTGCTCGGAGCGGGTCTCGGCCTCCGCGAGCTGCACCGACAGGCGCTCGATCTCGTCGGCCGCGGCGGTCGCCCGGCTGCGGGCGGACTCGACCTGGCCGGTGAGCTTCGCGAGGCCTTCCCGGCGGTCGGCGATGGCCTTGTGCGCGGCGACGATCGCCTTCTCCGCGAACGCGAGCCGCCGCTCCAGGTCCTGGCGCCGGTCGACGGCCTCGGCGAGCCGCTCCTGGCTGGCCTCCAGCGCGGCGCGGAGCTCGTCCTCCTGCTCCCGGACCTTCTCCGCCTCGGCGGTCAGCTGGTCGGGGTCGCGGCCGGGACGCTCGTCGACCGGGGCGGCCGACAGGTTGCGGTGCCGCTCGGCGGCGAGCTGGTGCAGCGAGCGATACCGCTCCTGCAGCGTGGACAGCTGGAACCAGGTGTCCTGCGCCTCGGCGAGCACCGGCGCGTCGGCGGCGTGCTCGGCCTCCAGCATGGCGAGCCGCTCGTTGATCGACTCGACCTCGGCCTCGACCTCCTCGCGGCGGGCCCGCAGCGCGGTCTCGTCGGCGATCTCCTTGTCGAGGGTGGTGCGCAGCGTGGCGAGGTCGTCGGCGAGCAGGCGCAGCCGCGCGTCGCGCAGGTCGGCCTGGATGCCGGCGGCCCGGCGGGCGACCTCGGCCTGCCGGCCGAGCGGCTTGAGCTGGCGGCGCAGCTCGGTGGTGAGGTCACCGAGGCGGTTGAGGTTGGCGGCCATCGCGTCGAGCTTGCGGATCGCCTTCTCTTTGCGCTTGCGGTGCTTCAGTACACCGGCGGCCTCCTCGATGAACGAGCGGCGGTCCTCCGGCCGGGCGTGCAGGACGCCGTCGAGCCGGCCCTGACCGACGATCACGTGCATCTCCCGGCCGATGCCGGAGTCGCTCAGCAGCTCCTGGATGTCGAGCAGGCGGCACTGGTTGCCGTTGATCTCGTATTCGCTCTCGCCGGAGCGGAACATCCGGCGGGTGATCGACACCTCGGTGTAGTCGATCGGCAGCGCACCGTCGGTGTTGTCGATCGTCAGGGTCACCTCGGCGCGGCCCAGCGGCGCGCGGCCGGCGGTCCCGGCGAAGATGACGTCCTCCATCTTGCCGCCGCGCAGCGCCTTCGCGCCCTGCTCGCCCAGCACCCAGGAGATCGCGTCGACCACGTTGGACTTGCCCGACCCGTTGGGCCCGACGACGCAGGTGATGCCCGGCTCGAGACGCAGCGTGGTCGCGGACGCGAAGGACTTGAAGCCCTTGACCGTCAGGCTCTTGAGATGCACGGATCTCCACGGGTCGAGGTGGGTGCTGTTCCAGGCAGACTACCGCCCGGCAGGATACCGAATCAGGCAGCGCCGCACACCATAATGCGCGTTACCCGTGCCTGCGGAATTGCACCGATCATCATTCGCAACCATTGTCGACGCTGCGTCGTTACACGACTGCACGCCGCTCATTCGTTCGTTGACATAACCGTATTCGGATGCCGCGGTCACGTATGGTCGCCGTCGCTCCGTTTGGCTTCGCTTCGGTTGCCCTGATCGCGCTTGCGTGCCATGGCCGCGTTTGCGCCGGTCTCCGTCGCGATTCGCCGGTCGAGCCCCGGCTGACCCGGTCGAGCCCCGGTTGACCTCGGTCGACTTCGCTTGAACATGACTGCGCGCCGATACCCAGAGGATGATCGGCGCGCGGGTTTGCTGTTCAGTTTCTGCTTAGGTGCCAGTGCAGAGCGCCGGATCCACCGGCGTTCTTCGTGCTTGCGAAGGCCTGGGTCAGGCCATCGCCGGCTCGACGAGCCGGACCAGGTGATCCGTCTCAGCGGCCGCCGCAGCGAGCCGGTCATTCTCGGCGCGCAGCCGGACGACCTCGAACTCGAGCGCCCGGACCTTGGCACGCAGTTGGGTGACCTCGTCTACGAGGCGCCGATCGGGCGCGCCGCCTACGTGGCCGAAGAGGGCCTTAGCCATATCGTCTCCTTGATAAGCGCAGCCGGTCGGATTCCGGCAAACGCGCGCCCAGCACCCGCGACCGAAGCACTAGGGCATGATTGGGCGCGACTGGCGACCCCTCTATGTTCGCCCCCCGGCGGCGACTTAGTCAAGCCAACCGGCACGCCAAACGTCCTGGCCAGGGTGTTCTCACTCACCCGGGTGCGTGATCACACCCCTGTAGCCGATCGTGGCAGTGTGCCACCGGTTGCCCGCAAGCGCCACTGCAAAGTAGCGTCGTGTCGGAGAAATTCTGATCTATGACACCCGTGAGGAGACCCGCGATGACGGCGCCCCAGCCCGGCTTGACGGCCCGGCTCGGACCCACCGGCATCGCCGCGATCGTCACGGCGGTCCTGATCGTCTTCGGCCTCGGCGCGATGATCGTGCCCGCGCTGACCGACGGCGGCGGCGAGCCCTCGGCCGCCGCGGCGGCCGCCGGTCCCGCCCCGGCGACGGTCGAACCCGTCGCCGAGACCACCGAGGCCGCCTCCAGCGCACCCCCGCCGAGCGCCGCCCCCACCACCGGCAAGGCCACCCCCACGGTCAGCGTCGGCTACAACAGCGGCTATGAGGACCGGGTGGTGCAGCTGGTCAACAGCGAGCGCCGCAAGGCCAAGTGCGAGGCCGTCCGCATGCACCCGCAGCTGCGGACCGCGGCGCGGGCACACAGCGCCGACATGGCCGTCCACGACTTCAGCCGGTCGCAGGGCAGCGACGGCAGCTCCCCCGAGGACCGGGTCGCCAAAGCCGGCTACAACGGCTTCGCCGACGAGCTGGTCGCCAAGGGCGGCGACGCCGGCGACGTCGTCAAGAGCTGGCTGCGCGACGGCGACGACCGCAAGACCCTGCTGGACTGCGCCACGAAGTCGATCGGCGTCGGTGCCGCCATGCGCGGCAGGACGCCTTACTGGACAGTGGACACCGGCCGTGCTTGAGGGGGCCCAGCATCGTTAGTCCGGTCGTGGACCGGGTTCCGACGCTCCTGCCACTGCGGGCGCATCCCCACGCCCGGCCGCACGCATGGGAGATCGTCGCGGGACACGGTGCCGCGTTCACCGTCGTCATCGACATCGCGGGCGGACCCGGCAGCGGGCGCGACCCGGCCTACACGGCTGCCCTGAGCAAGCTCGCCACGGCGGGCGTCCGGCTCCTCGGCTACGTCGACGTCGACCTGTCCACCAGGCCGATCGAGCGGATCCGCGCCGACGTGTACCGCTGGGCCGGCTACCCGGTGCGCGGCGTCTTCCTCGACAAGGTGCCGGTCAGCCCGCACTCGATCGGCCCGGTGGCCATCGCGGCCCGGCTCGCGCAGCGCGCCGACCTGCCCGACGTGGTGCTCAACCCGGGCGCCCCGCCGGACCAGACGTACCGCGACCTGGGCCTGCCCATCTGCGTCTTCGACGGCAGCTGGCGCGACTACCGCCGGTGGAACGGCGCGGGCGCCCTGCCCGGCGACGGCCACCTCGTGCACGCGGTGCCGCCGTGGGAGCTCGACGAGGCCGCCCGGCTCCAGGTCTCCCGGGGCGCGGGCTTCGGCATGGTCACCGACCTGGGCGCTCCCGACCCGTACTCGGACCTGCCCGCCTGGTGCGGCCAGGTGCCGGGGCTGGCCGAGCTCAACCCGCCGACCCCGCTGCCGCGCCGCCCCCGCCCGCACCGCCTGATCAACGCCGGCTCCGCCCCACCGAGCTCCGCCGCCGCGGCCGGCCGGACCGGCCGCACGGGTTGACGGACCGCCCCCGCGCGCGGCTGCGATCTGGTCGCCGCCCAGCGCCACCAGAGCGCATCGGCCGGCGCGCCGCGGGGATGCGGACCGGGCACGACCGGACCGATGCGGGGTTGCGGGGAAACGCTGAGGGATGGGGCTCAGCGCGGTGACCGGGCCGCCGGGACTCGGGGGCGGGGCTGGCAGCGGGGACAGGAGAAGGACGACCGGTTCATGAACGACTCGCGCCGGATCGGGGCGCCGCAGCGGTTGCACGGCTCGCCCTCGCGGCCGTAGGCGTTGAGCGAGCGGTCGAAGTAGCCGCTCTCGCCGTTGACGTTGACGTAGAGGGCGTCGAAGCTGGTGCCGCCCTGGCCGATCGCCTCGTTGAGCACGTCGCGGACGTGGGCGAGGAGGCGGCGGACCGCCGGGCGGGTCAGCTGGTCGGTCGGGCGGGCGCCGTGCAGCCTGGCGCGCCACAGGGCCTCGTCGGCGTAGATGTTGCCGACGCCGGAGATCAGCGTCTGGTCGAGCAGGGCTCGCTTGACCTCGGTGCGGCGGCGGCGGAGGTTGTCGACGAACGCTTCGTCGGAGAACGAGGGGTCGACCGGGTCGAGCGCGATGTGGGTCAGTTCCAGGGGCAGGATCGCGCCGCCCGCGGAGACCGCCAGGCCGCCGAACGTGCGCTGGTCGACGAAGCGCAGCTCAGGGCCGTCGTCGTCGAAGCTGAACCTGACCCGCAGGTGGATCTCGGCGGGTGCTTCGACGGGCTGCATGAGCAGCTGGCCGGACATGCCGAGGTGGCCGACCAGGGCGTCCTCGTCGTCGAGCGGGAGCCACAGGTACTTGCCGCGGCGCTGGACGGCGCCGACGCGGCGGCCGGCGAGGACGTCGGCGAAATGGACGGCGCCGGGCAGGTGGCGGCGGATCGCCCGCGGGTGCAGCACCTCGACGGTGGCGATGCGCCGGCCGGAGACCCACTTGTCGAGGCCGCGGCGGACGGTCTCGACCTCGGGCAGCTCAGGCATCAATCTCCAAACAAGGGTCAGATCGCGTAGTGCCAGACGGTGATCAGGTAGGCCCCGTACCACAACCCGAACGCCGCGCAACCCGACAACACTAGCGCCGCCGTGCGGGGCTTCGCCCGGCCGAGCGCGACCGCCGGCGGGATCAGGACGATCAGCACCGGGACCAGGAGCCGCGGCTTGGAGTGGTAGTAGCCGCCCTGGCCCAGGACGAGGACGAGCGCGATCAGGCCGTACACCAGCAGCGGCGGCCAGACGCGTTGCGCCACGGCTGTCGCGGCCAGCACGACGACGCCGATGACCATCCAGGCGATGCTCACCTGGATCCAGCCTTCGCCGGTCCGCAGGGCGTCGCGCACGAAGGCGAACGTGGACGTGCCGTAGTCGAACGTGGTGCCCCAGCCGGCGGTCTGGATGTCGAACCACGCGCCGAGGTCGCCGACCCGCAGGCCGACCCACAGCAGGTACCCGGGCACGCCGGCGAGCGCGACGGCCGCCGCCAGGATCGGTTGCCAGACCGGGGTCCGCGACCCGGCGGAGCCGGAATCAGAGTCGGGGTCGGAGTCGGGGTCGGAGTCGGGGTCGGAGGAGACCCGGGCGGGGGTGCGGTAGCTGCGGTACACGGCGATCGCGGCGGCGACCGCGAGCCCGATCGCGGCGGCGGCGCCGGTGGGCCGGGACAGTGCCGCGCCCAGGCCGAACACGCCCGCGGCGAGCCAGTCGCCGCGGTGCGCGAAGAGGAACATGCCGGCGACCATCGCGACGAACAGCGCTTCCGAGTACGCCATGGACAGCGCCATCGACATCGGCTGCGTGCAGAACAGGGCGGTCAGCGCCAGCCCGACGCGCTCGTCGTAGAGCCGGGTGCCGAGCGCGCAGATGAGGACCGCGGCGAAGGCGCCGGCGATCCACGCGACGGTGATCGCGGCGGTGCCGACCTCGAGACCGGTCGCCAGGTGTACGACGCGGACGAGCATCGGGTAGCCGGGGAAGAAGGCCAGGCCGTTGCCGGTGAGGGCGCCTTCGGTGGTGTAGCTGTAGCCGGTCGGGTAGCCCTCCTCGGCGAGCCGGACGAAGTGCCCGCCGTCCCAGGCGAGCAGCCGGCTGCGGACCTCCCCGTTGTCGGCCATCCACCAGACGAACGCCAGCTGGAACAGGCGGCTCACGGCGTACACGGCGAGGGGCAGGGCCCACAGGATCCGTGTGTCGCGCCGCCGTGCCACCTCAGTCACCGCGGTCAAGGTCACCTCTCAGTGGCTCCGACGGTTCCGGTGGCCGCGCGGACAGCTCCCGCCAGGCTGCCTCGGCGGCCCGCTGCTCGGCTTCTTTCTTGCTGCCGCCCTGCGCTCCGCCGTAGCGGCGTTTGGCGACGATCACCCAGGCGGTGAACCGCTTGGCGTGGTCGGGGCCCTCCTCGTCGATGCGGTACTCGGGGACGCCGAGGCCGCGACCGGCGGTGAGCTCCTGCAGGCTGGTCTTCCAGTCGAGCCCGGCGCCGCGCAGGGCGGCCTCCGCCATCAGCTCGTCGAACAGCTTGTGGATCACCGTGGCGGCGGTGTCCAGGCCGTACTGGAGGTAGATCGCGCCGATGAGCGCCTCGAGGGTGTCGGCGAGGATGCTGGCCTTGTTGCGGCCGCCGGTCGCTTCCTCGCCCTTGCCGAGCAGCAGGTAGGGACCGATGCCGTCGGGGCCGAGCCGCCGGGCGACGTCGGCGAGGGCGCGCATGTTGACCACGCTGGCGCGGAGTTTGGCCAGCTGTCCCTCGGCGAGGTCGGGGTGGTTGTTGAACAGCGCGGTGGTGATCACCACGCCGAGCACGGCGTCGCCGAGGAACTCGAGCCGCTCGTTGGTGGGTAAGCCACCGTTCTCGTAGGCGAAGGACCGGTGGGTCAGTGCCCGCCGGAGCATGTCTGGCTCGAAGTCCACTTCGAAGGCGGTTTCGAGCGGGGTCGGGTTCGTCACGAGCGCTCTCCCAATGCGTCACGGATGGTGAGGCCGCCGGCCGAGGAGAGTTCGGTCAGCAGATCGTCGGCGAGCCCGGCGACAGCGGGGATGACCCGCTCGCGGTGCAGGCGGGCGGCGAGGGCGATGCCGGATGCGATGTCGGGGCCGTCGGCGGAGCCGTGGCAGACGACGACGGTGCCGGCGATGCCGAGCAGGGCGGCTCCCTGTTCGGCTCTGCGTTGGCCGGCGGTGGCACCCTCAAGGCCTTTGAGCAGGATGTTGCCGGTGAAGCCGTCGGTGACGACCACGTCGGCCGGGCCGCCGAGCGGTACGTCGTGGCCTTCGACCAGACCGATGTAGCGGCCGCCGGCGGGCAGTGCCCCGTCGTGCAGGGCGACGGCGACGGCCCGGCGGAGCCGGTCGCCCTTGCCGGGTTCGCTGCCGATGGACAGCAGCCCGACGCGGGGGGCGGCGACGCCGAGGGCGGCGCGGGCGTACGCGGCGCCGAGGACCGCGTGCTGCACCAGCTCCAGCATCGTGCCGTCGATGGTCACGCCGACGTCGAGGAGCAGCACCGGGCCGTGCGGGGTGGGAACCTGCGCGGCGAGCCCGGGCCGGCGCACGCCGCGGAAGCGGCCCAGGACGTGGGCGGCGGCGGCGACGACGGCGCCGCTGGCACCGGCGGAGACCATCGCGTCGGCGTGACCGGCGTAGATCGCCTCCGCGGCGGCGCGCACGGTGGATTCCCGCCGGACGTGGCGCAGCGGGGCGTCGCCCATGCCGACGGTGCGGTCGACCACGCTGACGGTGACGGGGGGGGGGGGCGGGGGGGGGGGGGGGGAGAGGGAACCGGCTGGGGAAGTCGGGGGGTAGCAAAGGGGGGGAGGGGGGGGTGGGGGTGTTTTTCCCACGTGCGAAGGGTGGGTCGCACTGCTTGGCTTGTTGTCGTTTTGTGTCTGCTCCCCCCCCCCGCGCCGATGACCTCGTCGGCCGACTCGCGTGGCCCTACGAGGAGGAGATGCAGGTCTGGGTCGGCGCTGCACGCGCGCAGAGCGCCGTCAACCACGACGGCGGGAGCGCTGTCCCCGCCGAGGAGGTCGACGGCGATCCGCGCGGTGCCGGACGGGGCGTGCCCGCCGTGCGGCGACCTGTCGGATCGCGTCACCCGGATCCGGAAATCAGACCTCGATGACCTGACGGCCGTTGTACGTGCCGCAGACCGAGCAGGCAGCGTGGGGCAGCTTCGGAGAGCGGCACTGCGGGCACGGCTGCGTCTGCACCGCGACGGCTTTCCACTGGCTCCGGCGCGACCGGGTGTTGCTGCGCGACATCTTCCGCTTGGGAACGGCCACGGGTCTTACTCCTCTGAGTGCTTGATCTGGGTCAGGGCGGCCCAGCGCGGGTCGAGCTGCTCGTGGTTGTGACCGGCGGGCAGCTCATCCAGCGGCACCCCGCAGTCGGGGCACAGCCCTGGGCAGTCTTCACGGCACACGGGGTTGGCGGCCAGGGAGAGCACCACCGCGTCCCGCAGTGCCGGCTCCAGGTCGATCAGGTCGCCCTGCAGCCGTCCGACCTCGTCCTCGTCGGTCGTCTCGTCCGTGGTGCTGTGCTCATAGGCATAGAACTCTTGGATCGGGACGTCCAACGTGGCACTGATCGGGCGCAGGCAGCGTCCGCACTCGCCCACCAGCGGGCCGGTGACGGTGCCGGAGACGAGAACGCCTTCTGACACCGACTCCATCCGAAGCTGGAGGTCGAGCTCGGCGCCGACAGGCACGCCGATCAGCTCCAGACCGAGGTCCTCGGGTGCCGGCACCTGTCGCGAGACCGCGTGCATCGCGCCCGGTCGGCGCGGCAGGTCCACGGTTTCGAGGACGAGCGGCTTGCGGGGATCGAGGTGCGGGTGCGTGTGATTCGGCATCTTCAGACTCCGGCCAGGCAGGGCCGACGGACAAGGCTACCCGAGCGGCAGAACTCCCGTCGAATCGCCCCACCCCGTGGCTCCATCAGCTTCAGAAGGGCAGCGGCCGGTCGTCGTCGCCGGACGGTGTGAATGAGCCTATCTCGCGCAGCGCGTGCATCTTGTCGCGGCCGCGCTCGATCGAGGCGAGGGAGCGGGTGAGGAACTGCTCGAAGTTGGCCAGGGCCGTGTCGACGTAGTCGTCGACCTCGTCGCGGAGGCGCTGGGTCTCGGACCGCGCCTCGTTGATCATGCGGGAGGCCTCGTGCTCGGCGGAGACGACGATCTCGTTGATCGAGACGAGCCGGTTGTGCTCCGACTCGGCCTCCGTGATGATCCGCTCGGCCTCGCGGCGCCCCGCGTCGACGATCTTGTCCCGCTCGTCGAGCAGCGCGGAGGCGCGCCGAAGCTCACCCGGCAGGTCGGCGCGCAGCTGGTCGAGCAGGTTGATCATCTCGGCGCGGTCGGCCACGAAGTTGCTCCGCGACATCGGCGCCGACCGTGCACCCTCGACCAGCGCGATGATCTGGTCGATGCTCTCGAGCGGATCCACTTGCGGTCACTCCCTGTCCCCACGGCAAACAACGACACCATCATGCGGCCCAAACCATGATGCCGCTCCATCGCCACACGGAAAGCCCTGAGTTTCAGGGATTCACGAGCCGTTCTCGCAGCAGGTTTGCCACAAGGTCGGGCACATGCGGCGAAACGTCGCCGCCCCATTTCGCGACCTCTTTGATGAGGCTCGACGAGACGAAGGAGTACTTCGGGTTGGTCGGCATGAACAGCGTCTCGATCCCGCCGAGCCCGTAGTTCATCTGCGCCATCTGCAGCTCGTAGTCGAAGTCGCCGGCGACCCGGACGCCCTTGACGATCGCGCCGACGTCGTTGGAGTGGCAGAAGTCGACGAGCAGGCCCTGGAACGCGTCGACCCGCACGTTGGTGTACGGCGCCGTCACCTCCGCGAGCATCTCCTTGCGCTCCTCGACCGTGAACAGCCCGGCCTTGCTCGTGTTGATCAGCACCGCGACGACGACCTCATCGAACATTTTCGACGCGCGCCCGATGATGTCCAGGTGTCCGTTGGTCACCGGATCGAACGAACCGGGACACACCGCGCGCCTCATTGCACCAGCCCAAGCCTCATGAGCGGGGACCGTACCAAAGCCGCTCATGCCAACCGCGTCACACGCCCGCGTCGCGTTCGGCATACCACAGCGTCGTCTCGCCGTAGCGCCGCTCCGCGAGCTGGCGGAGGCCCTCGGGCCAGCGCATCGGGGCGCCGCGGGTGCCGCGCTCGACCACGACGACGGCACCGTCGGCGAGCCAGCGGGCGACGAGCGCGTCGAGGACCGCGCCGACCCGCTCGTCGGTCACGGCGTAGGGCGGGTCGGCGAACACCACGTCGAACTTCTCGTCCGGCTCCTGCTGCAGGAGGCGCTCGACCTTGTCCGCGACCAGCTTGACGGTGGCGCCGACGTTCAGGGTGGCGATGTTGGCGCGGACGATCCTGGCGGCCTTCGCGTCGGCCTCGGCGAGCAGGACGTGGGCGGCGCCGCGCGAGCAGGCCTCGAAGCCGACGGCGCCGGAGCCCGCGTACAGGTCGGCGAACCTGGCGCCATCGAGGTCGACCAGGGTCTCCAGGCTGCTGAACAGGGCCTCGCGGACCCGGTCCGAGGTCGGTCTGGTGCCCTGTCCCGCCGGTACTGTCAGTCGCCGGCCGCCGAGCGAGCCGGCCACGATGCGTGTCACGCCGTCCAGCCTAGGCTCGGCCGCGGAGTGACCCGCACCACTCTCCAATCAGACATTCCCGATTTTTCATGTTGTACTGCGATTCAATTGGGCATGACTGCTCTGCGTGCTCGACTACGGAGAGTAGTTGGCGTCTGAGCAGGTCTTTTCAACGCTGCGTAGCTGGTCTTACGCTTCATGGAGTCGCGACAAACCGTTACGACTACCCATGAATTGGGGAGACGTTGATCCGGGCCGAGAACAATCGGTCACCGCTTTGCGGCCCGGGGAGTCAGTGGTGAGACCGCCCCCAGACTGCGAACTCGGGGGCACGTCTTGCGGAAGACCCTGCTCGTTCTCGGCAGCACCCTGCTCTTCGGGGGCGCCTTCGCCGGTACGGCCTTCGCCTCGTCGGCCATCTCCTCGGCGTCCTGCGTTTCGGCCGCTTCGGCGACGTACCGGCACACGTTCGACGGCCCGGCCGGCACCGCGACCATCACCTCGACCGCACCGCTGTGCGACGGCGAGCGGCAGGCCTTCACGCTGGTCTCCTACACCGCCCCGGCGAAGTCCTTCGGGAACCCGCAGTTCGTGTACGCCACGCACACCGCCTCCGTCACCGCCTCGACGCCGTCGGTGACCCTGCACGTCGACGTGCCCACCTGCTACACCCAGGTCGACACGATCTTCGGCACCAACGTGATCAACCCGATCGTCGACGGCGGCCCGCGCTACGGCACCACCAAGGTCGGCGACACCGCCGCTCCCGGCAGCCGGTCGGCGGGCGTGCGGGCCTGGTACAACGGCGGCAGCGCGACCTGCGCGCCGAAGCCCGCGGCGACCTTCACCAGCGCCTGCGACGGCACCCTGACCGCCCACCTCACCAACGCGCCCGCCGCCAACGTGGACGCCGTGTTCGAGCTCGCCGGCAAGATCGTCCGGGTCGCACCGGGCGCCTCGCTCGACGTGCCGGTGGCCGCCAAGCAGGTCACGGTGAAGGACAACACCTTCAAGACGGTGACCGCCGCCTGGACCGAGCCGGCCTCGTGCTCGACGCCCGAGCCGACCACCTCGCCGTCCGCCTCCGTCTCGCCCTCGGCCTCTGTCTCGCCTTCGGCCTCTGTCTCGCCCTCCGCCACCGTCTCGCCGTCGGCTTCGGTGTCCGAGTCGCCGTCCGGGTCCGCGTCGGCCTCCCCGTCCGTCTCTTCGTCCGTCTCTTCGTCGGTCTCGCAGTCCGCGTCGCCGTCCGCTTCGGTGTCGGAGTCGCCGTCGGCGACCGCGTCCCCTTCGGTGACCGCCACCGCCTCCCCGTCGGTGACCGAGTCCGCCACGGTCGAGCCGTCGAAGTCCGCGCCGGTCTCCGAGTCGCCGGCCGGGCCCGCGTCCCCGTCGGCCACCTGGACGAACAACCCGGTCGAGACGGTCACCGAGATCACCCCCGGCAGCGGTACGGGCAACGGCGGCGGCACCGAGATCGTCTCCACCACCGGCGGCTCCCCCACCGGCTCGACCGGCCTCCCGGTCACCGGCGTGAACACCACCGTCCTCGGCGGCGCGGCCATCTTCATGATCGCGTTCGGCGGTGGCCTGATCCTGCTGAGCCGCCGCCCCCGCCGCGGCCGCCACGCTGCCTGACACCCGCACCACGAACGTCACGCACCACCCCGCAGCACCGCCCGGCACCGCTCGGCACCGCTTCGGGCACAGCACCTCCCCCGCAGCACCGCCCGGCACACAGCACCGCCCAGCACCGGCACGGCAGCAATGCACAGCAACCCCGCCGCGCCGCCCGCAGCACCGCCCAGCACCGCCCAGCACCGCCCAGCACCGCCCAGCACCGCCCCGCAGCACCGCAGCACCGCAGCACCGCAGCACCGCAGCACCGCAGCACCGCAGCACCGCAGCACCGCAGCACCGCAGCACCGCAGCTGAGTCTCAGCGGGTCGGCTGGCATGGCCGGCGCCGTGGCAGAGGGATTCGGTGAGGGCCGGATCGACCATCAGGTCGGTCCGGCCCTTTGCCGTGTCCGGGGCGGGCCGGGCCAAACGTGTGGCGCGGTCACGGCCGGGCGGTCGTCAGCCCTTCTCCAGGTATTCGGCGCGTTCCTCGTCGACGAGGTGGGAGACGGTGGCGGCGAGGCCCGGGTGGCGGGTCAGCTCGCGGTCGTCCTCCAGCAGCTCGAACGCCTCGGCCCTGGCCTCGCCGATCAGGTCGGCGTCGCGGAGCAGGGACAGCAGCTTCAGGTGGGAGCGGCGGCCGGACTGGGTGGCGCCGAGGACGTCGCCCTCGCGGCGTTGCTCCAGGTCGAGCTCGGCGAGCTTGAAGCCGTCGGTGGTCGACGCCACCGCGTCCAGGCGGGTCCGCGCGGCGGTGCCCTCGCCGGACTCGGTGACGAGCAGGCAGAGGCCCGGCGCGCTGCCCCGGCCGACCCGGCCGCGGAGCTGGTGCAGCTGGGAGACGCCGAAGCGGTCGGCGTCGAGGATCACCATCATCGTCGAGTTGGGCACGTCGACGCCGACCTCGATCACCGTGGTGGCGACGAGGACGTCGAGGTTGCCGGCGGCGAAGGACCGCATGACGCCGTCCTTCTCGTCGGCGGGCAGCCGGCCGTGCAGGACGCCGATGCGCAGGCCGTGCAGCGGGCCCTCCTCCAGCTGCGGCGCGACGTCGAGGACGGCGAGGGGCGCGCGGCGGTCGTCGTCGCCGGGGGCCAGGTCCTCGCCGTCGGACTTCGCGTCGCCGATGCGGGGGCAGACGACATAGGCCTGGTGGCCGGCGGCGACCTCCTCCCGGATGCGGCGCCACGCCCGGTCGAGGAAGGCGGGCTTGTCCGTGGCCGGCACCACGTGCGACGCGATCGGCGAGCGCCCGTTGGGCAGCTGGCTGAGCACCGACGTCTCCAGGTCGCCGAAGACGGTCATCGCGACCGTGCGCGGGATCGGGGTGGCCGTCATGACCAGCACGTGCGGCGGCTGGTCGGCCTTGGCGCGCAGGGCGTCGCGCTGCTCCACGCCGAAGCGGTGCTGCTCGTCGACGACGATGAGGCCGAGGTCTTTGAAGGTGACGCCCTCATACAGCAGCGCGTGCGTGCCGACGATGATCCCGGCGGCGCCGGAGCCGATCTCCTCCAGCACCTTGCGCTTGGCCGCGGCGCCCAGCGAACCGGTCAGCAGCGCCACCCGGGTCGCGTCGGGGGCGGCGTCGAGCTCGCCGGCGCGGGCCATGCCGCCGAGCAGGTCGAGCACGTTGCGGTGGTGCTGGGCGGCGAGGACCTCGGTCGGGGCGAGCATCGCGGCCTGCCCGCCCGCGTCGACGACCTGCAGCATGGCCCGCAGCGCGCACACGGTCTTGCCGGAGCCGACCTCGCCCTGCAGGAGCCGGTGCATCGGGTGCGGCCGGGCCAGGTCCGTGGCGATCTCGGTGCCGACGTCGCGCTGGCCGCGGGTCAGCTCATACGGCAGGCCGGCGTCGAACGTCGACAGCAGCCCGTCGTCGCGCGACGGGCGCGCCCGGGCGGGCCAGTCGGCGGCGCGGTGCTTGCGCTGGACCAGGGTCAGCTGGAGCGCGAACGCCTCGTCCCACTTCAGCCTGCGGCGCGCGAAGAACAGCGACTCGCGGGACTCGGGGCGGTGGATCTCCCGGAGCGCCTTGTCGAGCGAGGACAGCTTCCGCTTGGCCCGCACCGTCGCCGGCACGGGATCAGGGGTCGGCGGCAGCACGTCGAGCACCGTGCGCACGGCCGCCGCGATCCGCCACGTCGGCACCTTCGCGGTCGCCGGATAGACGGGGATGATCGCGCCGGCGAACTCCTCGACGCTCTCCTCGCCCTCGGCGCCGTCGAGCAGGACGTAGTCGGGCTGGTTGAGCTGCAGTTTGCTCTGGAAGCGGCCGACCTTGCCGGAGAACAGGCCCCACCTGCCGGGCCGCAGCTGCGACTCCCGCCACGCCTGGTTGAAGAACGTGACGCTGAGCTCGCCGCCGCTGTCGTCGCCGACGACCACCTCCAGCAGGGACCCGCGCTTGCCTGCGGTCTTGCCCCGCTGCTGCACGAACGTCCGCGACGACACCCGCTTCACCTGCCCGAAGACGGTGACCTCGGTGTCCATCTCCAGGGAGCGGATGTCGGTGTGCTCGCCGCGCTCCTCATATCGCCGGGGGAAGTGATAGACCAGGTCACCGACGGTGTGCAGGTTGAGGCTGTCGGCGAGCAGCTTCGCGCCGTTGCCGATCACCTTCTGCAGCGGTGTGGTCAGGTCGATCTCGGTCACCGGCTCACTCCACCCCGACCAGCAGCGGATAGTGCGGCTGGTCTCCCTCGTAGCACTGCACTTCGACGAACGGCCACACCCCCGCGACGTGCCGCCGCAGCGTCTCCCCCAGCCCCGGGGGCGCCCCCTGACCCGTGATGAGGGTGACCAGCTCGCCGCCGGCCAGCAGCATCCGGTCGAGCAGCAGGCACGCGGTGCGCTCCAGGTCCTGCCCGACGAGGTTGACCTCCCCGTCGACGATCGCGAGCACGTCACCGAGCTGGCATCGCCCGGCGACGGTGAGCGCCTCCCGGGCCGCGACGGTGAGCTCCGCCGACCGGCACCGCGCGGCGGCCTCCGCCATCGCGATCACGTCGTCCTCGAACCTGCGCCCCGTGTCCCGCACGGCCATCGCGGCGAGCGCCTGCACCGGCGACCGCGTGGGCACGACCCCGGCCCGGATCCCGGCCGCCCTGGCCTCCTCCGCCGCCGTGTTGGCGACGGCGAGGACATTGGCGTCGTTGGGCAGGACCACGACCCTGGACGCGCCCGTCGCCCGGATCGCGGCGAGGACCTCCCCCGTCGACGGCGTCCCGGTCACCACCGTGGCCCCCTCGGCGGCGAGCAGGTCGGCGAGGCCCCGCCCGCTGCACGCGACCACCACCCCCGACGCGGCGGACCGCAGCGCGTCGCCGGACGGCTCCCGCAGCGGCTCCGACACCCAGAACGACCCTGTCGACTCGGACCCCACCGCGAGAGCAGCGGAAGCACCGGCGGAGGAGCCGGACGGGTCGAGCGCCGCTGAAGACACAGAAGCCGCCCCGGACGATGCGGAAGCCGCCCCGGACGATGCGGAAGCCGCCCCGGGCGATGCGGAAGCCGGGACGGGCGATGCGGAAGCCGGGACGGGCGGGCCCGCCACCTGAGCCGGCAGACCGGCGATCTGCTCGGCGAACCTCGTCACGCTGATCCTGCTCGGCCGCCCGGCCGCGATCCCGGCCTCGATCGCGGCGCCGACGTCATTGACGTGGACATGGACGTGCCAGGTGGGGTCGTCGCCGACGATCACGAGCGAGTCGCCGAGCGCGCCGAGCGCCTCCCGCAGCGGCTCGATCGCCGGCTCGGGGGCGTCGAGGAGGAACTGCACCTCATAGCCGAACTCGACCGACCCGGCCTCGCGCTCCATGAACCCGGCCGGGACGGTGGCGGCACCGGACGGCGCGGTGTCGAACCCGGGCGCCGCCTCCCCGGTCAGCGACGTCACGAACGCCTCCAGCAGCACGACCAGGCCGCGCCCGCCGGCGTCCACGACCCCGGCCCTGGCCAGCACGGGCAGCTGCTCCGGGGTCCGCGCGAGCGCGACCCGGGCCGCCTCGGCCGCCGCCCGGGCCACCTCGACGACACCGCCCCGGCCCGCCGGTGACCTGCCGGAGACCGACATGGCGGCGGACGCGGCGGCGGACGCGACCGACAGCACCGTGCCCTCCACCGGCGCGGCGACCGCCGCGTATGCCGACTCCGCGGCCCGCCCCAGCGCCGCCGCGAGCTCGGACGGCCCGACGGCCCGCGCCGTGGCCAGGGAGGACGCGAGGCCCTTCAGCAGCTGGGCCAGGATGATGCCCGAATTGCCGCGGGCGCCCAGCAGCGCGCCGCGCGCCGCGACCGCGAGCAGCTCCGCCGCCCCCGCGGAGGCCGGGGCGGCGGACACGGCGGCGGTGGCGGCGGACATGGTCAGCGCCAGATTGGTCCCGGTGTCGCCGTCAGGCACGGGATAGACGTTGAGCGCGTCGATCTCGGACCGGTGCCGGCGCAGCGCGTCGAGACCGCCGGCACACCACCGGCGGACCGCAGCCGCGTCCACACTCTCTGGCACGCGCCAGAGCCTATCGGCGACCACCGACATTTTCCCGGCCCGCCACCCGCGCCCCGCGCAGCGGGCGCCCGGCAAGGGCCGATTGGGTGTCCGCGGGTCCCATCAGGTAACCTTGCGGGGTTGCCCGCCGGTTCGCCGGTCGGTGACACCTGGAATCCGCCGCCGGCCCGCCCGGTGGAGGGCTCCAGCCCGAGACGCAATCAATCCCAGGAGATCCCCGTGGCTAGCGTGTGCGACGTCTGCGGCAAGGGACCGGGCTTCGGCCACAACGTGTCCCACTCGCACCGGCGGACCAACCGCCGTTGGAACCCCAACATTCAGACGGTGCGCACCCCTGCCGGTGGCGGCACCACGCGGAAGGTGCAGGCATGCACCTCCTGCCTCAAGGCCGGCAAGGTCGTTCGCGGCTGATCGCCTGCACAAAAGCAAAAGCGAACGCGTAAAGCAGAACGCCCAAGCACCAGTACAAGCGACGGCCGGAGCAGAGCGCGACAGCACGGAGAAGCCCCGCGGCGCATCGCCACGGGGCTCTTTCGTGTGGAAGCTACAGGTCCCGCCCGAAGGACCGGACACTCGGATAGCCCTTGTAGTGCCCGAAGTCGGGAATGAGCGAATACCCGACCGCCGTGTACAGGGCGATCGCCTCCGGCTGCGCCGTCCCCGTCTCCAGCCAGACCCGCTTGCGCCCGGCGGTACGGGCGGAATCCTCGACGGCGGAGACCAACGACCGGGCGAGGCCCAGCCCCCGGAACGCCGGCGCCACGTAGAGCCGTTTCAGCTCCGCGGTGCTCTCGTCCTCGGCGAAGGTCCGCCAGCCGCAGCACCCGGCGGGTTCGTGGTCGGCGTACGCGACGAAGAAGCCGCCCAGCGGAGGGTCGAACTCGCCGGGCTGGATGGGGGTGGTGTCCCCCTCCCCGCCGTAGCGCCGGCTCAGGTCGGCGAGCGTGGCGCTGATGAGTTCGGAGGCGACCCGCGAGCCGTAGCGGGTCAGTCGGATGTCGATCTCGGTCACGGGTGAAGGCTACAGAGCCCGTTACCGGAAGTGATCCCAGCCCGGTGCTCCGCCGGTGTACCGCCGGCCGTCCACGGTCACCCCGTCACCGGCCGTGAACAGCGAAGCAGGCAGGACCTCACCGATCACGCGCCAGTCGTCGGGAAGCTCCACGGACGCCGGGAAGGTGGCCGCGAGGGCGTGGTCGTCACCGCCGGCGAGGATCCAGCCGTACGGGTCGACGCCGAGCGCGGTCGCCGCGTCGCGCATCTGCTCGGGCACCACGAACGCGGAGCGGTGCAGGTCGATCCCGACGCCGCTGGCGGTCGCGACGTGGCCCAGGTCGGCGAGCAGCCCGTCGGAAACGTCGATCATGGAGGTGGCGCCGAGCCGGGCGCCCGACGGACCGGCGGCGTACGGCACCTGCGGCCGCCGGTGCGCCTCGACCAGCAGCTTCGGGGAGCGGAAGCCGCGGGAGAGGATGGTGTAGCCGGCCGCCGCGTACCCGATCCGGCCGCAGACGGCGACGACGTCGCCCGGGCGCGCCCCGGTGCGGACCAGCGGCGCCCGGCCCTCCAGGGTGCCCAGGGCGGTCACCGCGATGGTCAGCGTGGGACTGGCGGACATGTCACCGCCGACGACGACCGCGCCGACCTTGCCCGCCTCGGCGGCCAGACCGTCCGCGAGTTCCTCCGCCCAGGTGATCTCGAGGTCGGCAGGGGTACAGAGCGCGACGAGCAACGCCGTCGGCCGGGCCCCCATCGCGGCGATGTCGGCGAGGTTGGCGGCGGCGGCACGGTGGCCGATGTCGCGGGCCGAGGACCAGTCGCGGCGGAAGTGCCGGCCGTCCACGAGCACGTCGGTGCTGGCCACGACCCGGCCGTCAGGTGCCGCGACCAGGGCCGCGTCGTCGCCGGGCCCCAGCAGGACCAGGGGCGACGCCGCCCCGAGCCGGGCCGTCACCCGTGAGATGAGCCCGAACTCCCCGGCGGTTGCAACGGTCACCCGTCCTCCAAATTCAACAAGAAATCGATCATCGCGTGCGCGATGTTGCGGTTGACGCAGCGTGTCGTGGCACGATCACGCACGGCTGCTGCTCCGCCACCTTCAATGGTGCGGTAGGTTCAGCGCTGATCAGCGCTCGCGCGGCGCAGGAAGGAGTCGTGTCGTGGTCCAGGCATACATCCTGATCCAAACAGAGGTCGGCAAGGCACGCGATGTGGCGACCGCCATCCAGGAGCTGGGCGGGGTCGTCCGGGTCGACGCGGTGACCGGCCCTTATGACGTTGTGGTGCTCACGGAGGCGCGCAGCGTCGACGAGCTGGGCAAGCTGATCGTCAGCAACGTGCAGCTGGTGCCCGGCATCACCCGCACGCTGACCTGCTCGGTGGTGCACTTATAGATGACGGCTAGCCCCGCCAGGCTCGCCACCGTCACCGCGATCCCCGTCGCGCTGGTGGTGGGAGTCCTGGCGTTCTGGCTGCTCGGGGGCTTCCCGAAGGCGGCGGCCACCGGCCCGGTCCGCACCGACGCGGCGTCGATGGACGACACCACGGCGGGGATCTGCCGTGCGCTGGTGGCGCGCCTGCCCGAGTCGCTCGGCGGGCTGCACCGCCGCCCCGTCAGCGCCGGCCCCGAGCAGAACGCGGCGTTCGGCGACCCGGCGATCGTGCTGTCCTGCGGCGCCGCCGAGCTGCGGGCGATTCCGCAAGACGCCCAGCTCCTGGGCCTGTCGGACGTATGTTGGTATCCGGAGGAGCGTTCGGGCGAGACCGTCTGGACGACGGTGGACCGCCAGGTCCCGCTGCGGGTCGTGGTGCCGGCGAAGGCCGACGGCGCGTGGCTGGTCAACCTCTCGGCGCCGATCGTCGCGGCCGTGCCGTTCGCCGATCCGGGCACGACCCACTGCTAGACACCGATCTCCCCTCGGTCAGCACCAACCGGACGAGAGGGAGATCCATGCGTACTGTGCTGGCCGCCGCGGCGGCCGTGATCGTCAGCGCCACGACAGCCACCCCGGCGGTCGCCGCGCCCGCACCCCGTTCCGTGTCGCTCGGCGCGTACCTGACGGGGAAACAGGAGCCGAAGGGCAAGGGCGACCCGGACGCCACCGGGATCGCCCTGCTCCAGCTGCACCGCGACAACCGGCTCTGCTACGTGATCCGCGTCCGCGACGTCGACGGCACGATCGACGCCGCGCACCTGCACACCGGCCGGCCCGGCAGGAACGGGCCGGTCAGCGCCACGCTGATGAAGCCGGTGTGGGCCGGGTCGGTCGCGGCGTGCACCGACCTCGGCGGGAAGCTGGCCCGGCGGCTGCGCGACGACCCGGAGCGCTACTACGTCAACGTGCACTCGTCGAAGTTCCCGGACGGCGCGCTGCGCGGGCAGCTGCACCGCTCCTGACGTCAGTGCAGGCCGGTCCCCCGCCGGACCGCGGCCTTGACCAGCCTGGAGATCAGCGTCCGGTACGAGACGCCGCCGGCCTGCCACACGACGGGGAACGCGGCGCCCGGGTCGAAGCCGGGCATGGTGTCGATCCTGTCGAAGAGGACGTCGCCGGCGGGTGTGACCGTGCACTCGACCATGGCCAGGCCGGCGCAGTCGAGCGTGACGAACGCCTCCACGGCCAGGTCACGGACCCGGCGCTCGACGTCGCGGTCCAGGTCGGCGGGGGCGGTGACGGCGTCCCCGCCGAGCTCGCCGGGGACGCTCGCCTCGGGACGGTCCGCCGCGCCGGTGTCCAGGACGCCGACCGTGATCCGCCGGCCCGCGGGCGCGGCGGTGACGACGACCTTGGTGTCGACGGTGCGGGCGAGGTCGACGGCCGCGGGCAGCGCGGCCCAGTCGGTGACCTCGGTCACACCGCCGGCGCCGCGGGCCGGGCGCACGACGACGGGCAGCCCCAGCTTCTCCCGGTCGGCCGCGGTGACCTCCGCGGTGCCCCTGAGCACCACGTACGGCGCGACGGGCAGCCCCGCGGCGACCGCGAGCTTGCGTGAGAAGTCGTGGTCCACGGCCACGGAGGCCGCCAGCACCCCGGAACCCACATACGGCAGGTCGGCCATCTCCAGCAGACCCTGGATGGTGCCCTCGTCGCCGAACGCGCCCTGCAGCACGGGGAAGACCACGTCGATGCCGCCGAGCCGGGCGACGCCCTCCCGGGCGTCGACGACGGTGACCGCCGCACCCGCCGGGACCAGGTCGGTGGACGGACCCCCGGACCGCGCGGCGGCGCTGAGCACCCAGCGGCCCTCGCGGGTCACGCCGATCGGCACGATCTCGAACTCGTCGGTGTCGAGGGCGTCGAGGAGGTCGGCGGCGCCGACGCTGGACACGGCGTGCTCGGTGCTGCCACCGCCGAACACGACGGCGACCCGGGTCTTCTCTGGCGTTTCCACGCGCCGACCCTAACCGCAAGGTCAAGCCGGCGCTGTCGGCCGGTCAGCACCCCACCCTGGGTCAGGAGCCGAGTGCGTCCAGTGCCCGCCGTACATCGGCGACCAGGTCATCGGTGTCCTCGACGCCGCACGAGAAGCGGATCAGGCCGTCGGGGGTGTCGTCGCCCCACTGCGCGCGGCGGTCGGCGGAGGTGTGCAGGCCGCCGAAGGACGTGGCGGCGAACACCAGGGACGCCGCCTCCAGGAACCGGTCCGCGGCGGCCTTGCCGGCGAGGGTGAACGTGACCACGCCGGGAACGCGGCGCATCTGCCGGGACGCGACCGCGTAGGCGGGATCGTCGGGACGCCCCGGCCAGCGCACCGACCCGACCGCCGGGTGCGCCGCGAGGACCTCGGCGACGGCCGCCGCGTTGGCGGTCTGGCGGGCCAGGCGCAGGTCGAGGGTGCCGATCGAACGGTGCGCGAGCCACGCCTCGAACGGGCCCACGATCGCGCCGGTGGCGGCCCGCCACGCCGTGAGGGCCGCGGCGTGCCCGGCGTCGCGGGTGCAGACGTAGCCGAGCAGGATGTCGGAGTGGCCGGTCAGGGCCTTCGTGCCGGACGCGACCGAGAAGTCGGCGCCCAGGTCGAGGGGGCGCTGCCCGAGCGGGGTGGCGGTGGTGTTGTCGACCGCGACGAGCCCGCCGCCGGCGTGGACCCGCGCGGCCAGCTCGGCGATGTCGCACACGTCGAGCCCCGGGTTGGCCGGGGTCTCCAGCAGCAGCAGCCGGACGTCCTCCAGCGCCGGATACGGCCCGGCGGTGGGCACCTCGAGCACCGTGACGCCCCGCTCGGCCAGGTGCGAGGACGCGAACGCCCTGGTCTTGTAGTAGCCGTCGCCGGGCACGACGACGGTGTCGCCGGGGCGCAGCACGCTGAGCAGCACCGCGCTCACCGCGGCCATGCCGGAGGCGAACGTCACACACTCGCCGCCCTCCAGGCCGCCGATCGCCGCCTCCAGGGCGCGCCAGGTCGGGTTGTCGGTGCGGCCGTAGCCGTCGACGCCGGGCCGCGGTCCTTCGACGGGATCCAGGTGGTACGGCGCGCCGAAGGCCGGACCTGGCAGGAACGGCCGGCCGGGCACGGGCTCGGGCAGCCCCGCGTGCACCACCCGCGTGCCGTCCCCGGTCATGACGTCACCTCCGCGTCGCTCCGCTGCGGGCCCGGTCATGACGTCGCCTCCCCCGTGGAGGGCACTCCGGGCCGCTCGGGCTTCGTCTCGCGGGCCATCAGCGCGGCGAGTGCCCGCAGCGGGTCGACGCCCTCGTGGCAGACCAGCTCGACCTGCTCGGTGATCGGCATCTCCACGCCGACGCTGCGTGCCAGGTCGCGGATCGACAGGCAGCTCTTGACCCCTTCGGCGGTCTGCCGGGTCGCGGCCTGGGCCTGTTCGAGGGTCTCGCCGCGGCCGAGGTGCTCGCCGAACGTGCGGTTGCGCGACAGCGGCGACGAGCAGGTCGCCACCAGGTCGCCGAGGCCGGCCAGCCCGGCGAACGTCATCAGGTTGGCGCCCAGCGCGCCGCCGAGGCGGGTGGTCTCCGCCAGGCCGCGGGTGATCAGCGTCGCCCGGCTGTTGTCGCCCAGCCCCAGCGCGGAGGCCATGCCGTAGGCGAGAGCGATCGCGTTCTTCACGGCACCGCCGAGCTCGCACCCGATGACGTCGTCGTTGGTGTACGGCCGCAGGTAGCGCGTGCTGATCGCGCGCTGCACGAGCTCGGCCCGGCGGATGTCGGTGCAGGCCACGACCGTCGCGGCGGGCTGCTCCGCGGCGATCTCGGGGGCGAGGTTGGGGCCGGTGACGACGGCGATGCGGTCGGGCTCGACCCCGGCGGAGTCGACGATCACCTCGCTCATCCGCTTGAGCGTGCCCAGCTCGATGCCCTTCATCAGGCTGACGAGCGTGGCGTCGGAGCGGATCGTGCCCGCCCAGGCGCCCAGGTTGTCGCGCAGCGTCTGGGACGGCACGGCGAGCACGACCAGGTCGGCGCCGTCGATCGCCTCGGCGGCGTCGCACGTCGCGGTGATCGCGCCGGGCAGCCACGTGCCGGGCAGGTAGTCCGGGTTGACGTGCCGCTCGCGGATCGCCTCGGCCACGGCCGGCCGGCGGGCCCAGACGGTGACGTCGGGGGTGCCCGCGTCCGCGAGGAGCTTCGCGAAGACGGTCCCCCACGATCCGGCCCCGAGCACGGCGGCCCGTCGAATGCTCATCTGCGCTCCGTCTCACTCATGCCATCGTCTTGCGGGGCGTCCACAGCGGCGGCGGGGTCCCGCCGCGGATCTCCACGAGCATGTCGCGCAGGTGCAGCATGATGTGGTCGGTGATCTCGTTGAGCGTCTGGGCGGTCGGCTGCGCGTCGGCCCAGGCCGACAGATCGATCGGGTCGCCGGCGATGATCCGCACGTCGGCGCGGGGCAGCAGCTTCAGCTTGCTGGTGCGCGGGTCGTAGATCCGCTCCGGGCCCCACATGACGATCGGGATCATCGGCGCGCGGGTGTCCAGCCACAGCCGCGCGGCGCCGGTCTTGCCCCGCATCGGCCACAGGTCGGGCTCGCGGGTGGTGGTGCCCTCCGGGTAGATGACCACCGCCTCGCCGTCGCGGACGCCGGTGCGGGCGGCCTCCAGGGCCTTCACCGCGTCGGTGGTGCCGCGGTGGACGGGGATCTGGTGGTTGGCCCGCAGCAGGTAGCCCAGCACCGGGACGTTGAACAGGCTGGCCTTGGCCAGGAACGACGGCCAGCGGCCCGCGTCGTAGATGTAGTGGGCGACGGCGAGCGGGTCGGCGTGGGAGATGTGATTGACCACGATGATCACCCCGCCCTCGGCGGGGATGTGCTCCATGCCGGTCCAGGTGCGGCGGGTCAGCACCCGCATCGTGGGCTTCACGGTCGCGACGGCGAAACGCCGCCAGAATCCGAGCCTCCGGCGTGTCATCTCACCCTCCCCTCACGGTTCTGCTGCGAATCATGCCACTGCCAGGCGTCCGGGCGCCGTGTCAGGATGGGTCATGCTCAGCACCTGGATGGCCACCTGGACTGCCGTGGTGCCGGTCAAGCCGCTCAGCGCGGCGAAGACCCGGCTGCGCGGCGCCGTCCCGGAGGCTACGCATCCCGGGCTGGTCCTCGCCATGGCCCGCGACACGGTCGCCGCGGTGCTCGCCTGCCCGGCGGTCGCCACGGTGGTCGCGGTCTGTGACGACCCGCTCGTGCGGGCCGGTCTGGTCGCCGCCGGCGCCACCTGCCTGCCCGACACCCCCGCCGCCGGGCTCAACGCCGCCCTGACCTTCGGCGCCCGGTCCGCCGCCGGCGCCGCGGTGGTCGCGCTGACCGCCGACCTGCCCGCGATGCGCCCCGCCGACCTCACGGACGTCCTGGCCGAGGCGTCCCGGCTGGGCCGCCGCGTCTTCGTGCCGGACCTGGAGGGCAGCGGCACGGTCCTGCTCGCCGCGCCCGCCGGGGTGCCGCTCGACCCGCACTTCGGGCCCGGCTCGGCGGCGGCGCACCTGCGCTCGGGCGCGGTCCGGCTCGACGGCGACTGGCCCGGCCTGCGCCGCGACGTCGACACCGCCGCCGACCTCGACGCCGCCGCCGGCCTCGGCCTCGGCCCGCACACCGGCGAGGCCCTCTGCACCCGCGCGTGACCTCGCACCCGGCGCCGCGGCGCACCCGCGCGTAACAGACCTGACGCATCGCCGCAGTCATGTGAAACACCCATCGAAATCCACGCGCGGTAGCGTGGACTCATGCAGGGGACAGTGGCGACGTTCGACGAGGACACCCGCACCGGGACGGTGCTGCTCGACGACGGTGCGCAGCTGCAGTTCCCAGCCGCCGCGTTCGATGCGTCGGGCCTGCGCCACCTCCGCCTGGGCCAGCGGGTCCGCATCGACCGGGACCCCGCGGGTGTCGTTGTGAAGGTCACACTGCCCACGCTTCCGTAGCCGCCAAGCAGCGGGAAGTTCATGTTCAGACCGGCACAAACAGGCCATGATGATCTGGTGGACGAGACGCCTACCGGTCGCAGCCGCCCCCGTAACGGAGCACAACGCCCCGACCAGCAGAGCGCGCCGCCCAACGCCGCACCGCCCAACGCCGCGCCACGGAAGAACGCCGCACAGCGCCCCGACCCGCAGAGCGCGCCGCCCAAGGCCGCCCCGCGCAAGGCGGCACCGCGACGGGCGGGCACCGCGGGCGCGGCGCCACGTGTCCGCCGGGCGACGAAGGCCGCGGCACCAGCAACTGGGGAAGACGTCCAGGTCGAGCCCGAGGAGGTCACCATGAGCGAGACGGTGACAGAGCAGTCCGCGCTGGTCCCCACCCAGAAGACCCCCGACGGGTCGGCGGTGGGGGCGGAGCACGACGCGCTGGTCGTGCCGAGCGAGAAGCCGCTGCCGGAGGACCGCTACCTCAACCGGGAGCTGTCCTGGCTCGACTTCAACGCCCGCGTCCTGACCCTCGCCGAGGACCCCTCGACCCCGCTGCTGGAGCGGGCGAAGTTCCTCGCCATCTTCGCCAGCAACCTCGACGAGTTCTACATGGTCCGGGTCGCGGGCCTGAAGCGGCGGCTGCAGACCGGCATCCCGGTGCGCCGCCCCGGCTTCCTGGCGCCGACGGAGCAGCTGGAGCAGATCGCGGAGCGCACCACCGCCCTGGTCGCCCGCCAGTCGCGGGTGTTCGCCGAGGAGATCGCCCCGGCGATGGCCGAGGAGCACATCCACATCGTGCGGTGGAGCGAGCTCGACCCGGCCGAGCGGGAGCGGATGCGCACCTCGTTCCGCGAGCAGATCTTCCCGGTGCTGACGCCCCTCGCGGTCGACCCCGCGCACCCGTTCCCCTACATCTCCGGCCTGTCGCTCAACCTGGCGGTCGTGGTGCGGGAGCACGACGGCGGCGCCGAGCTGTTCGCCCGGATCAAGGTCCCCAACAACGTGCCGCGCTTCTACGCGCTGGACCGCATCACCCGCGACGGCGTCCGCACGGTGCGCTTCCTGCCGGTCGAGGAGCTGATCGCGGCGCACCTCGGGCAGCTGTTCTCCGGCATGCAGGTCGTCGAGCACCACCTGTTCCGGGTGACCCGCAACGCCGAGGTCGAGCTCGACGAGGACCGCGACGAGGACCTGCTGCAGGCCCTGGAGCGGGAGCTGGCGCGGCGCCGCTTCGGCCCGCCGGTCCGCCTGGAGGTCGCCGCCTCCATCTCCGACCACGTCCTGGAGCTGCTGGTCCGCGAGCTCGACATGGACTCCCACGACGTGCTGCGGGTGCCGGGCCTGCTCGACCTGACCGCGCTGTGGGAGATCTACAACGGCGTGGACCGGCCGTCGCTGAAGGACAAGCCGTTCGTGCCGGCGACCCACCCGCACTTCGCCGAGGGCGAGACCCCGCGCAGCGTCTTCGCCCGGCTGCGCGACCACGACATCCTCGTGCACCACCCCTACCACTCGTTCTCCACCAGCGTGCAGCGCTTCGTCGAGCAGGCCGCCGCCGACCCCAACGTGCTCGCGATCAAGCTCACGCTGTACCGGACCAGCGGCGACTCACCGATCGTCGACGCCCTCGTCGACGCGGCCGAGGCCGGCAAGCAGGTCGTCGTGCTGGTCGAGGTGAAGGCGCGCTTCGACGAGAAGGCCAACATCGGCTGGGCCAGGACGCTGGAGCGGGCCGGCTGCCACGTCGTCTACGGCCTCGTCGGGCTCAAGACGCACACGAAGACCGCGCTGGTCGTGCGCCAGGAAGGCAACCACATCCGGCGGTACTGCCACGTCGGCACCGGCAACTACCACCCGAAGACCGCGCGCCTCTACGAGGACTACGGGCTGCTCACCGCCGACCCCGAGGTCGGCGCGGACCTCACCGACCTGTTCAACGTGCTGACCGGGTACAGCCGCCAGACCTCCTACCGGCGGCTGCTGGTCGCGCCGCACGGGGTCCGCCGCGGCATCATCGACCGCATCGACCGGGAGATCGCGCTCGGCGAGCAGGGCCTGGTCCAGCTGAAGGTCAACTCCCTGGTCGACGAGGAGATCATCGACTCGCTCTACCGGGCCAGCCAGGCCGGGGTGAGCGTCGACCTGATCGTGCGCGGCATCTGCGCGATCCGCCCCGGCGTGCCGGACCTGTCGGACAACATCCGGGTCCGCTCGGTGCTCGGCCGGTTCCTGGAGCACTCGCGGGTGTTCCGGTTCGGCCGCGACGCCGCCGCCGAGTACTGGATCGGCTCCGCGGACCTCATGCACCGCAACCTCGACCGGCGGGTCGAGGCCCTGGTCAAGGTCACCGACCCGGCCGCCGCCGGCGAGCTCGACCGGGTGCTGAAGCTCATGATGAGCGACGAGACCGGCGCCTTCGAGCTGTCCGGCGACGGCACCTGGCACCGGCGGTCCGGCAAGAACCCGCAGGAGGCGCTGCTGCGCCGCATCATCGACAGGATCGAGCCCGCCACGTGAGATTTCTCGTCCGGGACGGCTTCACGCTGCCCGACCTGGCCGGGTCCGCCGGGCCGGGCGGAGCCGTCACCCTCGACGCCACCTTCCACGACACCCCGGACAGCGCGCTCGCGCGGGCCGGGGTGTCGCTGCGCCAGCACCGCGACGGCTCCTGGTCGCTGCTGCTGCCGGGCCGCGGCCGCGAGCTGCACCGCCCGGCCGCCGGCGCCGGGGTCGTCCCGCCGGACCTGCTGGACGCGGTGACCGCGTTCCGCCTCGACGCCGGCGTCGGCGCGGACAGGACGGTCCGCGCGGCCGTCCACGTGCTGTCCGCAGCCGGTGCCGTCCTGGCCGAGGTCCGCGTCCTGTCGGCGCGCGGCACCGGCCGGCGGCCCAGACGGGTCGAGGTGGTCCTGGTCGACGGCGGCGCCGAGGACCTGGCCCGCGTCGCGGAGCGGCTGACCGCCGCCGGCGCGGTCCCCGACCCGGACGCCGACGCCGACCCTGCTGTGGATGCCGGCCCGTCCCGGGCCGACGGCAGCGCCGGCGCGGTGGTCGCGGGGGCGCTGCGGTCCGGGGTGGCCCGGATCCTGCGGCACGACGCGTTCGCCCGGCTGCGCGAGACGATGCCCAACGGCGACACCCCCGTGCACCAGATGCGGGTCGGCACCCGGCGGCTGCGCAGCGACCTGCAGACGTTCCAGGCGCTGCTCGACCCGGCCTGGAGCCGGCCGCTGCGGGCGGAGCTCGGCCGGCTGGCCGGCGCGCTCGGCGGCGCCCGCGACATCGAGGTGATGCGGTCCCGGCTGCACGTGACCGCCGCGGCCGACCCGCTGGTGGCCGTCGACGCCGAGTCGGTCGCCCGGATCGACGCCGCGCTCGCCGGCCGGCAGGAGACGGCGCTGTCGGCGCTGGACGAGGCGCTGCGCTCACCGCGGTACGTGCCGCTGCTCGGCGAGCTGGTGCGCCCGCCGCGGCTCGCCGGCCGGCACTCGGCCTCCGCCGTCAAGGTGCTGCCGGGGCTGGTGCGCAAGCCGTGGCGGCAGTTCGAGGCCGGCGCGGCCGCGCTCACCCCGGACCTGCCCGACGACGACTGGCACGAGGTGCGGAAGCTGGCCAAGCGGGCCCGTTACGCCGCCGACGCCGTCGCGTGGATCGTGGGCCCGGAGGCGGCGGTGCTGGCGAAGCGGATCGCGAAGGCGCAGAAGGTCCTCGGCGAGCACCAGGACGCCGCGACCGCCGCCGACACGTGGTTGTTCGTCGCGCGGTTCCTCGACCGCGGCGACCACCGCCTCGCCGTGACGGCGGGCAGGCTGTTCGAGCGCGAGCGGGCCGCGGTCACCCGGGCGCGCGCCGCGTTCCCGGCGGTGTGGGCGGCGGTCTGTGAGGAGAACACCACAGCATGGTTGAAGTGAACACGGTCGTCCGCGCGGCGGGTGGCGTGGTGTGGCGCCCGGCGGGTGGCGGCGCCGAGGGTGTGGAGATCGTGCTGGTGCACCGCCCGCGGTACGACGACTGGTCCCTGCCCAAGGGCAAGCTCGACGCCGGCGAGCACGAGCTGGCCGCGGCCGTGCGGGAGGTCCACGAGGAGACCCTCGTGCGGGGTGTGCCGCAGGCGCGGCTGCCCTCGATCCGCTACCTGACGAGCGAGCCGGGCGTGGAGAAGGTCGTCGAGTTCTGGGCGATGCGGGCCCTGGTGTGGCAGGACCGGCCGGCCGACGACGAGATCGAGGAGGCGCGGTGGGTACCGGCGGAGCAGGCGCCGGCGCTGCTGAGCTACGCGCACGACCGGGGCGTGGTGAAGGCGTTCCTGGACCTGCCGCCGGTGACCGCGGTGGTGGCGCTGGTGCGGCACGCGCGCGCCGGCAGCCGCAAGGGATGGACCGGCCCGGACGCGGAGCGTCCGCTGGACCAGGCCGGCGTGGGGCACGCGGAGGCGCTGAGCGGCCTCCTGCGGCTCCTGCGGCCGCAGTGGGTGGTGTCGGCCACCCCCTTGCGTTGCCGGCAGACGGTGGAGCCGCTGGGCCTCGCGTACGACCTGGACGCCGCGTTCGACGAGGGCCGCTCACCCGGGGCGGCCGCGGACGCCCTGCGGGGCATCGCGGCGCGCGGCGGCACGACGGTGGTGTGCAGCCAGGGCAAGCTGATGCCGCCGCTGCTGACCGCATTGACCGGACGGACCAATGTGGACTTCCACACCCGCAAGGGCACCGGGTGGATGCTCACCTTCAGCGGTGAGCGGCTCCTCGGCTGGGATCCGGTGCGCCCGGTGCGGGCCTGACGGAGCCCGGACGGCAAGGGGCGGGGGGGGGGGGGGGGGGGGGGGGGGGGGGGGTTGTTTTTTGTCTTTTTGGGGTGTGGTTTTTTTGTTTTTGGTCTTTTTTTTTGTTCGTGTTGGGCGGGGGGTTGTGTGTT